>CALYQY010000062.1 GCA_945291235.1 uncultured Gilliamella sp.
TCGCTATTGCCGGTGCAGAAAAAATTATTGAACGTTCTGTTAATGAAGCCGCTAATAGCGACATCATTGATAAACTTGTAGCGGAATTATAGGGAGATTAGAGCAATGGCTGACTTAATTACGGTTGCTCGCCCTTATGCTAAAGCTGCTTTTGATTTTGCGGTAGAAAAAAACAGCATCGAATCATGGCATAAAATGTTGGTGTTAACATCCCAAGTAAGCAAAGATGCACAAGTAAGAAGCATCTTAACATCTGACATGAAAACCGATTCGGTAGCAAATTTACTCATCAATATCTGTAAAGATGTCTTAGATGAGTTTAGTACTAATTTTATTAAGATAATGGCCGAGAACAAGCGTTTATCCCTTCTTCCTGAAGTGTTAGCTCTGTTTGAACAATATTGCTTAGATAAAGATGCCCAAGCAGATGTGGATGTGATTTCTGCCAGTGAGCTAACAAGCGAACAACTTAATAAGATTTCTATCGCTGTCGAAAAACGTTTATCACGAAAAGTAAAACTAAAATGTCAAATCGATAAATCGCTCATTTCTGGTTTTATTATTCGTACGGGCGATATGGTTATTGATAGTAGTATCAGAGGACGTCTAAATCGACTAAATGACGTTCTACAGTCTTAAGGGGACTGATAATGCAGCTAAATTCAACTGAAATAAGTGAACTAATTAAAGAGCGGATAGCTCAGTTCAATATTGTGAGTGATGCTCACAATGAAGGAACGATCATCTCAGTAAGTGATGGTATCCTTCGAATCCACGGATTAACTGATGTCATGCAAGGCGAAATGATTGCATTACCAGGCAACCGATATGCAATGGCATTAAACCTTGAAAGAGATTCTGTTGGTGCGGTGGTCATGGGACCATACGAAGACTTATCTGAAGGGATGAAAGTACAATGTACTGGCCGTATTTTACAGGTACCAGTAGGTGATGGTTTATTAGGCCGTGTTATTAACACACTTGGTGAACCAATTGATGGTAAAGGTTCGATTCAACATGACGGCTTCTCACCTGTAGAAGTTGTTGCGCCAGGCGTTATCGATCGTCAATCTGTTGACCAAGCGTTACAAACTGGTTATAAAGCAGTTGACTCAATGATTCCAATTGGTCGTGGTCAACGTGAACTTATCATCGGTGACCGTCAAACCGGTAAAACCGCATTAGCCATCGACGCCATTATTAATCAACGTGATTCTGGTGTTAAATGTATCTATGTCGCAATCGGTCAAAAACAATCAACTATTGCTAACGTAGTGCGTAAACTTGAAGAGCACGGTGCACTTAAAAATACCATTGTGGTTGTTGCATCAGCATCTGAATCAGCAGCATTACAATACTTAGCACCTTACGCGGGTTGTGCTATGGGAGAATACTTCCGTGACCGCGGACAAGATGCACTAATTGTTTATGATGATTTATCGAAACAAGCCGTTGCTTATCGTCAAATTTCATTACTACTTCGTCGTCCACCTGGACGTGAAGCTTATCCTGGTGACGTGTTCTATCTTCACTCACGTTTACTTGAACGTGCAGCTCGTGTTAACGAAGCTTATGTTGAAGAGTTCACTAAAGGCGAAGTAAAAGGTAAAACCGGTTCATTAACTGCGTTACCAATTATCGAAACTCAAGCGGGTGACGTTTCTGCATTCGTACCAACTAACGTAATTTCGATTACAGATGGTCAGATCTTCCTTGAAACCAGCTTATTCAACTCGGGTATCCGTCCTGCGGTAAACCCAGGTATCTCGGTTTCTCGTGTAGGTGGTGCGGCTCAAACTAAGATAATGAAAAAATTATCAGGCGGTATTCGTACAGCACTTGCACAATATCGTGAATTAGCCGCTTTCTCACAATTTGCATCTGACTTAGACGAAGCAACAAGAAACCAATTAAGCCACGGTGAAAAAGTAACTGAATTACTCAAACAAAAGCAATATTCACCAATGACTGTTGCAGAGCAATCAATTGTACTTTATGCCGCTGAGCGTGGTTATCTAGAAGATGTTGAACTTGCTAAAGTATTATCATTTGAAACAGCACTTCTATCTTATGCCCATAGTCAATATGCCGATTTTGTAAAACAGATCGACGAGACAGGCAATTACAACGATGAGATTGAAAGTAAGTTAAAAGCATTGCTTGAAAGCTTTAAATCAACTCAAACTTGGTAAGGGTGAGGTAACAAATGGCTAATGCAAAAGAGATTAGAACGAAAATTGCCAGTATCCAAAGTACGCAAAAGATCACCAAAGCGATGGAAATGGTAGCCAACTCTAAAATGCGTAAAACGCAGGACAGAATGGCTGCTAGTCGTCCATATGCTGAAATGATTCGTGAAGTAATTGGACATTTAGCGTTAGCTCAAATAGGCGCCAAACATCCCTATTTAGAAGAAAGAGATGTAAAGCGAGTTGGCTATCTTATCATATCAACCGATCGTGGTTTATGTGGTGGATTAAATATCAATCTTTTCAAAACTGTCATTGCTGATATGTCAGCATGGCAAGAGAAAGGTGTTGAAGCAGATGTGGCTTTAATTGGTTCACGTGGGGTATCGTTTTTCTCTTCAGTAAAAACGAATATTTTAACCCAAGTAACTAATTTAGGTGACGAACCCACTTTATCTGATTTAATTGGTCCGGTAAAAACAATGCTTGAGGCATATGACAACGGTAAAATTGATAAATTATATATAGTAACCAATAAATTTATTAATACCATGTCCCAAAAGCCGACAATACAGCAATTATTACCATTACCACATTCAGAAGATAAAGAGCTAAAAGCTTCATCATGGGATTATATTTATGAGCCAGATGCAAAATCATTATTAGATGTGATTTTACGTCGTTATATTGAATCACAAGTCTATCAAGCGGTGGTTGACAATTTAGCGAGTGAACAAGCAGCAAGAATGGTGGCCATGAAAGCAGCAACCGATAACGGTGCAAATTTAATTAATGAATTACAAATTGTGTATAACAAAGCACGTCAAGGTGCGATTACCAACGAATTAATTGATATTGTATCGGGTGCAGCTGCTGTTTCAGGTTAGTGCTAAATATTGGCTTATAGTTAAGAAAAAGACGTAGAGGAATAAAAATGGCTACTGGAAAGATTGTCCAGATCATCGGTGCGGTGGTTGATGTCGAATTCCCAGAAGATGCAGTACCAAAGGTATATGATGCATTAGAAGTGGAAACTGGCACCGAAAAATTAGTTCTGGAAGTTCAGCAACAATTAGGTGGTGGCGTTGTTTGTTGTATCGCAATGGGCTCATCTGATGGTTTAAGACGTGGACTTAACGTCGTAAACACTGGCCACGGCATTGAAGTACCGGTAGGTACTAAAACGCTAGGTCGTATTATGAATGTACTTGGTGATCCTGTTGATAAAGCAGGCCCAATTGGTGAAGAAGAGCGTTGGGCGATCCACCGTGCTGCACCAACTTATGAAGAACTTGCCAACTCAACTGAATTACTTGAAACCGGTATTAAAGTTATCGACTTAATTTGTCCATTTGCTAAAGGTGGTAAAGTCGGTCTATTCGGTGGTGCAGGTGTTGGTAAAACCGTTAACATGATGGAGTTAATCCGTAACATCGCTATCGAGCACTCTGGTTATTCAGTATTTACCGGTGTAGGTGAGCGTACTCGTGAAGGTAATGACTTCTATCACGAAATGAAAGAATCAAACGTACTTGACAAAGTATCATTAGTTTACGGTCAGATGAATGAGCCACCAGGAAACCGTTTACGTGTTGCGTTAACTGGTTTAACCATGGCTGAAAAATTCCGTGATGAAGGTAAAGACGTATTATTATTCATCGATAATATTTATCGTTATACACTAGCCGGTACTGAAGTATCTGCGCTATTAGGTCGTATGCCATCTGCGGTAGGTTACCAACCAACCTTAGCTGAAGAAATGGGCTTACTACAAGAACGTATCACTTCAACCAAAACCGGTTCAATCACTTCAATTCAAGCGGTATATGTACCTGCCGATGACTTAACTGACCCATCGCCAGCAACAACCTTTGCTCACTTGGATGCAACAATCGTATTAAGTCGTCAAATCGCATCATTAGGGATTTACCCAGCGGTTGACCCACTTGACTCAACAAGTCGTCAATTAGATCCACTTGTTGTTGGTCAAGAACATTATGATTGTGCTCGTGGCGTTCAGTCAATTCTTCAACGTTATCAAGAATTAAAAGATATTATCGCTATTCTTGGTATGGATGAACTATCAGAAGATGACAAATTGACCGTTGCTCGTGCTCGTAAGATTCAACGCTTCTTATCACAACCATTCTTCGTGGCAGAAGTCTTTACCGGTTCGCCAGGTAAATATGTGCCATTAAAAGACACAATTAGTGCATTTACTGGCATCATGAACGGTGATTATGACCATATACCTGAACAGGCATTTTATATGGTTGGTTCAATTGATGAAGCGATTGAGAAGGCGAAATCTCTGTAAGAGATTCATTGAACGGAGAGAGTATTATGGCACTAACTTCCTATCAATTAGAAGTTGTTAGTGCTGAATCTCACCTATTTTCAGGTGATGTTCAGCGAATCAGAGTCACAGGGCGAGAAGGTGAACTAGGAATCTATCCGGGTCATACTCCCCTACTTACCACCATTAAACCGGGTATGGTAGGCATTGTGAAAGCAGATGGTGAAGAAGAATTTATCTATTTATCTGGTGGCATCTTAGAAGTTCAACCGAATATAGTGACAATTCTCGCTGATACTGCTATTCGAGGCGAAGACTTAGACGAAGCCAGAGCACAAGAAGCAGTTAGACAAGCCCAAGAGCATATTAATCACCCAAGTGATGACATGTCATTTGCCCAAGCATCTGCCGAACTATCAAAAGCATTGGCGAAAATGCGAGTTATTGAATTAACCCGCCGTATTGGTCAATAACTTAGTTACCAAAATAAAAAAGGTTACCAAAGCAAATTTAGTAACCTTTTTATTTTGTTATAGCGTTACGTTCATCAATCTGTAAAGCATAAATCGCTACATCTAAAAACTCACATAGCAAAAAAATGATAATACAGGCTATTTTAATAACATTGCCTGACTCATTTGCCAAAATTGATTTTTGATTCCGATAAATAATCGAAGTTAACGACATAAACATTTTCATAGTAAAAATCGCATTCAAACGCACTGCAGATACATAATCGAATATTTATAATAATAGGATACTGGATTTATTATTCGCTATCAGCGATAATTTTAGTAACTTTCTCGACATAAAAGCAACTATGTTCACCATTTACCATTCAAATCAAGTCGATCTACTCAAATCACTCGTAAGTGAATTGATGCAAAGGCAACCACTACAAGACGTATTTACGCCGGATGTTGTTATGGTACAAAGTCAAGGAATGGCGCAATGGTTACAAATTGAACTTGCCGATGCACTTGGCATCGTTGCCAATGTGGCGTTTCCTTTCCCAACAGATTTCATTTGGCAAGTTTATCAAACATTGTTACCCGATGCGCCATTGGAAAATAGCTTCAATCCGGAAGCGATGACTTGGCGTTTATATTATTTAATACCAAAGCTGATTGAGAGATCAGAATTTAGTGCACTAAAAAATTATCTCAATATTGATCAATCCGAAAAAAAGCTTTATCAGCTTGCAACTCGAGTTGCTCGTTTATTTGACCAGTACTTAGTATATCGCCCCGACTGGCTGGCAAAATGGGAATTGAACCAAACAGTAAATGAATTAAATCATCATCCCGATGAAATATGGCAAGCGCAATTGTGGCGAGAGTTGATTGCAATTAGTCAGCCTTATCATCGGGCAAATATTTATCAACAGATGCTTGAAATCTTATTAGATGATAGCTTTGACCGTTCAAGATTAGCTCCGCTACCTAAACGCATTTTTATCTTTGGTATCACCTCATTACCGCCAATATATCTCTCTTTACTTTCGGCACTTGGACAGCATATTGATGTACATTTAATGTTCAATAACCCTTGCAAATGGTATTGGGGCGATATTGTCGAAAAACAGTTATCAGAGACCTTAACCACCCCAGATAAAATCCCCAATGCATTACTCACCTCATGGGGAAAATTGGGGCGTGATAACCTTTATTTATTACAGGAATTTGAGAATAAACAAGATATCGATGTCTATGTTGATCATGACCGCAACAGCCTGTTACATGCTATTCAACAAGATATTTTAGAACTTTATCAAAGTGAGCAAATTAATCGGGAAATTAATAAGGCGGATAAATCGATAACGTTTCATGCTTGTCACAGCCAACAACGTGAAGTTGAAGTACTTTATGACTATCTACTTTCAGCATTCGACGCCGATCCAACACTTGAGTTACGTGACTGTATTGTTATGGTTTCAGATATTGATAAATATGTCCCTTATATTCAAGCTGTTTTTGCTAATGCCGATAAGCAACGTTATTTACCTTTTACGATTTCAGATCAAAAAGCCCGGAATATTGATCCCATTGTTCAAGGTTTCTTTGCTATTTTAAATTTCCCACAAAGCCGATTTACCGCTGAAGAGCTATTTAATTTACTGGAAATACCCGCCATTGCTGAAAAATTTGCTATAAATGAATCACAACTGACACTGTTGCGCACTTGGATCATCGAATCAGGAATTCGCTTCGGGCTTGCAAATGCACATAGCTGGTTATTCGGTCTGGAACGATTGTTACTTGGTTATACTATGAGTAGTGAACAAGGCGGCTGGCAACAAATTTTACCCTATGACGGCGCAACCGGTTTAGATGCAGAATTGATTGGTCAATTAGCTGAATTTATTAGCGTAGTACAAAAATGGTTAGTCATCCTCAATGAAAACAAACCATTAATTGAGTGGCAAAGCTGCTGCGTTGAGCTTATTAATGATTTTTTTATTAGTAATGGTCAACGTGAAACAATTTTATTAATGATTCAAGATGAGTGGCAAAAACTGATAACCAGCGGTTTACAGGCTAATTTTACCGATAATATCTCCATTACGATTTTGCACGACGCCATGCAATCTCGCTTAGAACAAAATCACTTAGCTCATCGCTTTTTAGTGGGTAAAATTAATTTTTGCACCATGATGCCAATGCGATCTATTCCATTTAAAGTGGTTTGTTTATTAGGCATGAATGATGGTGATTATCCAAGAACCTCGCTTCCACTCGATTTTGATTTAATTGCACAGCACCCAAGACGAGGCGATAGAAGTCGACGAACTGATGATCGTTATCTATTTTTAGAAGCAATATTATCGGCACAAAATCAGTTATATATCAGCTATATCGGGCGAGATATGAAAGATGACACAGAGCGTTATCCTTCGGTATTAGTCGATGAACTTTGGGACTATATAAACCAGTATTATGCTGATAATTCTGAGGATAAATTAGATTCAATATCCAAAACAGCTAATATTTTACGTGTTATGCACACGCGCACCCCATTTAATCCGCAAAATTTTCTGAGCGATTTTAAAAGCTATGCAGATGAATGGTTACCGGCTGCATCAAATAAAGGTCAAAGTCAGTCATTTATTAGCGATATACCGAAAATCACTGTCGATAATATTCATGTTGATGAACTTAAACGTTTTTATCAACATTCAATCCGCTTTTTTCTACAAAAGCGATTTAATTTTTATGTTAACTATTTAGATGATACGCTACCGGATGCTGAAAATTTCAATCTCGACAATTTTCAACGTTATCAATTAAATGTCCAAATTTTAAATCAATTAATTGATCCAGAGCGTAGCGCTACTGATAACGTTTATCCACGCTTAGCCTTAACCGGTGAACTACCCGACGGTGCATTTGGTGAAATAATCTATGATGAACAGTATGAAGCTTTGCAACCGTTAGCAAATAAAATTATGCAAGAGCGGCTTAGCACATCAACCTTAGAAGTCAATTTAGTCATTGCGATTAACCAACAACACTATCCATTACAAGGCTGGTTAACCCATATCCAATCTGACGGTATTTTTACTTGGCGCCCGTCTAAACTTTCCATTCGTGAAGGGATTGCCTTATGGATAGATCACCTACTGTATTGTATTTTAAATCCCGATAACGTCGATAGCCAAAGCCGTACTTATGGACGTGAAGATACCGAGTGGCGGTTTTTGCATATAAATGCCAATAAAGCTTTAGCATTTTTAACCGATCTTGTCGAAGGCTATTTACAGGGAATCAATCAGCCTTTATTACTCCCATTGAAAAGTGCATGGAGCTGGTTGGTTACAGCTTATAACTCCAAAACTGGCGAAATAGAACCGAGCGAAAAAGCTTACAATCAATTACTTAGCATCTGGCAAGGTGGTTTATACCATTTTGCAGAGTGTGACCAGTACTACGCTCGTATCTATCCGGAATTAACCGATGATTTAATTGAACAAATTACCCTTTTAGCTCAGCGATTTTTATTGCCAATATTACAACATCAAGTAATTGAATAATAGGAGGCTAAATGTTTATTGACACACATTGCCATTTCGATTTTCCTCTTTTTACTGATGATATAACTGATTCAATCCGACAATTGCGTCAAGCCCAAATTGTCGGTTTAATCATACCCGGGGTATCGGTTAATCATTTTAATACCATATTGCAACTGGCGAACGATTACGATGAAGTTTATGCCGCTTTGGGCTTACACCCTATCTACCAACATACACAAGCCGACCTTGAGCAGCTTGGCCATATTGTTAAGCAAAAACCTAAAAAGCTGGTCGCAATTGGTGAAATTGGTTTAGATAAATATGATCAAACTATTGATTGGCAACAGCAATTATCTTTTTTTAGATCACAGCTAGCGCTTGCCAAACAGTGTGATCTACCGGTATTAGTGCACTCTCGTAAAACCCATGACATTATCTATCATGAACTTCATCAAGCTGATTTACCGTGTCGGGGCGTGATTCATGGTTTTTCCGGTAGTTATCAACAAGCCATGCAATTGATCAAAATTGGTTATTATATTGGCGTGGGTGGGGTAATAAGTTATGCCCGAGCGAATAAAACCCGCAACACTATTGCTCAATTACCTCTTGAGAGTTTAGTATTGGAAACTGACGCTCCCGATATGCCATTGTGTGGTCGACAAGGGCAAGCAAATCGTCCTGAGTATATTGTTGAAACGTTTAATATTCTTTGCCAACTTCGAAATGAGCCGGCTGAGCAAATACGCAATACGATATTAACAAATACCTTGACGCTATTTAGTAGAATCAATAAAATGGAAAGACCACATAGCGATTAAAATAACTCTATAATTTTTATAAAGTTATATCAATGAATCACAAGGCGGATTCTTATGGCTAAACGTTATAATCAACTGTTTGTTCAATCCCTAATTTCACTTACACGCCTATTCCCTTTATGGGCAATAGTTTGTGCATTTATCGCCTATTTTTTCCCTAATACTTTTATGCCTGTGAGGCCCCATACTTCACAACTTTTAATGTTTGTGATGTTCACAATGGGCGTTACGTTAAGTATTGATGATTTTAAACGGGTGGTAACCAAACCCAAAGCGGTGGTGATATGTACGCTCTTGCACTATATCGTCATGCCATTAACTGCCTTGATTTTATCTAAACTCTTTACCATGCGACCTGAGTTATTAGTCGGTATGGTGCTGGTTGGTAGTGTGGCAAGCGGAACGGCATCAAATGTAATGATCTATCTGGCTAAAGGCGATGTGGCGTTATCTATTACCATTTCTTCTGTTTCAACACTCGTCGGCGTTGTAGTTACCCCTATTTTGACACTTTTACTCGTCGGGACAACCGTTGAAGTGCCGGTTTGGGGTATGTTGGTGCATATTGTCCAAATCGTTCTTATTCCTATAATGCTAGGCTTACTTGTTCACCATTTCCTTAATCCTGTCGTAAAAAAATGTGAGCGATTTTTACCTTTAATGTCGATGATCTGCATATTACTCATTATTTGTATTGTAGTTGCAGGTAGTCATGCGCAAATTGGTCAAGTTGGCTGTACCGTTATGTTTGCCGTTATTATTCATAATGGTTTAGGACTCATTGGCGGATACTGGGGCGGACGTTTATTTGGCTTTGATGAATCAACCTGCCGAACGATGTCGCTGGAAGTCGGCATGCAAAATTCAGCCTTGGCAGCAACACTTGGCACAACCTATTTTTCAGCACTATCCGCACTACCTGCTGCAATATTTTCAGTTTGGCACAATATTTCCGGATCCCTACTTGCTGGCTATTGGCAAGGCAAACCTGTTAAAAATAAGAAAAAAGCCAACAATTAATTTATATTGTTGTAAAATGATTTTTAACTGCTCTCCAAAGTTTACCTAAACAAAACTGGAGAGCTCATTTTCGGGGATTGCTTCCAATCCCTACACCCGGCATATCAAATCAAATTTAGGCTAAACAAAAATGAATAGCGAATTACAGTTACCACCGTTTGTGTATCGAATTTTACCTTGGATTGCAGCTTTTGCTTTTTTTATGCAGTCGCTCGATACCTCCATTTTAAACACAGCATTGCCGACTATGGCAACAGATTTAAATCAATCGCCATTGAATATGCAATCCGCTGTTATTTGTTATGCATTAACCCTTGCCTTATTTATTCCGGTCAGTGGGTTTTTATCCGATAAATTTGGTACAAGAAATATTTTTGTCATGGCAGTAACGCTCTTTACCTTTGGCTCATTGCTATGCGCATTATCCAACTCATTAATTTTTCTGGATATATCTCGAGTTATTCAGGGTATTGGCGGTTCGATGATGGTGCCGGTATCTCGTTTAGTATTAATCAAAGCATTCAAGCGTAGCGAATTTTTAGCGGCGTTAAATACCGCAACGATTCCCGGTCTAGTCGGGCCGGTTGTTGGTCCTGTTTTAGGTGGCTATTTAGTCGATATGGTTAGTTGGCATTGGGTCTTTTTTATTAACATTCCCATTGGTGTGTTAGGTGTGATAATAAGCTGGAAATACATGCCTAATATAAAAGGTGAGCGCATGCCTTTTGACTTGCTTGGCTTTATCTTTATTGTTATCACTTTTATTAGCGCAACGTTAGGGGTCGAGTTATTAAATGAAGGTCAACCTGCTTACATTTCGTTAATTCTTGCCGTTGTCAGTATAATATTTTTAATCATTTATCGTTATTATGCGAAAAACAAACAAGCGCCATTATTTCCATTAACACTTTTTAACATCCGCACCTTCAAAATAGGCATTATAGGCAATCTAATTTGTCGATTAGGTATTTCAGGCGTGCCATTCCTTATCCCACTGCTATTACAAGTCGGCTTTGGTTATTCCGCTATATTTGCCGGTATCATGTTGGTGCCTATGGCGGTTGCCTCAATCTGTACCAGAATATTTATCCCACATGTTTTAGGTCGGTTAGGCTATCGTTTTGTACTAATTACAAATACTATTTTAGCTGGTCTGTTAATAATTTTAATGTCTGAACTCAACGCTTCAACGCCATTAATATTTATTGGCATACTGCTTTTTTGTATTGGTGGTGTTAATTCCATGCAATATACCGCAATGAACAGCATCACATTAGCGGATTTACAAGGAGAATCAACCAGTAGCGGTAATAGCCTTATGGCCGTTAATCAACAATTAGCAATCAGTTTTGGCACCGGTTTAGGTGCTGTCTTGGTAAGATTGATAAGCCGTTCAACCAGCACAATTCACGCTTTTCAATTAACATTTGTTATACTAGGTGTCGTGACTGTATTATCCAGTATAATATTTGCTCAACTCACAAAACAAGACGGAAAAAACTTAACCGCTCATCATCAAGAAACAAGGAGATAAATGTATGTTTCAGTACCAAATTATTCCGGTGACGGCTTTTCAAGAAAATTGCAGCATTATTTGGTGTGATCAAACAATGGAAGCGGCCTTTGTTGATCCTGGTGGTGAACCGGAATTACTCAAAAAAGCGGTTGAAAAGTTAGGCGTAAATATTAAACAAATTTTATTAACGCATGGCCACTTAGATCATGTCGGAGCGGCTGTTGAATTAGCTAATCATTATGATGTCAACATTATTGGCTCTCAACAAGAAGATGAATTTTTGTTTACGTCTTTACCTGAGCAATGCATACAATTTGGTTTCCCCTTCATTAACCCTTTTTTACCCGATCGTTGGCTAAAAGAAGGTGACAAAATTCAAGTTGGCAACATCTCGCTTGATGTACTTTTCTGCCCCGGTCATACGCCCGGCCATATCGTGTTTATCAATCATCCGGATAAAATAGCCTTTGTGGGTGATGTGTTATTTAATGGCAGTATAGGGCGAACAGATTTTCCTAGGGGCAATCACGCAGATTTAATTTCATCAATTACTCACAAATTATTGCCACTTGGCGATGATTTTATTTTCGTACCTGGACATGGTCCGATGTCTAGCTTTGGACATGAACGACTCAATAATCCATTCTTAGTTTAATCTCAAAAGGCGCTATGCTATCACTGCTTATTAGGGTGATAGCTAACATTATTTCCAGCTCAGTTGTAAACTATTTTTATAAAAAATAGTTTACAATAATCAATAATGCTTTATTATGACCAGATTAATCATGTATCAAAGGTAAAAAATAATGAAGCAACAAATGACAACTTATTACCCTACATTTATCACAACTCTGGTTAACTTATCTACCTGGCAACGTAAGCTACTTACCACCACCAGTGCGGCACTACTGTTAGGGCTGGCAGCCAATATTAGCATTCCTACTTACCCGGTTCCGTTTACTTTACAATCGTTAGCAGTACTGCTTATTGGCGCTTTTTTAGGCCGTAAATTAGGTGCATTAGCCATACTGCAATATCTACTTTTAGGTGCGATAGGATTACCATTATTTGCCAATGGTAGCGGTGGTATTATGGCTCTGGCATCACCTTCGGCAGGTTATTTATATGGCTATGTGTTTAGCGCTTATCTAGCCGGATATGCAGCAGAAAAAGGCTATGACCGCCACTTTATTCTGGGCTTAATTGCCTTTGCCTGCGCACATCAATTGCTTTTCGTATTTGGTGTGGTGTATTTAATGGGCTATTTACATATTAGCTTTGTAGAAGCATTTAAAGTGGGATATCTGCCATTTGTAGGGGTTGATGCATTAAAATTTATTATTGCGACCTTTACAATGTTTTCACTTTGGCGTTATCGTGCTAAAAAACAATAATATTAAGTGTGGTGATATTCTCTTCCAGTATTTAAGAGAAGAGAATACATTTAATGGTGCGGTTAGCTATAGTGGTTCAGCGCCCAATGACAATCAATTGATGAATAAAATAAATCATGTAGGATTATATATTGGTCAAAATATTGTCATTGAAGCCATACCTAAAAAAGGCGTAATTAAAAATACACTTAACCGATTTTTGACTGCTGGTAGATACAATATAATTGGTACCATTAATAACCAATTAGTGATAAAAAACGCATTAATGCGTATCAAAGCTTTTATAGGTTTCCCTTATAACGATAGTTTTGATGCTAATGCCAAAGGTTTTTACTGTAGTGAACTAATAACTTATGCCTTTAGGCATCAAACGGGCGAAGATTATTTTCAATTATATCCAATGAATTTTAAAGATTTAACCACAGATCAGTTTATCCCTTATTGGATCGATTATTACCGAAATCTTAAGCAAACCATTCCGCAAGGTGAGCTCGGTTCTCATCCACAACAATTATTAAGACAAAAGGAATTATTCAAGACAATCCTAACACTTGAATGCTAATAAATGGAGGTAATAAAAAACTGAATAACAATTTAAAATAATTTAACTATTGACATAGCGCCATAAAATCTATAATATGCGCGCTACATTTCGGTTCCTCCATAGTTCAGTCGGTAGAAC
>CALYQY010000063.1 GCA_945291235.1 uncultured Gilliamella sp.
GAAAAAGCAGCACGAGAAAAGCAAGAAGCTGAAAAGCGAGCAGCTGAAGAAAAAGCAGCACGAGAAAAGTTAGAAGCAGAAAAAAGAGCTGCTGCAGAAAAAGCAGCACGAGAAAAGCAAGAAGCAGAAAAAAAAGCTGCTGAAGAAAAAGCGGCACGCGAAAAAAAGGAAGCTGCTAAACGAGCTGCGCAACAAAAGGCAGCAAATGATAAAGCTGTTAATGATCTATTAGGTGAACTTACGACAGGTGGATCAAGCGCACCAGCAACAAGAAAGGGTGTTTCTAACGGCGAATTAGATAAATATAAATTTTTAGTTAAAACCGCTATAAGTAATAAATTTATTAATCCAAATCGTCTTTATGTAGGTCAGCGTTGCCAATTACAAATTCAAATCGCACCGGATGGTCTATTATTAGATCATAAAGTGTTAAGTGGCGATGATGCATTATGCCGTGAAGCCGTTGCTGCTACATTGTTAGCCATAATTCCGGAACCTTCTCAAATACTTTATCCTGAAGTCAAAAAGATGATAATCAACTTTGAGCCATAGTAAATATGGATTTTCAATTAATTTTACAATGTGAAATGAATCTTGATTATCTATTCATTCAATAAATCGACAACATCTTTGTATAAAAGATGTTGAAAACCAATTTATCATCCCAATATATAACCTATTCATTCCAAATTAAGATATTTATGTAAGAGAAGGAGCAGAATATGACAACAATTGTCAGTGTCCGTCGAGAAGGGCAAGTTGTAATCGGTGGAGACGGTCAAGTCACACTAGGCGAACGTATTATTATGAAAGGAAATGCACGTAAAGTTCGTCGTCTTTATAATAACAAAGTGATTGCAGGTTTTGCTGGTGGTACTGCTGATGCTTTTACACTTTTTGAATTATTTGAGCGTAAATTAGAAATGCATCAAGGTCATTTGACGAAGGCCGCTGTTGAACTAGCTAAAGATTGGCGAACAGACAGAATGTTACGCAAATTAGAAGCTTTACTTGCTGTTGCTGATGAAAGTGCTTCACTAATTATTACTGGTACAGGGGATGTAATTCAACCAGAAGATGATTTAATTGCAATTGGTTCTGGTGGACCTTATGCTCAAGCTGCGGCAAGAGCTTTGCTGGATAATACTTCTTTATCTGCACATGATATTGTACAAAAATCATTATCGATTGCCGGCGATATTTGTGTGTATACCAATAATTTCCAAACGATTGAAGAACTTAATTATTAATTTAACTGATTTAAGAGAATTATATTATGTCTGAAATGACTCCTCGCGAAATTGTAAGCGAACTAAACCAACATATTATTGGACAAGATAAAGCTAAACGTTCCGTTGCAATAGCGTTACGTAATCGTTGGCGTCGTATGCAACTAGATGAAGCACTCCGTCACGAAGTCACCCCAAAAAATATATTAATGATTGGTCCAACTGGTGTTGGTAAAACAGAAATTGCAAGGCGCCTAGCGAAATTAGCTCATGCACCTTTTATCAAAGTTGAAGCGACGAAATTTACTGAAGTAGGTTACGTTGGTAAGGAAGTCGATTCCATTATTCGTGATTTGACGGATTCAGCGGTAAAAATGATTCGACAAGAAGCGATGGAAAGAAATCGTAATCGTGCTGAAGAACTAGCTGAAGAACGGATTTTAGATGTACTTGTCCCACCGGCTAAAGATGGCTGGGGACAAGTTGAAAACAATAATGATTCTACAGCAAGACAAGCATTTCGAAAAAAATTACGTGAAGGTACGCTTGACGAGAAAGAGATAGAGATTGAAGTTGCTGGCGTTAATATTGGTGTCGAAATTATGGCTCCTCCGGGTATGGAAGAGATGACTAATCAATTACAATCAATGTTTCAAAATCTAGGTGGACAAAAAACCAAACCACGTAAGATGAAAATTAAAGATGCATTTAAACAGTTGATTGAAGAAGAAGCTGCTAAATTGGTTAACCCTGACGATCTTAAACATGAAGCTATCGAAGCGGTGGAACAAAATGGGATCGTATTTATTGATGAAATTGATAAAGTCTGTAAACGAGGTAATTCGTCAGGTCCTGATGTTTCACGTGAAGGTGTACAGCGTGATCTATTACCACTTGTTGAGGGATGTACTGTTTCTACTAAACATGGTGCAGTAAAAACCGACCATATTTTATTTATTGCTTCGGGGGCTTTCCAAACAGCTAATCCATCTGATTTAATCCCTGAACTTCAAGGGCGTTTACCTATAAGGGTTGAATTACAGGCGTTAACAACTGAAGATTTTGAGCGAATTTTAACTGAGCCAAATGCCTCGCTTACAGTACAATACAAAGCATTAATGGCAACAGAAGGTGTCAATATCGAATTTACGCCTGATGGTATCCGTAAAATAGCTGAATCTGCTTGGCAGGTGAATGAACAAAATGAAAATATTGGCGCTCGTCGTTTGCATACCGTGTTAGAACGATTAATGGAAGAAGTTTCGTTTGATGCAAGTGAATTAGGTGGTCAAACTATTACTATTGATGCTAAATATGTAGGCGATCACTTAGATAAACTGGTTGCTGATGAAGATTTAAGTAAATTTATTCTATAAATAAATGTTCTTTATCGAATAAAAAAAGGTGAGTTAATCTCACCTTTTTTATTAACATCATTGATCGTCATAACAATCAATTTAACGTGCAGATCAAGCACTATTTTTTAAATAACTGACCTAAGATATCCGCCGCTTTTTGCTTCGATTTTGATTTAGAATCATCTTTTGAATTTCGATTTTCGAGTTTTTCTCGAAGTTTATCTAATCCTTGTTGTAGTTTATCATTAAGAACATCTTTAAAGACTTGGCTAATATCAATTTGATAATGAAGTTTTGTAAATTCACCATAAATTCGTAGTGGAATCGTTAATTGTTGTAATTTGGCAATGGTTTCACTTTTTCCATTCCAACCACCTAGCATTTTGACATTTAAATTGATATCGAGGTCTTTTTGAACTAGTCCTACTCTTCCCGAACCATTTATAATATCTAATGTTTCTGAATTAGCGGTTAATGTCGTGACATCCAAATTACCATTATTTATATTACCATTAGCAGAAATTTGATGAAACTCGGTGAATTTTTGTTGATTTTCGGTTGTCAGCACATCTTTACTATACGTCGCTGCCGCATTTTGAATGATATTTTGAATATTAATATTATCCAATCTAGCATTAGCTATGTTGATAGCAACGTTTCCTCGTAAACTGGATAACAAGTTAGCCGTGGAAATGGTGCTTGCTTCTAATTCTCCGTTTGCATTAAATACGCCTACTAAATCATTTGGTGTATTGATTTGATTAAAGAATTCATTTAAATCGATATTACTGATTTTACTGCTCAGTTTAATTAATGCATTCTTTTGTTTGCCGCTGGCAAAACCATTTGCCGTAATATGCCCTTTGGCAAAATCAAAATTCAGGTTATTAAACGTTGCAATACCATCATTATTACTGATATCAGCATGAACATTATCAAGTGTTATTTGATTAGCAACGATTTGCCTAATATTTAACTTAGCTTTCGCATTGAAACTATTTAGGAAATCAAGTTCATTATTAGTTTTTTGAACTGTCGATACAACAGGTGTCGTTTGCTGTGATGGACTACTTTCATTATCGCTAGGCTTCTCTTTGGCCGTAATAAACGGATCTAAATTTAATTTATCAGCATTGAGATCTAACGCTAAATAAGGCTTGTTAGCTAAATTGAGACTAACGTTGCCTGTAAATGTATTACCATTAACTGATAATAGAAGATCTTGCGTGTTCACGCTCTGCGGATTTTTTTGATAATGTAAAATAGTTTTCAAATTACCTTTTATTTCGCCACTAGGGATGCCGATACCTGTTAACGTATAATCAAATTTTTTCAGATCGATTGTCGCCTGTTCAGGATATTGACTTAAATCAATATTGGCATTTGCAACATAAAATAAATCCTGTTGATTTTTATCAACATTTCCTTTGAAATCAACATTGAGATTTTTATCCGCTTTTTGTTCAACCGTTAAGTTAATGTTCCTAAAATTGATTAGCGTATCTTTTTGTTGTAGTACTAAAGTGCTATCTGCAACTTCAAATTTGTTCAATGTGAATTGCCAACTTGATTTGCTTTGCTCTTCATTCTTTTGTTTATCTTCATTAGGTTTATGAGGTATATTGTTGGCGTTTTTTTTATGTGCCATTTCACCTTTGCTATCATCGGTAATATTGATGACAGCCGACTTAACAAAAACATTTTTTACTACCAACTTTTTCGAAAAAAGTGGTAGCAGTTCAACATCTAGTCGCATATTGTCTGCGGTCAAAATAGGTTTTTGCGCACCGGTATCATTCAGTTTTACCGAATCGGTTAATATACTGACTTGTGGCCAAATATGCCAACGTAAATCACCCTCAATAGTTAATTCATAACCTGTTTTATCTCTTACTTTATCAGAAATAAATCCTCGGAAATTATTAGGATCGACAAAAACAATCAGTGAAATGATCCCAATAGCTATAATCAGAATTAAAATAAAAAGAGTAACCAATATTTTTTTTATCATATTAGTGTTCCTATAGTAAGGTTATATGCTGATTTAGTCTTTATCAATACGACTGGCTACAGCGCCATGTTGGTCTTTATATTTTGCATCTTGTCGACGATTGTAAGGTCTCGCCGCTCGCCCTGTTAAAGTCTCAAAACTTAGGGCTCCGATAGTCATCCCAGGTCTAAGTGCTAATGGGATTTTTCCAGAATTAAAAAACTCTAAGACAATTTGTCCTTGCCAACCTGGATCAATACGGTGTGCAGTTACATGCACCATAAGACCAAGTCTGGCTAATGAAGAACGTCCATCAAGCCAGCCAACTAAATCATCAGGAATCGTCACAGATTCAAGTGTAACGGCTAATGCAAGTTCTCCTGGATGAAGGTAAAAAACATGACCTTCAGATAGTACTATTTCATCACTCATTACACGTTCTAATACTGCGGAAACTTCTTCTTTGGGTCCACTTAAATCGATATAGGGAGTTGTATGTTCTCGGAAAGTCCGAAATTGATTACCTAACCTGACATCAACTGTTGCGCCATTTATTGAACTTGGTGCTGGTTGAGGGGTTATTTTTAATTTACCGTTTTGTAAATATGCTTCAATATCTCGATCGCATAATCTCATGAGTTATCCTTAATTGAGCCTCTATCCTGCTATTTTAACAGTTTCTTGTTATGCCGTCGATGTTCGTAAATTAAGGTTTAATTACCCATGCCCGACCATAATGATTGTAGTATCCAGCAAGTTTACCTGCGTCATTTCCAACGCCAAGATAAAGGTCAAAATGATGGCCTTTTATGGCGCCTCCAACATCGAGCGCAACCATTAGACGAGTTTCTCGTCTACCACTATATTGACCATCCTCATCGAGTAATGGTAAATCCATTAACACCACCGAACCAAGAGGGACAAGTAACTTATCTGATGCTACCGATGCATTAGCAACCAAAGGTACAGTTGCTGCTCCTTTGACATCAGCATTGTATTGGGGCTTAAAAAAGACAAAGGAACGGTTTTCGGTTAGCAAGGCTTTGAGCTGTTTTTCAGTTTTAGTTGTTGCCCAATCTCTAATTGCTTGTAACGATATCTTTTCTTTTTCAATTTCACCTTGTTCAATTAAAATTCTTCCAATGCTGGAATAGCCATGTCCATTTTTACCGCCATAGCTGAAAAAGACCAAAGGTTCACCGTCTTCAAAATCGATATAGGCACTACCTTGAACTTCCATAATGAAGTTTTCAATTAATGAATTACTATAAGCAATTTCAAGTCCTTTACCAGCTAAAGCACCTTTATAAATCTGTTGTCGACTTGGTAATTGACCTTTGTAGTTAACCGGCATTTTATAAATAGGATATTTAAATTCTTTAGTAGGTTTATGTCTGGCTTTAATAATTGGGGTATAATAACCAGTTAAGTGCACGTTTCCAAATCCATCTTGACCTGCCATTTCGTAACTATTTAATCCTACTTTGTGAAATTCATTAGAAGCAAGCAAGCCATTAATCCAATCATCAACAGCTTTATAAATATGTTCATTTTGTTTGTATAATGCGGGCGATGCGGTTTTTATTTGTTCCACCTGCATGATGTAGTCTGTTATGTTTACAGGCGTATCTAAATTTGGATAGCTGATATTAAGTGATAAGGGTAATCGCCCGTCCGAGTATTGTTGACCCTGTTTAATGGGTTTATCTTGACAGCTGGTTAACAGCGAAAGTGTAAAAAAGGCAATAAAAACAATGAAAAGATAATGATTGAGTTTTTTTTTCATCTAATTAGTTATTATCAATAATAAACAGTATTGAATATGCTACACAATTATATTATAAGAAACTACTCATAATTATTAACGGACAATAAAAAGTTTTCATAAAAAATCAGCTTGCGATTTAGCAATATTGAATTTATAGTCCTATATTCCTTAAAAAATCGAAAATTACGGAATAAAAGGTAATAATAGTGATGAGCAATACATCCTCAAACAATGACCTAAAACGAAACCTTTCTAATCGGCATATTCAGTTAATTGCAATCAGTGGTGCAATTGGTACAGGCTTATTTATGGGATCAGGAAAAACAATTAGCCTTGCTGGACCGTCGATCATCTTTGTTTACATGATTATTGGTTTTATCTTATTTTTTGTTATGCGAGCAATGGGTGAAATCTTGCTTTCCAACTTGAAATATAAATCGTTTAGTGATTTTGCCAATGATCTACTCGGCCCTTGGGCAGGGTTTTTTACTGGTTGGACTTATTGGTTTTGTTGGGTGGTAACAGGTATTGCTGATGTGGTTGCTATTGCCGGTTATGCACAGCATTGGTTTCCTGATTTGCAATCTTGGATCCCGATGTTATTAACCGTCGTTTTACTGTTAACACTTAATTTATTAACAGTAAAAATGTTTGGCGAAACCGAATTTTGGTTTTCAATGATTAAAATTATTGCGATTTTAGCTTTGATTGGTATTGGATTAGGATTAATTTTCACAGCATACCACTCAGATCAAACGAATACCACAGCTGCATTTTCGAATCTTTGGGATTATGGCGGATTTTTTCCTCATGGTTTTATGGGATTCTTTGCCGGTTTTCAGATAGCTATTTTTGCTTTTGTGGGAATTGAACTGGTTGGTACTACCGCCGCTGAAACAGTCGATCCGAATAAAAATTTACCTCGAGCCATTAATTCTGTGCCTGCACGTATTATCTTCTTTTACGTGTTTGCATTAATTATCATTATGAGTGTGACACCATGGTCATTTATTTCACCAAATAAGAGTCCATTTGTTGAGTTATTTACCCTAATTGGTTTACCAGCGGCAGCAAGCATTATTAATTTTGTGGTATTAACATCGGCTGCTTCGTCGGCTAATAGTGGTATCTATTCTACCAGCCGAATGTTATTTGGTTTGGCTAAAAAACAAGATGCACCAGAGCCTTTTGGAAAATTATCACGTCGTTCAGTTCCTGCCAATGGTTTACTCTTTTCATGTACTTGTTTATTCGGTGGTGTAGTTCTGATTTATTTAGTTCCTAATGTGATGGAAGCTTTCACCATAGTAACGACGATTTCCGCCATATTATTTATGTTTATTTGGTCAATGATATTGATATCGTATATGGCTTATCGACGTAAAAAAGTGAATTTGCACGAACAATCTCAATTTAAGATGCCAGGTGGTAATTTGATGTGCTTGGTTAGCTTGATGTTTTTTATATTTGTTATTGTCTTACTTACTTTTGAAAAAGATACTCGTCAAGCATTGATTGCAACACCAATTTGGTTTGTAATTTTAGGGATAAGCTATTTTATACGTTCGCTAAAACGTCAATAATTATTACTATAATGAGTAGGATGAATTCCTACTCATTGTCTGAAGATTAATCGGCTTTGTGGTGATCTTTTTCAGGCCAAATGATACTGGCAATAATACCGATAGCTAAAATGCCTAATACGATATAAAGGCTTGTTATAGGACTAATATCAATACCATGCCCAAATAAATGGTTACTTGCATTTAATGCTAATTTGATTGCTATAAAAAACAGTAAACAAATAACCGCTTTTCCTAAGTGAACTAAGTATTGTTTCATGGCTTCTAAAACAAAATACATGGTTCTGAGACCTAAAATTGCAAAAATCATGGCACTATAAACGATGAGTGGTTCTTGGCTAACCGCGATGACAGCAGGAACAGAATCAAAGGCAAACATCACATCGCTAAGTTCAATTACAGTAATACATAAAAAAAGCGGGGTTGCGTATAAAGCTCTTTTAGGTAATTTGCCAATTAAGTTACTGTTTTCTGGTTTTGCAAGTTCTTGATCTAACTGTTTAGAGGTTAATAAAAAATGATGCCCGACAATTTTAGGATAAGCGGGAAAAATACGTTTTGCTATTCGATAAGCGAAATGGTTTGAATAATCTTTTATTTCTTCATTTTCACCTTGATTTTTTAACATCATCAAACCGGTAAAAGCAACAATAACGGAAAAAACGAGTTCCATCCAAGGCCCTAAAGCTAATAAACCCGTCCCAATGATAACAAAAATAGCACGGAATATGATGGCGCCTATTACTCCCCAATAAAGCAAGCGATGACGATAATTTTCAGGTACAGAAAACCATGAAAAGATAGCCATAATCACAAATAAATTATCAACAGAGAGAGCCTTTTCAAGTACATAACCAGTGATAAATAAGCTCGCTATTGCACTACCATGATGAAGATATAGATAAAGAGTAAATCCTAAAGCTACAGCAATCCAAAATAGTGACCATAATACAGCATTTTTTAAATTTATGGGTTTATCGTTATGATGTGCATATAAATCAATAACAATAGCTGTTAATGCTAATACAATAAAAACGATGACCGTTTCAATTGGAAAGCCTAATGAGTTGTGAATCATAATTTATCGCCTAATATGTAGTTATGTCATGATCTTTTAATAACAAAATTTAACTATTTTTACAGAACATATATATAAAAGTAGTTGAGTATATATTGATAGCAATAACAAAAAAAGATATATTTGTTTTCAATATCCCTTCCCATTAATTAAAATAATTTTGAGCTGATTTTGATGAAAAATTTCAAAGTAGTAAGTTTTTTTATTATTTCTTTTTTTTCCGCTTTATTGCAAGCTCAGTCAGTTGAGTCTTATGTATCTTCGTTACCCAAAGGTAGTGATATATCAATTTTAGTTCAATCTGTTGATGACAAACCAAGAACATTAGCTAAATATAAAAGCGATCAATTTAAACAGCCAGCCAGTACCCAAAAAGTGATCACTGCACTTGCAGCAGAACTTGAATTAGGAGCGGATTTTAGATTTGAAACTAAAATGTTAACTAATGGTTCAATTGCCAATAAACAATTAAATGGTGATTTAATTATTCAACTGAGTGGTGATCCAACTTTTACGCGTGGACAGTTAAAAAATATGCTGGCAAGTTTACGTGGGAAAGGGGTTGAAAAAATAACAGGAAAAGTCATTTTAGATACTTCTATATTTACCAGTCACGATAAAGCAGAAGGTTGGTCTTGGAATAATTTAACCGCTTGTTACAATGCACCACCGTCAGCTGCAATTATCGATGATAATTGTTTTTATGTGACAATCAAACCGGGTAAGGTCGGTGCTAAAGCCTCTATTTCTGTTTCCTCAAATATTCCTGTCACGGTGACAGGTAATGTTAAAACTATAGCTAAAGACAGTAAAGATTTGAATGATAAATACTGTGAGCTTGATGCCAGTTATACTGACAAAAATCGCTATCAATTATCCGGATGTATTGCGTCAGGTTCAGATAAAATAGCATTAAAATTTGCTGTACTTAATGGTGTGGATTATTTTTCAAATGTTTTGAAAAATGAGTTAAAACAACAGAAAATTTCGTTTAATGGTGCGATTTCAGCACGTAATGAGCCCATAAATAGCAAACTTTCATTATTAGTTTCAAGCCAGTCTGCACCGCTATCAGAATTGTTAACCGTAATGTTGAAAAAATCAAACAATCTGTACGCTGATGCTATCTTTAGAACAATTGGGGCTCATTACTTTAAAATTTCAGGTACATGGCGAAATAGTGGAGATGCGGTTAAACAAATTTTACTTAAAAAAGCTGGTATTGATCTCGAAAATTTGGTGATTGTTGACGGTTCAGGTTTGTCTAGATTGAATCTTGTCAGTGCAGACAAAATGATGGAAATTCTGCAATATATTTCAGCTCATGATCGCGATCTCAAAATTATTGAAAAACTTCCTGTTGCAGGGAAGGATGGAACATTACAATATCGTAAAAGCTTTAATCAACCGCCTTTTATAGAAACCATACGAGCAAAAACGGGATATATACAAGGCAGCTATAATTTAGCTGGATTTATTGAGAAGTCAGATGGAAAAATTATCGCTTTTGTTCAGTTACTTTCGGGGTATCATCCTGAAAGAAGGGATGAGCCTAAAAATAGTGCAATAATGCGTTTCGAATCTGAATTTTATAAAAAATTTGTGATTGGTGAATAAAAAATGATATTGGCACCTAGAACAAAGGTGCCAAACCGTTAAACGCACTTATAGACTATCTGGTAAAAAACCACCGCTTTGATGTTTCCAAAGTTGAGCGTATAAGCCATTTTTATCCAGTAATTCTTGATGTGTACCTTGTTCGATAATTTTTCCTTCATCCAAAACAACCAGTTTATCCATTGCGGCAATAGTTGATAAACGATGAGCTATAGCGATAACGGTTTTGCCTTCCATTAGTGCGTATAAACTTTCTTGAATAGCTTGTTCAATTTCTGAATCTAATGCACTGGTTGCTTCATCAAGTAATAATATTGGTGCATTTTTTAAGATCACCCTAGCAATGGCAATGCGTTGCCTTTGACCACCCGATAGTTTTATACCTCGTTCACCAACATGAGCATCATAACCGGTTCTACCATTAGCATCGATTAATGTTTGAATAAATTTATCTGCATGGGCTTTTTTAGCCGCATCTATCATCTCTTGTTCAGTAGCTTGATTATTACCATAAAGTAAATTTTCCCGAACAGTTCGATGTAACAAGGACGTGTCTTGTGTAACCATACCAATTTGCGCCCGTAAGCTTTCTTGATTAATCTCGGTAATGTCTTGTCCGTCAATAAGAATTTTACCTTGTTGTAAGTCATAAAAACGTAATAACAGATTAATTAATGTTGATTTTCCGGCGCCAGAACGTCCAACTAACCCTATTTTTTGACCGGGCTTAATAGTTAAATTGAGATCGTTAATTACCGAATTTCGAATTTTTTCATCGTAAGTGAAATAAATATTTTTAAACTCGATTTTTCCATCAGTCACATTTAGATTTTTGGCATTGGGTTTATCAACAATGGTTGTTGCAGTTGAAAATGTATTCATACCATCTTTCACAACCCCAATATTTTCAAATAAAGCTGCAAGCTCCCACATAATCCAATGTGATAAACCGTTTAAACGAAGCGCTAATGCTGTTGTTGTTGCAATAGCACCGATTCCAACTAATTGATTTGTCCATAACAGCAAGGCAACACCAGTCGTTGATAAAATAAGTAGAATAGATAGTAAATGATTCACGATTTCAAAACTGCTGACTAGTCGCATTTGTTTATTGACAGTAATCAAAAACTCATCCATAGACTCTTGGGCATACTTTGCTTCATTACCGGCATGAGAAAACAGTTTAACCGTCATAATGTTTGTATAAGCATCCGTTACACGTCCAGTCATGGTAGAACGAGCATCTGCTTGCATACTTGCAACTTTACTTAAGCGAGGAATAAAATAGTACATGGCTAAGCCATAAAGGACACACCACCCAAAGAATGGCAGCAATAGCCAAGGGGCTAATTGACCGATTACCGCAGCCATAGTTATAAACGAAATCAACACAAATATTAAGATATCAGCAACAAGAAAGCAGGTATCTCTAACGGCTAATGCAGTTTGCATAACTTTTGCCGATATTCTTCCGGCAAACTCATCTTGAAAAAAACGCATACTTTGATTAAGCACTAGTCGATGTAAATTCCAACGCATTCGCATTGGAAAATTTCCCGCTAAACATTGATGCTTGATGATTGTTTGTAATCCAATAATCAAAGTGCTGGATAAAATGATTAAGGTTAAGATTAATAGCGATGTTTTTTCTTTTTGCCAAAGCTCATTAGGTTCGACAATCGCAAGCCAATCCACCACTTTGCCAAGGGCAGCGAATAGAAAAGCTTCAAATGCGCCACTGAGTGCACTAAATATAATTAAAAGCAGCATGAATATTCGAGTGCCTTGGGTTGATTGCCATATAAAACCTAGAAAATTTTTAGCTGCTGGTTGCGGTTCACTTTCAGGATAAGGTGACACCAATTTTTCAAAAAATCGATACATAATTGACCTAATTATTTGCTATTTTTCATTAAATTGAATCGTTGATATTAACATTGCGAGTAGAATGAATAGAGTTAGATATCCTAAAACTGATGGATAGTTATGAAATTTAACAACATTTTACTACCTATTATTGCAGATTCTAAAAATATTAAAAACTAAAGCAAGAAAGAGTTCATTTTTTATTCTTTCTTGCTTTTCAATTATATCTTGAATAACGATATTTGCCTATTTTTTGACTAAAAAATATCTTTAATAATTTGTACAACTCGACCCACAAAATGGTACTTATCAAAATTTTCTTTAGAGACTTCAATGGTAGGGAATTGGTTATTGTTACAAATTAAAACCCATCCATTTTGCGTTAATCGAACTTTACGTAAAAAGGTAATATCTTCATATTCAACTAAATAGATTGCTCCATCAATAATTTCAACGATTTCCGTATTAATAATTAAACCATTATTATTGTTGATTTCAGGCGACATGAGATCCCCTTTAGCCCAATAAATGATTAATTTTTTGATATCTAATCCTCGATGAGAAGCCCAACCTTCAACAACGGGATAGTTCATGACAGGAGGTGTTTCTCGAATATATCGTTGTGATTGCGCCTCTTCTTTGGTTGGTAACTGTTTTTTATAGACGGGAATACGGTATATATTCTCGTTGTAGACATCTGCTTCATCTTCTTTAGGATCTAAAACTTCTAATTTATAGCCTGTTGCCAGCCAGTTATATGAAACATTGCATTTTTCAGCAATCACTTCCAGACGTGTCAAAGATGGATAAGTTTTTCCTGATAAATAATCTCTAATCACTGTTTCAGACATATCACATTTTTTAGCGAAGGCGGAGACAGATAAACCTTGCATTGAGCTATGTAATCTTTCTTTAAATGTTTTTACATTTTTATTTTTAATCATATTCATTTCTGATTTGTTTCTCCTATTACATCCGTTTTTCAAATTATAGTAGATATTTTATAAGTTTTACATACAACATTAAATGAAAAGCTAATATAAAAAAGTAATTTTTTGTAATTTTGTCTGAATTGTTCGTTTTATAGCAAGTTAATTATATCAATTTGCGTATTAAAAAATCAAAATATAGTGTTTTTAAAAAAATATTTTATTTTTGTTTTTCTGTTGGAATTTTGTTTATTTCCACGAGAAAAAAAGATTTTTGTCTGCTTTTTAAATGTTTTTTATTTTATATTTGATATATGTCAAATTAATTTATTTTCATGAGCTACTTACGTTAAATTTATTTATTTATTGATTTTAAAAGATTTAATTCTTGTTTTTGACCTTTTTCTTTTAAAATTTAAAATAAATAAAAAAACAAATAAAAACGTTGACTGAAACGAAAAAAAATGGATAATAAGCAGTGTAAGGATTTTTCATTGTTTTCTTTCC
>CALYQY010000064.1 GCA_945291235.1 uncultured Gilliamella sp.
GTAGAAGCCTATCATCAATTAACAAAAGCGGGGAAAAATGTACGGGTTGTTTCAATGCCATCAACCGATGCATTTGATAAACAAGACTGCGCTTATAAAGAGTCAGTATTACCTTCTTCAGTCACTGCGCGTATTGCGATTGAAGCCGGAATTAGTGATTACTGGTATAAATATGTGGGGCTAAATGGCAAAATTGTTGGTATGACAAGTTTTGGCGAATCAGCACCTGCAGAACAGTTATTTGAAAAATTTGGTTTTACAGTTGAAAATGTGATTGCAAAAGCCAATGATTTATTGAAATAATTGTAATTCCTGTTTAAAGCGCCATTACCATTTAGATAATGGCGTTTTTTTTTGGATCTATCTTAAGATATTATGATTTTATTTGATAAAAAAAGGATTCGGATCTTTTTTTAATTTCTCATAAGGATATAACTCATTTTTCCAATCTTTAATTTTAATCTTTGTTTGGTGTGGTATATCTGTCAACTTGTTTTGCATATATTCATGTGAAACATCTAAGGTGATACCCATCCATTTACTTAACAAGTAAACAAGCTGATAACCTGAGATTTTTTTCTCAATTTTTTGTTGTGTTGTACTTTTCGAATCAAAGAAAATAAAAGGTACTTCGTAGCTATTTTGGTATTCCCAGTTATGTCTTAAATCTTGATATTGATCCAAGTGGGTAAGACCATGATCGGCAAAATAGACAAGCGAATAATCTTCATTATGTTTTTTTAGTATATCAATTGTTGATTTAATCAGGTCGTCCGTTTCTTTTATACTGCTGACATAGCAAGAGATATTTTCGTTATATAGATTGAATTGAATATCAAATTGTAATCGACGACAAAAATTGGAATGAGATCCCATAAGGTGCATGACGATCAGTCTTGGCTTAGCCTGTTTATCTGATAATATTTTATCTAATTCTGGTAATAGTAAAGTATCATGTTTTCCGTGTGATGACTTACCATTATATTCCCCTTTTTTGGTGTAGAAGTTATAGCTTGCATAAGCGGCAATGCGAGGTACGGTAATCTCAATTTTTCCGAGTTTGCCTTGATTAGAAAGCCAATAAGTTTCAAATCCTGCATCGTTAGCAATACTAACAATATTATTATTTAACTGAGCATTCACTATTTTATCATCTGAATAAATAGCTTGGCTAATCAAATGAGGGACAGATGCTTGCGTATTCGAAGCGGGTGCGATTAAACCATCCCATATCACATTTGCATGTTGAGTGGCAAAAGGCGTATTGTCATAACTAAATCCATAGGCATTCATATAATCTTTACGGACACTTTCACCAATAATGATAAGGTAATTTTTGTGGTCTGGATTAACCGATAAAATAGGAATCGTATTTTGTTGTTCAATTTGTTTAAGTTGTGCTTCTTTCTCGGAACAATAAATTTTTCCACTGGTAAAAAGCGCTTTATAAAATTCAAAAAAAGGATATTTCACATTATCCATTATCTCTTCAGACAGTGAATGAGAAGGGGTCGGGATAAACTTAATATACGCTTTAATCGGTTTATAGCACAATAAAATCAATGTAAAAATAATCAGGTAATAATTGTGAACAGTAGGAAATGGCAGTTTGATAAATATTAGAACAAAAGCGATTAGAAGTAAGAAGGTAATCAAAAATAGATAAGTCGATATTTGCGAACAGAATTCATTTACTTCGTCCATGTCTGTTTCAAACAAAGCACTTATTACTGCTACATTAGGAGGGCCGTAATAATAAGCAATGGGAAAGTAAAGAGCAGCTATAACAAATGATAGACCAAAAAAAAATCGAAAAATGGTGAATCTGCCTAGGAAAATTAATGAAAAATAAGTAAGCAATATACGATCTATTCTTTTCGGATATCCTAATAAATACACGACTAAGACTGCAAGGCTAAGACAAATACAATGAGAAAACAAAATTTTTTTAGAGAGCTTCACAACATTATTACACTATATTAAATTTATCTACAAGGCACGTGATTATATAGTGAATTATTATTTAATCAATTTATATCGTCATTTTGTGTTTGATTCAATTTGAATTGAACTAAATGATTTTTCTATCATTTATGTACCTAATAAAAGGCGTTTAACAGCCTTAAACGAAGGAATAAAATAGCTGTTTGAGTTAAAAAATGGTTAACTGTATTGAATAGTTGTTATGGAGTAGAGGCTATTAATGATTTAACACTTATCGGTTAATTTGATAAGTGTTAAATATTAAGATGGGAAGTGGCTTACTAGCCAATAAATCGTTATTTTGATGATCGATTTAATATTATTGCTTCAGGCTGTTTTTGGATATAGATCATTCTGGCTATTAATAAAATAGCGGCGACTGCCAGACCTAAAATAATGCCAATCCAAAAACCGGCAGCCCCAATTGGCGCTATAATCAGATCGGTTAAACCTAAGATATAACCTACAGGTAATCCTACTACCCAATAAGAAAGCAATGTAATAAAGAAGATGCTTTGCGTATCCTTATAACCACGAAGCACATTGCTGGCTACAACTTGCAAATAATCAGAAGCCTGATAGATTGCTAATAAAATAATTAGGTGCATACATATCGTAATGACAGCAACTTCTTTAGTAAATAATGCAATGATTGGTGTTCGAAAGACAACCAAAATTAATGCGACAATAATTGCTATAGCCAACGAAATAGCTAAACTTATATACGCGGTATGTTTGGCAAGAGATAGCTTTTTTTGACCTAACAAATAACCAACACGAATGCTAGTAGCAACACCGAGTGAAAGCGGAATGGCAAATGTTAAACTGCTAATCGTAAATATGATTTGATGTGCCGCAACTGTAATTTTACCTAATGGGGCAATCAGTAATGCTATGACGGCAAATAAACTCATTTCGAAAAAATAAGCCAATGCCAGAGGCGTGCCTAACAGGATAACTTTTTTAATAATAGACCAATCAATAAGTTTTGTGAAAGGTGTTATACGAATATCACGTTGGCTAGTGGTGGTTAACGTATAAAGGCGAATTAAAAAAAACATTAGCCAAAATATAATCGCTGCGGTAATGCCACATCCAACTCCACCGAAAGCAGGCAAACCTAATTTTCCATAAATTAATACATAATTAATGGGAATGTTGGCAAGTAATGCAATAAAGATGATCACCATGGCTGGTTTGGTATTGGATAACCCTTCACACTGATTTCGGTAAACTAAAAATAATAAGAACGCGGGAACACCCCACATAATGGCACGTAAAAAAGAAACGGCAACTTCAACCATTTCAGGATCGATAGGATGTTCAACTGAACTTCTTAAACTAATCAGTTTATCTGAATGGTATAAAATGAACATCATTATCACTGATAAGAACAAGGCAATAACGACTCCTTGTCGAGTGTGATCAGCAACTTGATGACGTTTAGCAGCCCCATTTAAATTGGAAATAATCGGTGTTAAGACACTAAGTAAACCCTGTCCAAATAATATGGTTGGTAACCAAATTGAGACTGCAATGGCAACCCCTGATAATGCTGTGTTACTGTAGTTACCAGCCATAATGGTATCGACGAAGGTAATCGCTGTTTGCGATATTTGTGCTATCAGTACGGGTACCGAAAGGGCAATAAGTTTTTTGATTTCGTTTCGATAATGTTGTTTCATTGGATATGTTTACTGTTTAACAGTTCCCCATAAATCATATTCATCGGAATGTTCAACTTCAACTTGAACAATATCACCAACGTGAACATTTTTTTCTTCATTTAAATAGACAACGCCATCAATTTCTGGTGCATCAGCCATACTACGTCCAATAGCGCCTTCTTCATCGACTTCATCAATAATAACCGATAAGGTTTTGCCAATTTTATTTTGTAATTTTTGGGTAGAAATTGTCTGCTGTAATTGCATAAAACGATGAAAACGTTCTTGTTTAATTTCTTCCGGAATTTGATTCGCGAGCTGATTGGCTGCTGCACCTTCAATCGGACTATAAGGAAAACATCCCACACGATCAAGCTTAGCTTTGTTTAAAAAATCGAGTAATAATTCGAAATCTTGGTCTGTTTCCCCTGGATAACCAACAATAAACGTTGAACGTAAAGTAATATCTGGACAGATTTCTCGCCATTTATGAATTCGTTCAAGTGTTCTATCAATGGTGCCTGGGCGTTTCATTGATTTTAAAACCGAAGGACTGGCATGTTGAAGTGGTATATCCAGATACGGTAAAATTTTCCCATCCGCCATTAACGGGATCAAATTATCAACACTTGGATAAGGATACATGTAATGGAGCCTTACCCAAATGCCTAACGTTGCTAATTGTTCGCATAACGTTTGAATATCAGTTTTTAATGGCATACCATTCCAAAAGTTGGTACGATTTTTAATATCGATACCATATGCTGAAGTATCTTGAGCAATAACGAGTAACTCTTTAACGCCACTATCAGCTAATCGCTTTGCTTCATCAAGTACATTACCAATTGGTCGGCTAACCATTTCGCCACGTAGCGATGGAATAATGCAAAATGTACAGTTATGATTACAACCTTCTGATATTTTTAAATACGCATAATGCTTAGGCGTTAATTTCACACCTTGCTGTGGTACTAAACTGGTAAAGGGATTATATGCGGGTTTAGGGGCATATTTATTGACATGAGTAAGTACTGCCTCGTAGCTATGGGGGCCCGATATTTCAAGTACTTTAGGATGTACATTACGTATTTGATCTTCTTTTGCACCTAAACAGCCTGTCACGATGACCTTGCCATTTTCATTTAAAGCTTCGCCAATGGCTTCTAACGATTCTTGTACGGCGCTATCAATAAAGCCACAAGTATTGACGATAACTAAATCTGCATTTTCGTAGCTTGGTACTACTTGATAACCTTGTGTTCGTAATTCAGTTAAAATTCGCTCTGAGTCAACCAAATTTTTGGGACAACCAAGGCTCACAAATCCAATAGTAGGGGATGACATATTCATAATATTTATAATAATGCTTAATATTTAAAGAGGAATTAAATTGATAATAAAATAAATTTTATCGATTAATTAGTTGTTGTTAATTTAAAATGTCGGCATTTTAACACATTTAAGCATTGTAAATATACTGATTTTCAAATTCTTAATTAACAGAAAATGGGGTTTAAGTGGTAACGTCAGGCAAGTGTATAAAGTGGGATTTTGACCTGTTAAATTTACCATATTTGATTGAAATCATGCGAGCACAACTTAATAGATGAATATTACCTTCTCAAATTTTGTGACCTAAGAATACTTGTGGGCAGGTCGATTTAATGTGATAAATCCGTTGAATGCTAACTCATACAGCCTTTTAATTGGGCTGTATGAATTAATTTAAACAAAATGTTAATCGTTTAAAGCATTGAGCACTTCAGACACTTGACGGTCTAAACTTTCTGCTCCACCACCAGATAAGTACCAAAGATCAGGTGTCAAATAGACAACGGTGGTTTTACTTTTATTGAGAACTTTTGTATCAAAATAGTTGGCTTTCATGGCTTGTTGACCAATAGCATGACTTCGGTCAATGACAAAAATAATATCTGGCTTAACGGTTTTAATATATTTATCGTCAACAAAAGTAGGTGCTGGGCGTTCTCCATTTGTAGCTAGCTGGTTAGCTAAAAGTGGTACCGCTCTTTTGACTTTCAACACATCATGGATAAGCGCAGCACTTGAGCTATTATTAATAAGAATCATTTTTCCATTGTTGTGAATAGCGACAATGGCCTTTTTAGGGCTTGCTGAGGTCATTCTTTGAGCTTGGTTGATTTTGTTATTGAGCGAAGCAATGAGTTGAGTTGCTGTGTTTTCGGTTCCGGTAAGGCTCGCTAACAAATTGATATGATTTTTTGTTGATTCAAAATAATGTTTGCTATCAACACTTAAATTAAGCACTGGGGCAATTTTTGACAACTCATCTTTTTTATTTGCTTGACGTCCATCAATAATAATAAGATCAGGATTAGTTTGTTTAATTGCATCTATATTGGGTTCTTTCATATTACCCGTATCAACCACATCATCCCTTTTAAATTGATTCAAATAGGATGGAATGACCGATTGTGGGGTTGCCGTCACTATTGAGCCTTTACCTAAAGCATCTAATGTATCTAATGCTCCATAATTCATGACAACAATTTTTTTCGGAGATTTAGGTACGATGATCGTTTCACTATTGTTTGTGACAGTCATTGTCGACGGTGATTGACAACCGGTTAACCCCAAAACTATTAATGCAATGCTACTTAGCAGCAATTTTTTCTTTCTGTTCATAGACGCCCTTTATATTAAATGTAAATAATAATTATTATCATTTAAAGTGGGTTGCTTGTCTAGCGAAAAATAATTTAATAAAAGATATTGATAATTATTATCATCTAATGTAGTGTTCATACTCATGGGTAATTATAAAATATCATTATAAATAATGGGGTTATAATAAATGAACGTTAAGCTAAAATTTAAACTGACAAATTATGTCATTAATTCAGGTTTTTTATTATTATCAAGTACAGCACTAGCCGCTGTGAATAGTTCAGATACTGATACAATGGTTGTTACCGCTTCGGGTTTTGCACAGCAAATCAAAGAAGCCCCTGCAACCATTTCTGTTATTACCTCAGAAGAAATTAGTCAAAAATCGTATCGTGATGTCACTGATGCGTTAAAAGATATTCCTGGTGTCACCATTACCGGTAGCGGTGATTCAACAGATATAAGCATTCGAGGTATGGATGCCAAATATACGATGATTTTAGTTGATGGTAAAAAGGTCAGCACCCGAGAAACGCGACCAAATAGTGACGGTTCCGGATTTGAACAAGGTTGGTTACCACCATTAACGGCGATAGAACGCATTGAGGTAGTCCGTGGTCCTATGTCATCACTGTATGGTTCTGATGCAATGGGTGGGGTAATTAATGTTATTACCAAAAAAGTGTCAGATAAATGGCATGCAGGATTACGTTTAGAATCTGTAATTCCTTATCGTTCTGAAGAAAAAAACACTTATACAGGAAGTTTTTCAGTCATGGGACCGATTGTTGATGATAGAGTTGGCATTCAACTATATGGTCAATATTCAAAACGAAATGAAGATAAATTTTTAAATGGTCATGCCCAACAAAAACTTCAAAGTCTAAATGGTAAGCTGTCTTTAAATGCAACAGATACGCAACGATTTGATTTAGATATGGGGCGTTCAATTCAAAAAAGTAAGGCAACAGCGGGTAATACCCGTGCTAAGAATAGAGGCGATTTTCCTCGTGATAATCGCCGTAATACGTATAGTTTAACTCATACTGGGTTGTTTGGTGATATTTCGACAACTTCATTTATTGCTTATGAAGGTAATAATAACCCGGAAAGAAAGATGAAAATTCGAAATACCGATCTTGATACCCGTGTAACAATTCCGCTTAATATTAATATGTTAACAGTAGGGGGAAAATATAATTACCAAGAGTTACACGATAAAGGTAATCAATTGAAGAAGACATTAACTAAAATAGATCGTTGGAATTATGCTCTATTTGCTGAAAATGAAATAAGTTTATTAGAAAATTGGAATTTAACTGTTGGATTACGTTATAACAAAGATGAAAACTATGGAAGCAACTGGAATCCAAGAGTTTATAGCGTATGGAATATTGATGATAATTTCACTCTCAAAGGCGGCTATTCAACGGGTTATGCAACACCACAATTACGGCAAGTCGTTGCTGATTGGGGACAAGTTACAGGGGGTTCCGGCACGGGTAATAAAGGAATGGTACTGGGAAATCCTAATTTAAAACCTGAAAAATCAGACAATATCGAAATTGGACTGGGCTATACTAATGATTATGGAATAGATGCTTCAGCCACGGCGTTTTATACAAAATATAAAGATAAGATTCAAACTTATTACATTTGTCAGGGACCAGCTGGAAAAGGTAAATGTAAAGTGAATGGTTACCAAGAAAAATTTGATTTTGTTCAAGGCAGAGAAAATGTCGATAAAGCCGATCTTAAAGGCGTTGAATTAACGTTTAAAACGCCATTGTTTAATGAGTTCTTGTTGACGTCAAATTATTCATGGACAAAGACAGAACAAAAAACCGGTATCAATAAAGGACGTGCATTAAACCGTACACCTAAACAAAAATTTAATATGCAATTGGATTGGTACATCAGTCATAATTGGGACTTATGGGCTAAGATGGCATACTACGGACAAGAAAACGCCAATAAGCGAATGGGTAAACAAAGTAGGTATGTCACGTATCCTGGATATACGTTCTGGGATATGGGAGCAGCGTATCAAATCAACAAGAAAGCAAAAATTTACACGGGTATTTATAACTTGTTTGATAAAGATGTTGACAATGAAGACTTTGGTAAAACCTTAGATGGACGTCGCTATTTTGTTGGAACAGAAATTAGTTTCTAGATAACATTTTTCTCATCAATTAGTCATTAAATGTATTTAATTGATGAGAATGATTATTTTTAGTCAATGGTATGATTAATAACATTTTTATCAAATCTTCTTTTTTAATCATATTTTTAATCTTAGGTAAATTCTCATTGAAATATTTGAATTCATTTTGTACAAATTACACATTGCTTACTTATTTATAACAATCCGTTTACAGCTGTTTTAATAAATTGTAACTTACTTAACCTATAATTTTGATAGGAAAAATTTATTGAAGAAAGTGAATTGTATAAAACCTAGATAAAACGCTTAAAAATAAATTAATATTATTCATTATGTTATTTTAAAGTGTGAACTAATGTGATTAACCTATTTTTATGTTTGCATTATAACGAATATGTCATAAATATCGTGATTTTATGTTGTTTTGATAGTGATTCTAAATTGATCGCATATTGATAGATCGATAAATCCGATCAATAATATTTTTGAAGATTATCTCTTCTTTTAAATTAAGTGGATAAATTTTTCAATTATTAAATCAATTTTATTATCTCCTCATATTGAAAATAATGTAAGGAATATAGCAGTATCTTATTATTTTTGATAGTGATTTTAAATTGATTGGGTGTTGATGGATCGATAAATCCGATCAATAATATTTAAAAGGATCACCTCTTCATTTAAATTAATTGGATGAATGTGAAGTTATTAAATCAATCTTAAGATTTGTGATTGATTTGTTATTTTGTTAATGAAGAAAACTATATGAAGCACATTATCAACCCTAATTCACGAAATTTTTGTGAATACAAACCTAACCATTTAGTCATCTCTAAATTGAATATAGGTTCGCATTTAAATTGCTTATTATCTATGCTAAAAAAAAATAGGACTGCAACTAAACTGAGTTATTTAAGTGCAGTTTTGGCTTTCATTTCAGTTAATCCTGCTAATGCAGCACTATCAACAACGACCGTCAATTCGATAAAAGGGGATAAACCTGTTTTTTTTGCAACAGAATCGATCGTTAATAAATTAGGTTTTAATTACAACGGTACTGATTACAATGAAATATCCGGTAACATCACTAGTAATACCACCAAATATTTTGATCATACGACCAACTTAAATGATTTTGTCATAAAAAGTTATTTTGTTCCTAGAACAACTATTGATGATAATAAGGGTGATTATTTTGATATTAATAATGATGCTTTTGATCCTAAGCAACCCATCAGCAACACATTAAATTACGTTTGGAAGGATAGTAATAATGTTAAAATCGATCCTGCAGATTTTAATAATATTGCTTGTAGCCATAACAAATATAAAATGCCGTTAAAATTAGAAATCACCGCGACTGATATTAAAGTTCATACTCAATTTGGCGATCCTAATGAAAGTGATCCTGTCAATTTTATTGAAACTCAATCAATGGGTGCTCAGCCTATAACAAAAACTTACCAAATAGCTATCGCTAATACTTGCTTTGCAAAACCTTATAGTCTTATCTCAGATCCACTTACTCAATGGCGTTCAGTTAAAAATGACAAATCTGAGAATGATGAAAAGTGGAATCTCACCGGAATTGGTATAAATAACATTCCTAAAAATAAACCTAATTTTGCAGTAGGTGGCGGAGTAACTGAAGATTATGTCTTCAATCAAGGATTTAAAGTGACGCCTACCTTATCTAAAAAACATTTTCCAACAACAGGTTTTGCCGGTGCGCAATTTCAGTTAGTCATGGGTGGTGTACAAAACGATTATACCTTCACGACAAATAATAGTTCTGTTACTGTTGATAAAGATGGTTTAATTACGCTTAACCAGCCTACTAAAACGGTCACTATAACGGCAACCTTAAAATCTGATGATAAAATCCATTATGATTATACATTCAGTCTTGATTTATGGCTTGAACCAAAATTACAATCTTTCCAAAATCAAAACGATGCAAGGGCTCAATGTACAGGTTCTTCAAAATTGTTGAGCCGAAAAGAATTAAATAATTCATCCGAGTTCTCGACTAAAAATTTAGATGGTGCGAAAGGTCGTATTTATAATGTGTTTACACGCGGAATTGGATATGGTGTCTTCAGTGAGTGGGGGAGATCGCTTAATCAACAGTATAATAGTTTGATTGTAACTTATCCAAAATCTAATTGGAAATTTGGTTGGTATTATACTAATGAATCTCACAACACCACTAATGACAATAATGAAGCCATTTCAGAAGCGATTCTGGTTTCAAGTCACGATGGAATGATTTCGTTTCCTAGTGCTTGGGGTATAGATGAAGCAAAAAGAGCCGTTTGCGGAACTTACTTATAATGATTATAAGGAGTATTTAACCCATTCAACAAGGATTGTTATTTAGCTAGTATTAGGGATGAATTTACACTGACTAATACTTCAAAAGTAGCGTTACCTATTAAAATGATTTTATCAAGTCTGATATGAAAATATGATAGGTAACCTCTATATCACTTAACCTTTTTCTTCCAATAAAATGCCTATATTAAATCACAGTTATGATCAAAATGATTTTTTGTTATCTTGCTGGATTTCATCATTAACTGTATTGTTTTAACCTTTTTATAAAAATTTGAATAGTCATAATAAGGTTAAAAAAGCCCCAATATAGGGGCAAAAATGTGGACTACCACTGTCTTTCCAGTTGTCAGGTACTCAATATTGTAACTTTAAAATACGCTATCAAGTACCGTATCAAAACTGCAGTATGTTCGTACGCCTCTGCTAGCTACTTGAATCTTCTTACCCCATTAGTAACTCGTGGTCTTGCTAACTTTATGGTAAGTCAATTAGTTTTGATAAAATCAATGATAATATAAGTTATCGATTTAGTCAATACTAAAAGTTATTGTTTTTCAGTTTTAATCAAATATTAAATACCACTATTTTGATTGTAAATTGTACTATACATATTAGATCATTATTTTTGTTGTCGTAATATTTATTAATAAATAATTGATATTAAGTTAATTTATGTTTTTTTGTTGAGGAGGTATGACACCAATTTTAATAAAAATATTATGTTAGTGTAAAACTTTAAACATTTTGTTTTTATAGGATTATCATTAATTTTTTATAACAATAGTTATTGATTTTAATGATAACTATTGTTATTATCGGTTTGTTTAATTTTGAATAGGAAAACTTCACGATGACACCAGAACAGCAATTAGCTTTACTTGATGAAAAAATAAAAGTCGCTGAGAAACATGTTGAACAACTCTATGATTATCGCCGACGACTCATAAATCAATATGATCTTAATAAGGGAAAATATCAAAACATTAACGTAACGCGTCCCCTTTTTTAATTAATCCTATCGATATTGTTACTAAAAAAAGAGTTTTTCAACATATGACAATAAGTTAATAGTCACAGATTAATAAATAGTTAAACATTATAAATTGGAATTATATGGAAAATTTATGAGGTAAATAATGACAGCACAGAACCTGAATATTCAAGAAAATAATAAACCGAAACAATGGCTAAATAAAGTGAGTTTGAATGCTGATTATGATATCACTCAAGTATTAACCCGTTGGGGTAATTGGGCTCGAAAAGAAGCCTATCAACAACGCAAAGTATTTAGTTTATATCAATCCCAAAAAAAGGAATATAAACAGGTCTGTTTAGATAAAGACGGGTTAATAATAGATGGCATTATTTCGACGATGAAAAACAGTAAAATTACGAAAATAAAAGAAGAAGCAAAAGTCTTAATTAAATTTTATTATGGAGACGAAATGATCGTGGATGATCATCTTTATATTGAACCAAGCAAAACACAAATATCGTCGACATTAATTATCAAACCTAAAAATTTACGTGAAATAGCGAAGGATTTAGCCTGTAGTGAAGGCAATATCCGAAAAATAAAAAGTAGTGGTGAAAGTTACATTATTGGTGCATTATCGATGCAAACGATGTTAACCGGCACTGAACTGGAGTTATTGCAACATTTAGTGTTTTAAAAAAAGTGGGACAGTTAATCTTGACAACGTACGCCAATAAGTATATAATTATCTCAAAATCAAGAATTGTTACTAAAGCCCGCTAAGCGGGCTTTTTTATTCTTCTTATTGCTATCTTAACTATTTAGTCAATAGTGTTAATAAATAAAATCTCTCAAAACAATAATTCAATTTATTAGCTATAACTTTTCTCATATTTCTGCCTATATTCGTGCTAAATAGATATTCATTTTATGTTAATACGATTAGTCATATTTTTAATAATTTCATCCTAATTTTATTAATATGATTATTTAACATCTGATAAATAATGAGAATTTTTGAATTTCAATTATTTTTCCCTATTGTGCCCTTATTAAAACTTATTTTATTAAGCTTAACGAATAATATTAGAATGAAATATTAGCTCAAGGGGTTGACAACGTACGCTAATGTATGTATAATTATCTCAAAATCAAGAATTGTTACTTAAGCCCGCTAAGCGGGCTTTTTTATTGCCTTTAATTTGCAATTTATTATTTAACATTCTGTTTATTCATATAAAATAATTAAATCAAAATAAATTAAATTAATTAAACTTCTTTAATATAAGTCTCTTTTTATTCAACCGCTTCATTGCGGTTTTTTTATGTCTACGATTTAACTATCAGTTATCACAATTCAACGGGTTCGCAGAGCAATCTCAGAAAATAATTTATACATAAGTGCTGCGTAACCCTTTCTTATTTTTAACTGCCTCAGCAGGAGGCTCACGATGAAGATGAAACCTATGCCAATCAAAGAGCCTGACCATATCAATTGGTATGTTGTCGTTTATTTGTTTTTTGTCACCTTACTGGGGTCATTAGCCAGTTATTGCTATCACATTATTAATGGGAATAAGTTTAATCTGATGATTTTAATTGCTCAGATATTTATTTCTACTTTTGCCGGCGCGCTGGTGGTGTTGGCAGCCAGTTATTTTAACTGGCAGTTTGAGCTGGCCGGCGGTGTTGCCGGTTTAGCGGGGTGGTCGGGCGCAACCTTAATTAAAGCGCTTGAAGAACAATTAATAAAAAAAACACGTGGACATGATGATTAAAAGGAAAACTAATGAAACTGACTGAACATTTTAAACTGGATGAGTTTACCTACTCATTGACGGCCAGTCGATTAAAAATTGACAATTCCGTACCGGCAGCACTGATGCCCAATATCCAATTAACAGCAATAAAACTTGAACTGGTCAGAAAAGCCCTTGAGCACCCCATCATCATTA
>CALYQY010000065.1 GCA_945291235.1 uncultured Gilliamella sp.
GGTGATTACTCTCTCTATTTATACTGACTATTTAGCATAATTTTCGATTCTTTCGGCTTATTAAGATATGACCAATCAGAAATATTACTGATGATAAAGAGTTTGCTTTAAAAGTCTTATTATTTCTTAAATTAATCATCTTTATTGTTTAAAAATTTAGCATTAAATGAAAAAAATAAGGTTAATTTTTTTCATAAGATCACTAAATCAAACTGTTTTTATTCTAACTGTCTGATAATTAATTAATAAATAGAGAAAGGAAATAATATGCGGATAGTTTTAGCGATTTTGTTGGTGTTTTGTTTAACGGCTTGCCATGTTCGTACGGCTGATCAAGCTTATAACGAAGGGAAATATGTAGAAAGTATTAGTTTATTAACGGCTACTATTGGTGAAAAAGGCGAAGCAAAATTTAATGAAGAAAGTGCCGAAAAATTACGGGGATTGGTTAGTAATGTGATGAAACATTACGAGACAATCATTAATAGTAGTGCTAGTACTGATTATCAAGCACGTATTGATAGTTATGAATCGCTTCGAAAAATCAATTTAATGTTAGTTAATCGTTTTTATAGTCAAACTGTCGCATTTTTTAACGATAAATATCCAGTGAATAAATTAGATCAACTTATTGCAAAAGAGTATTACGATTATGGTAATTCGATAAAAGGTACGGATAGTGAAAGTTACAAAATAAAAGCTGACTTATATTTAAAAGGTTCAGAACGGTATAAATATAAAGATATTTTTACTTTATATAAAAATGCTAAAAAGCAACATCTGGATATTGAAGCAAAACAACACTATGATTTAGGTAAAACATTTTCGCAACAGGGTAGTTATCATGAAGCATCCCTAGAATATCTTAAAGCTTGGGAAGTTTATAAGCCAATAGGCGAATATAAAGATAGTTTTAAACTCTATGAGGATAATAAAAGAAAACATGTTACTGCGCTAGCAAAAGAGTATTATGAAAAAGCCTCGTCACTTGAAAAAATAGCTTATAAACGCGAAACTTATCGTGAAGCGGCTAAATTTTATGAGGCAGCCAATTCAGCCTATGAACAGTTCGGTTCATACCGTGATGCCAGCGCTAGAGCGAGTCGTTGTAAATTAAAGGGACGCGTTAATGTGTATGTTAAAGATTCCGACTATCTTAGCTGGGTAAAACAAGTTTTTAACGCTGATTATATATACTTTGTTGATCATAGTTCACAAGCTAATATCATTATAGATATTAATGCCAAATCTGACTATATTCATATGAAACCGTATGAAAAAAATGAAGTAAAAACAGAAAAATATGTAGAAAGAATGAGCGAAAAAACCGATGATAAGGGTAATAAAATTAAAGTTCCAATTTATAAAGAGCAAAAATTCAACTTAAAGACTATCACTCATTCAAAAAAATACATTTTTACTACTGATATCGAAATAACCGGAGAAATCAGTAATTCTAAACGTTTGATAAGCGAAGCCATCTCTTCTAAAACGGATTATATCTATTCGGGCGATGTTCCAAGTAAATTTCATAACTCACAAGCAGGCGAGTGGAAGTCCAAATCAACGTTAAAATCTGAAGCACATTATACGCAAGGTGAGGATATCAGAAACCATTTAAAACAATTTATTGATAAGATGAGTTCTTTATAATAATTGTTAATTATCACTCAAAAATAGAATCCCACAAAATTGATAATGTGGGATTTTTTATTTTAATCGTCTTTTAGTGTAACTTAACGTCTGCTATGGATTAATTGATACCTTTTAATCTATTAAATGTAATCGTGCGATTATCTAAAATTTAGCACCTTAATTATGATCAATTTAACTCTGACAATTTAGTTAAAAATTATCATTGTCATTGCTCAATCCAATCACAATCTTATATAAAATATAACTAACCTATATCCTATGATTATTAAGATAATTTTCATTTTAATTTATTCTTGCCAATTATTCTGAATCAGCTTGAATAAACCTTAAAAATTTGGTAGTTTACTGTTAGTTATTTTATCATTTAACACAAATAAAGAAGGTAATTTTTATGACAATCAAAGTAGGTATTAATGGATTTGGCCGTATTGGTCGTATTGTTTTCCGTGCTGCACAAAAACGCTCTGATATTGAAATCGTTGCTATCAATGATTTATTAGACGTTGAGTATATGGCGTACATGCTTAAATATGATTCAACTCACGGTCGTTTTGACGGTACTGTTGAAGTTAAAGATGGCAAATTAATCGTTAACGGTAAAACAATCCGCGTTACAGCTGAAAGAGATCCTGCAAACTTAAAATGGAACGAAGTGGGTGTTGATGTTGTTGCTGAAGCAACAGGTTTATTCTTAGATGATGCAACTGCTCGTAAACACATCCAAGCGGGTGCTAAAAAAGTTGTTTTAACTGGTCCTTCTAAAGATAGCACGCCTATGTTTGTTATGGGTGTTAATGATAAAGATTATGCTGGTCAAGATATCGTATCTAATGCGTCATGTACCACTAACTGTTTAGCGCCTTTAGCTAAAGTAATCAATGATAACTTTGGTATCGTTGAAGGCTTAATGACAACTGTTCATGCAACTACAGCTACTCAAAAAACGGTAGATGGTCCATCTCACAAAGATTGGCGTGGTGGTCGTGGTGCAGCACAAAACATCATCCCTTCATCAACTGGTGCAGCTAAAGCAGTAGGTAAAGTTATTCCTGAATTAAACGGTAAATTAACTGGTATGGCTTTCCGTGTTCCAACTCCAGATGTTTCTGTTGTTGACTTAACTGCTCGTTTAGCAAAACCTGCTAAATATGAAGATATCTGTAAAGTGATCAAAGCGGCTTCAGAAGGTCCAATGAAAGGCGTTCTTGGTTACACTGAAGATGATGTTGTTTCAACTGATTTCTTAGGTGAAGTTTGTACTTCTGTATTTGATGCAAAAGCGGGTATCCAAATCAGCGATACTTTCGTTAAATTAGTTTCTTGGTACGATAACGAAGTTGGCTATTCAAATAAAGTTTTAGATTTAATTGCGGTTGTATCTAAAAAATAATGACTAATTTTTAGTTTTCTAAAAAGTGACCAAATGGTCACTTTTTTTTCGCTAAAATCTTATAGCCTTACAAAATAAAAACGCTCATTTTTTAAAAATGAGCGTTTTCACTAATATATATACTACGATATTAATTAGATTACGACAACTTCTGATGCCGCTGGTCCGCGAGGGCTATCTTGAATAGCAAATTCGACTTGTTGACCTTCAGCTAGAGTTTTAAAACCTTCCCCCGAGATTGCTGAAAAGTGAACAAATACGTCTTTGCTCCCATCGGTTGGTGTGATAAATCCAAAACCTTTACTCTCGTTAAACCATTTTACTTGGCCTGTTTTCTTATTCATTTACTAGATATCCTAACAATAATTAATATTTTGCCTTTAAGGCACGTATAGACTTTTATGCAATATAAATTAATCAACTTACAAACTAGATGATGCGTTAAAAACACCCCCTAATTGTTAAACGTTTTCATAAAAAAATATTGCTTCATAAGTCTGTTACTATTACCGCATAATTTATAATCGAAAGCAAGATATTAATGACAATTTTTTCATCTTAGGATGAAGTTTTTTATAAAATTTTTAGATATAATGGTTAAATTTGATAAATAGCAAATTATTGAAGGGTTTTTGATTTAAATTTATTTCGAAAGTAAAGATTATTTAAGCAGATTAAGGCATGTAAGATGTAAATTTAAAAATTAGTATTAACGATTACTTTTAGGTTTCTTTTGAATACATTGTTTTATCGTTTCTTTATATCAAACGTTTACATACGTTTTAACTATAGGTTTACAACTTACTGTTAAAGATGTGAATCACAATGTGGTTAATTATGTCATTTATGTCATTTATGTCATATAAGGCTTGCAACTTGCCTTATTGAGATAAGATTGCCAGCGCAAATTATCTAAGCTAAATAGCACTAAATTGGATATTCACTTATTTTTCATCTCATCTGTTAAAAAGGCATTGTTATTGATTTAATTACTTTCTGCTATTCTTTATTTAAAAATAAAAGCTATAAGTAAAGACTTATAGCTTTTAATTAACCATTATTATGAAAATTGATAGCAAATATTAATTATTTTTTAGCTCTCTCAAAAGATTCAATAATTTCTTTGCGAGCAGCATCGGCATTTTCCCAACCGTCGACTTTTACCCATTTTCCTTTTTCTAATGCTTTGTATTGTTCGAAAAAGTGTTTAATTTGAGATTTTAGTAATTCAGGTAAATCATCCACATCTTTGATGTGATCATACTCTTTAGATAATTTAGTATGTGGTACGGCAACCAATTTAGCATCTTGACCGGCTTCATCAGTCATTTTTAATACACCAACAGGACGGCAACGAATCACTGAACCAGGTTGTAATGGATACGGTGTTGGAACTAAAACGTCAACAGGATCGCCATCAAGCGATAATGTGTTATTAATATAACCATAGTTACATGGATAAAACATTGCTGTTGCCATAAAACGGTCAACAAAAACTGCACCTGTATCTTTGTCTACTTCATATTTAATTGGATCCGAATTTGCTGGAATTTCAATTACTACATAAATATCATCCGGTAATTCTTTACCTGCTGGTACATTTAAAAGTCCCATTTTTGTATCCTCTATCTTGGTTAATAATTTACAATATTGTTTCTGATATGAAATGAGCGAACATTATAAAGATTATTCGGCGTTGCTCAATTCTTTTAAGTATTGAAAAATCTGTTTGGCTGTTTTTGGTGGTTTATTGGATTCTCGTTCTTTTTTAGCCTGACGGGCAAGCGTACGCAGTTGTTGTCTGTCTGCTATAGGAAAGAGTTCGATAATGTTTTCTGCATCACCTGTTTCAATCAATTCGTCACGTAACTTTTCTAGTTTATGAAATAAGGCAACTTGTTGGTTATGACGGTTTTTAAGCTTGTCTAAAGCTTGCGTGATAGGATCGATATTGCGGCTACGAAGCAATTTGCCAATATATTGTATTTGTCTTCGATATCCCTCTTTTTTGATTTTTTGAGCAAGTTCGATAGCATAAAGTAAATCTTCATCAAGAGGGATTTTAGTCAGTTCATTTTTGCTTAAATTAACCAATTCGACGCCCATTTTTTTTAAAATTTCGGCATCTCGTTTGATTTCACTTTTACTGACATAAATAATTTCTTCATCCATATCAGTATCAAATTCTTGGTCAATGATTAAATCTTTAGGGTTATTCATAGGATTTCTTTTGTTAATAGTTAACTAAAATTGAATTCTGGCTTATTATAACGTATCACTAGCAGAATTGTAGAAAATAATAAAATGAGTATTGAACAGATTAAAAAAGATGCCCAAAGACAACAAGATAAGTTATCAAATATTGTTGCTCAAGCTATTGAACTGGCTAAACCTCGTGTTGATTCAGTTGAAGTTTCAATTAACCAAGCAACTGGTATTGGTGTAAGTACTCGACAAGGGGAAACTGAAAATGTTGAATTTAATAGTGATGGTGCATTATCTATAACCGTTTATAAAGAACAACGCAAAGGAAATGCATCAACTAATGATTTATCGCCATATGCAATAAATCAAGCTATCGATATGGCAATTAATATTATGCAATATACTTCTGCTGATCCTTGTTCTGGTTTAGGAAACTTAGATCAGATGGCATTGAATCCTCCTGATTTAGACCTTTTTTATCCCAGTGATTTAGACGTGGATAAGGCTATTGAGCAGGCAAAACAAGCTGAGCTAGCAGCCCTTGCCAATGCTGACATTATGAGTAGTGACGGCGGTTATTTTAGTAGTAAATATGGTGTGTATGTATATGGTAATAGTCTTGGTATGTTACAAGGCTACTGTGCAAGTTCTCATTCGTTGTCTTGTACAGCGATTGCTGAACAGGCGGGAAAAATGGAACGAAACTATGCTTACACTTCATCGCGTGATATTAAGGCTCTCAAATCCCCTAGTTGGGTTGGGCAGCAAGCAGCAGAAAGAACAATTGCGCATTTAGGGGCTAAACAAATTTCTACCAAGCAAGTACCCGTACTGTTTAGTGCAGAAGTTGCAGTTGGATTAATAAGGCACTTAGTGGGTGCAATTAGTGGCGGTGCAATCTATCGCAAATCATCATTTTTACTTGATAGCGTGGGTAAACAGATTTTTCCTTCATGGCTAACTATTTTTGAAGATCCACATATTTTAAAAGGTGTTGGTTCATCGCCTTTTGATAGTGAAGGAACCAAAACAATTAAACGAAATATCATTGAAAACGGTGTATTGCAAACCTACTTGCTTAGTCATTATTCAGCCAGAAAGCTTAGTTTAACATCAACAGGTCATGCGGGAGGAATTCATAACTGGCTTGTATCGCCAAGTGAGCATGATGCTGATTTTAAAACCATGTTGAAAAAATTGGATAAAGGGGTTGTGATTACTTCGCTTATGGGGCAAGGTGTGAATAATGTAACGGGCGACTATTCACGTGGTGCGACAGGTTTTTGGGTTGAAAATGGTGAAATTCAATATCCAATAAATGAAATAACCGTTGCTAATAACCTAAAAGATATGTATAAAAATATTGTGGCAATAGGGAATGATCTTGAAACACGCAGTAATATTCAATGTGGTTCAATATTAATAGATAAAATGAGTATAGCAGGGAAATAGGATGAAAAATGGGAAAGTTAGTCAGTAGTACGTTTTTCCAAAAAATCACATTATGGATGCCAGGACTAATCAGTTTCTTACATTATAAACGTGAATATTTAAACGCAGATATAAAAGCCGGATTATCCGTAGCCGCGGTATCCTTACCGGTATCGATTGCTTATGCTGAGCTAACAGGTGTTGGTGCTATTGCGGGGCTATACTCAACTATTTTACCGCTTATTGTCTATGCCCTTTTTGGATCGTCTAAACAGTTGATTGTAGGGCCCGATACCGCAACGTGTGCGGTGGTTGCTGCGGTTGTTTTTCCTTTAGCTGCAGATGATCCCATGTTACGTTGGCAACTGGTGGTGCTGCTGACAATTATGATTGGTATTTGGTGTATCATTGCCGGCAAATTTCATCTTGGCGCCTTAGCAGATTTACTCAGTCAACCTATCTTAATTGGGTTGTTAAATGGTATTTCTATTACAATCATTGTCGATCAATTAGCGAAAACATTTGGTTTTCATTATGACTATTCTTACCTTATTGAACGTGTGGTTTATTTACCGGTTAAGCTTTATCAATCACATTTAGGCACGACATTTATATCTTTCATAACATTATTGATTCTCATTGCTTTTAAGAAATATAAACCACGTTACCCGGCACCACTTTTTGCCGTTGTGATAATGACTTTATTTTCATGGCTGTTTAATTTTGAACATTTTGATATCCACATTATTGGTAATGTAACTGGTGATTTTATACCATTGGAAGCTTGGATTGATTTTGACAAAGGATTAATGCGTGATTTAGTTGTTCCCTCATTGAACATTGCTGTTATCTGTTTTGTGAGTATGATGATTACCGTACGAAGTTTTGCGACAAAAAATAATTATGAAACGAATGCCGATGTTGAATTTAAGGCATTAGGCATGGCAAATATTGCAGCAGGTCTATCACAAGGATTTGTTGTAAGTGGTACTTCGTCACGAACGGCAGTGAACGATGCGAATGGTGGAAAAACTCAGCTTGTATCGATAATCGCTGCGGCATTAATAGGATTTGTGGTACTCTTTTTGTTGTCACCGTTACAATATATTCCAACAAGTGTCCTTGGCGTGATTTTGATATATTCCTCGATCTCGCTAATTAATGTACAAACAATTTTGCGTTTTTTTAAATATGACCGTGACGCATTTTATTTAAGCTTATCAACATTTATTGCGGTATTACTTATCGGTATTATACCGGGTATGGCTTTAGCGGTATTATTAGGCATCTTTTTGTTTCTACGTCGCGTTTTTCGACCTAAAGATCAGTTATTAGGGGTTGATGATGACGGGCGAATTCATTCATTAGGCAAAGATGTTAAACCTGTTAGTAATACGATAATTTATCGATTCAATTCACCTTTAACGTATTTCAATATTGCTTATTTTAAACGAAGAATCATTAGTTATATTGACGAATCAGAGCAACCTGTTAATTATGTTATCGTCGATGCGATTCCTTGCTTTACTTATAAAGATGTCAGTGTATTATCGGGTATTAACGAATTAGTTAATGCATTAAAAGTACGTAATGTGGTTTTAATCTTATCAGGTAGACGCAAAACCCTTAAAAATTGGTTTAAACAAATGAATATTACCCCTGATCATGATTACATTGAATTTACTTACGATCTCTATTTTGCTGTTAAGTTAGTTCAAAGTAGGGAACATATGGACAATAAAAATGAAGACGAGGATACGGATTAATTAACGACCCCTTTTTTGTTCAATTAATGATGTCAAAAGGTGCAGAACCATGATGAGTAGGAACAATAATCACGTTAAGATCGAAATGATAAGTACCGGCGATGAAATTTTATATGGTCAAATAACCGATACGAATGCAGCTTGGCTTTCTGAACTATTTTTTCAAGAAGGTATTTTAATCACGACTCGCCACACAGTTGGTGATAATCTTAACCAGCTTACCCAAACATTACAAGAACGTAGTCTGATCAATGATATCATTATTGTTAATGGGGGGCTTGGGCCAACCAGTGACGATTTAACAGCACAAGCGGCAGCTTTAGCCAATCATGAAGCACTGGTACTCAATCAGCAGTGGTTGACACAAATTGAACGTTATTTTGCTAGTTGCGGTAACGTGATGCCGTCAAGCAACCTTAAACAAGCTTTATTGCCGCAAAGTGCTGTATTAATTGATAATCCAATAGGAACAGCCTGCGGATTTAAAATGCACATCAACGGCTCTATTGTGTTTTTTACGCCTGGTGTGCCTGCTGAATTTAAAGAGATGATCAAAACTCTTGTATTACCAGAAATTAAATTATCCTTTCCAAAATTAGAAAAAACGCTCTGTTATCGATTAACTATTATCGGGCGCACTGAAAGTGATTTAGCCACCGAGCTAACATCTAAATTAGATATTCCAAAAGATATCGTGATTGGTTATCGTGCTGCGATGCCTATTATTGAATTAAAATTGAGTGGTCCTCAACACAAAAAAGACACGTTGGATAGTTTATGGCGAAAAACTAAATCTATTGTTGATGACAATTTGCTTTACGAAGGCATGATTAGCAAAGAAAGTGAACTCGGTTTAGCCAAAGTTGTTTCAGGGCTATTACATGAAAAAGATTTAACTATCGCAGTGGTCGAACAACAATCAGCAGGGATAATTAGTTATCAATTATTTGAAACCGATGCACCCATCGCAAAATCAGAAGTGATTCCATTATTATTTGAAGATCCCAAAGATTATCTTTGGCATATTATGACCCAATATAGAGCTGATATTGTATTAGGTATGGTTAATTTTAAAGAAAAGAACAGTCAATTTACGTTAATCATTACCACAGCAAAGCAAACTATCCAAGTTAATTTAAAATATATTGGTCGAAAACTTTCACGGCCTGAAGAGTTACAAACTTTTTCAGCAATAGCGTTAGATGCTTTACGTCGTTATTTGTTAAATAAACCAATAATTGCTTCTAATGTTTGGCTCGATATTTTGGATTAAGTTAAACGATAATGTGATGTTTTTTAGAATGGGAATGGTTAATTTTAACTATCTTAACAATAGTATGATATTAATATAGACAATTCCCCACAAAATTAAGTAAAATAACGGATCTTCCAAATTACATAAACTAGTAAATACATTAGAGGTAAAAATGGCTCGAGTAACTGTTCAAGATGCTGTAGAAAAAATTGGTAATCGCTTTGATCTAGTTTTAGTTGCAGCAAGACGCGCACGTCAATTGCAAGTTGAAAACAAATCACCATTAATTCCAGAAGAAAACGATAAAGAAACCGTTGTTGCTTTACGTGAAATTGAAGATGGTCTTGTTAATAAACAAATTCTTGATACAGCTGATTTTCAAGCTCGTCAGGAAGAAGAAGCAGAAGTGCGTTCTACACTGCATGAATCGATCCTTCTTGAAAATACGCCATCATACGAATAAGCGCTATAGGAATTGCCTATGCAATATTTTGATAGCTTAAAAGAGGTTGTAGCATCTTATCTTCCACCCAAACAAGTTGAACTTATTAAAGATGCTTATCTTTTTGCTCAGAAAGCACATGAAGGGCAATTTCGATCTAGTGGTGAACCTTATGTCACGCATCCTGTTGCTGTGGCATCGATTTTAGCCGATATGCGGCTTGATTATGAAACCATCATTGCTGCACTATTACATGATACGATTGAAGATACACCGGTTACTTTCCAAGATATCACAAATCATTTTGGTAAACATGTTGCAGTGTTAGTTGAAGGTGTATCCAAACTTGATAAATTAAAATTTCGTAATCGACAAGAGGCTCAAGCTGAAAATTTTCGGAAAATGGTGCTCGCCATGACCGAAGATGTGCGAGTGATTTTAATTAAACTGGCTGATCGTACGCATAATATGCGAACACTTGCGGCATTAAGACCAGACAAACGCCGTCGTATTGCAAAAGAAACGCTTGAAATTTATGCTCCATTAGCTCACCGTTTAGGTATTCATCATATTAAAACTGAACTCGAAATTTTAGGATTCACGGCGATGCATCCTAATCGAGCCAAAGTAATTGAAAATGTGATAAAAGCAGCTCGAGGTACACGTAAAGAATTAATTCAACAGATTTTATCGGAAATTCGTGGTCGTTTAGCTGAAGCAAATATCGAGGCGGAAGTTGAAGGATTAGAAAAAAATATCTACGTGATTTATCAAAAAATGCAAATGCGTGAACAGCATTTTCATTCTATCATGGATATTTATATTTTTCGGATCGTTGTGAAAGATGTTGATGCCTGTTATCGTGCACTTGGTCTTGTTCACAATCTGTATAAACCTCGCCTTAATCGCTTCAAAGACTATATTGCAATTCCTAAAGCTAACGGTTATCAGTCATTGCATTCTTCATTAATTGGACCACATGGTACGCCAGTTGAAGTGCAAATACGTACTGAAGATATGGATCAAATGGCTGAAATGGGTGTTGCCGCACATTGGGTTTATAATGCCAATGATGAGCTGAATAATACAACGGCGCAAATCAAGGCACAGCGTTGGATGCAAAGTCTATTAGAGTTGCAACAAAGTGTGGGTAACTCTTTTGAATTTATTGAAAATGTGAAATCTGACCTGTTTCCGAAAGAAATTTATGTTTTTACCCCTAAAGGAAGAATAGTACAGTTACCGGAAGGTTCAACCGCCGTAGATCTTGCTTACGCTGTCCATTCTGATATTGGCTATCAATGTATCGGCGCAATTGTTGACCGAAAACCTTATCCACTTTCACAGCCATTAAGTAATGGTCAAACCGTTGAAATTATCACGTCGCCTGAAGGTCGTCCGAATGCAAATTGGCTTAATTTTGTTGTGAGTGCTAAAGCCAGATCACGTATTAGACAAGCGTTAAAAATGTTAAAACGTGATGATGCAATTGAATTAGGTAGAAGACTATTGAATCTGTCATTATTAAAAACAGGTGGCATCAATTCACTTAAAGCTAAACAAATTGCGAAAATTGTTGAGATAACGCAGTTACAATCTTTTGATGATGTCTTAGCCGAGATTGGTCTTGGTAATATAATGAGCCATTTTATTGTCAAAGGGTTAGAACACAAAGAATTGTTTCAAAATAACAACGACACAAATAAAACCTTAGTCATTACTGGTAGTGAAGGGGTTTTAGTCACATTTTCGAAATGTTGTCATCCAATTCCCGATGATCCGATTGTCGGTCAAGTGAGTCCTGAAAAAGGATTAATTGTCCATCATGAATCATGTCGAAATGTCACGGGATACCAAAATAATCCTGAAAAATACATCTCTTTAAAATGGGCGACTGATATCACTCAACAATTTGTTGCTGAAATATGGGTAGATATTTCCAACAACCAAGGAGCACTTGGGCATATTCTTTCAATTATTAATGATGAAAAAGCGCATTTGCAATGGCTTAATACCGAACAGAAAGATCGACAAATTTATACAGTCATTTTGCAAGTTGAAGTTAAAAATCGTCAGCAGCTCAATGAGTTAATGCGTAAAATTTCATTGCAGCAAGATGTTGTAAGTGTCTCACGTAATATTAATAAGCGATGATGGCAAATCGATTTTTAAGTCAGGTTCCGATAATAAAATTGAGCGGAATTGGCTCTAACCTTGAAAAAAAATTTAATGCATTAGGTATCTATACTGTTCAAGATCTTTTATTACACTTTCCGTTACGTTACGAAGATCGCACCTCATCTTGTCCTATAAGTGAGGTTGCTATTGGTGAGCACACTACCATAGAAGGTCGAATCATCAAGTGTGAAGTGGTGCTTAGACGTCGACAAATGTTAATTTGTCATATTCAAGATGATTCGGGCATAGCAATATTAAGATTCATGCATTTCAATGCAGGCATAAAAGCAAGTTTAGCACTTGGCAATTGGGTTAGTGCTTATGGTGAGATAAAAAAAGGAAAATTAGGCGCTGAAATTATTCATCCTCAATATAAAATTATTGCTAATCCAGCAGACAAATCTAAAAAATTATTGGATGATCAAGAAAAATATACCCCAGTCTATCCAACCACCTATGGATTAACTCAAAATGTCATTCGTAAATTAATTGCTTCTGCGTTATTACTGTTAAAACGTAATCCACCCAAAGAAATTCTGCCTGAGTCATTAGCAACTCATTTTTTACCGGTATTGGAATCGTTAAATATTATTCATAACCCTCCTATTGGTACAAATATTACACAATTATCTGCAGGGGAACATCCTGCTATCAAACGTTTTATTTTTGAAGAGTTACTTGCTTATCATCTGAGTATGTTGATGCTAAAAGTCGATAACCAAAAACAGCAAGCCCGTATTTATCGCCCGACGCAACAATTTATTGAGCCTTTTTTAGCCTCGTTACCCTTTAAACCCACTAACGCACAACAACGTGTTGTA
>CALYQY010000066.1 GCA_945291235.1 uncultured Gilliamella sp.
CCAAAGCCCGGTATGGTGCTGTCTGATTTTAATTGACCAAATAATAAATTCGACGAGGTAGATTGGAGGTTAGATTTGCTATAGGAAATAAAATCACTGTCGGTTTGTGCACTGCCATAACCTAATGTCTTAAAAAATGTCGCATAAACATTGTCTTTCAAACCGTCATAACTGGTGGTGGTTAAAATCGCTTTATACTCGCTATCAATCGATAATGGCTCACCATTATCCGTATCGCCATTCCATAATACCGCTTCATAAGGGCTGATATCACTAAAACGTAACGTCTTTAAGGGATATTGGTTATCTAAATCAGATTGTCGGTAAATGGTGATTTGGTATTCCGCAATTTTGGTTGGATAGTTGGTATAAACATAAAGCCCCATTGGTGTTGTAAATAATCCTTGTGAAGTTAACTTCACTTCAGGATTAAAGATACTTAAATTAAGCTTTTCTTTTGCATTAAACTCATCCCGGATAATGTTCAATTTGGGCACGTTATCCGTACCGGCATAAACACCATTTGAGCCGAGTAAAAAAGCAACACTTATCCCCAAACAAAGCGGATGTCGGGTCCAGTTATGTTTTTTCATCTAATTTATTTCCTTTCTTTTAATAGCTATTATTTTTATTTATTGTTAGTTCAGTTAAATGTCTTTTATTAACATCTATACCGATTATCGTTTTAAGTTAACATTTAATTAATAATTAATGATTTAAATAACATTTTAGTTTGAGACTTTTTGAGCTGACATAACATATTGATCGAATAAAACGATCAATAAATAATAAATATTTGTCTTAAACTATCAAGATATCATCAAGTTAATATCTTTATGTGTATTTTTTATACGCTCTATCTTTTCGTTGAAATAAATTAGTTAGCAAATTGCTATCTTGCACAACACATTGACCTGAAATCTGAAAGGATGCCGCATTAATACTGTTTTTGAAAAGTCCGTATTGAGCAGCCGAGATTACACTGTATTTATTGTCTATTGATAATAGCTCTTTTATAACAGTAACAGTCTTTTCAAATAGCGCTGTAACAAAATGGCTATGACTGAAAAACAATGTTTCTAATTGACGGTGATTATCTAAATTAGGTTGCTGATATATCTCATTGTGAGATCCGACATTTTTAATCGGATAATTTGTATCTTTATAAAATCCCAAAGAAGCAAGAAATAACTTTTGTAAGGAGAGTCCAGAATGGTAGATGCCTGAGTTCAATTTTTCTGTTGTATTTAATTCATCATCAATAGATCTAAGCATGATTAAATTAGTCATTGTTTTAGCGAAAGCAAAAATTGATCCAAGCAAAATCAACAAACCTATTACCAGATCAGAAAAAATACGGAACCGTTTACATTTATTCATGAATTAGAATTTCCTTTCATTTTATTGCAACTCTGTTATTAAATTTAGGTTGATGACCTTAAACGATATAAAGAAAAGATAAAATTTACTAAAAATTTAATAGCTAAAACTTTACTATTATTTTCACTTATTCTAAGTTTAGGTTGAAACCGCATCAACTCCTTATTTGCTAAGAGTTGTAAGCGGTTAAACAGCAAATAAAACAGATTATTATCAATTTCAATTACCTTCACGGTAAGCTTTTTTTAAGAAGTGAAATTTAAAATTAACAAATCGGGATTAATTAAATAACTATTGTTTCTTTAATAAAGACCATCATAATATAAATAAATCAATATAATATGATGGCACGACTATTTTATATCCTACCTATTGTCTAATATACTACTGACTTTGATAAGATAGTTGCGAGACTCTTGTGAAACATGGGAAGTAACCAATTTTCGATATACTTGCTGTGGGGTCATAGAATTGATAATGTTAATCGCTTCGTTACGATCACTAGAGAAGGTACGAAGTACACTACCTGCACCACCATTATAAGATGTTATCATTGCGTATCTCAAAGAAATAGGATTATTAATCCCAGCTAGATATTTTGTTTTTAATAGTGATAAATAAGCGGTACCCATATCAACATTATTTTTAGGATCGAGTAAAAATTGCCTGCTAGGTTCCCCTGATTTTCCCCTTAATGAAAAAATATCGCGTCCAGCAGTATGTTGTTGAACTTGCATTAATCCAAGTGCATCACTACGGCTCACAGCATAGGGGTTAAATGCCGATTCAACTTCCATAATCGCTAAAATTAATCGTTCATCTATAAGGTAACGATTTGATGCTTCAATCACTAACGGTAAAAATTTTCTGGCGCGCTGATTGATATGATTAGGAACAAGTTTAATTTCAACATAAGTAATTTGATGAGAACCCGATGTGCGAACTTGCATATTATGAGCAAGAACATAGTCAGCAAAGTTATTGGCTCTACCACTCCAACGAATAGGTTGCATTTCTTGGTCAAGCACCTGATTATACAAAAAAGGCTCTTGTGACTGATCCTGCCCCATTTTAACATGACGAATAATATCATCTGGTTCTGGCATTAGTAGCGTTGAAACAATAGCATCTTTTAAACTGATTATGGGCATATCAGACAATGTTTCTATCGTAATCACCCCAGAAACAAAGTTAATATGAACTCGCGTTTCTAAATTATCCTCATATTGAACATAATCTTTAGGTCCCGCAATAAGCACCTCTTTGGGCCCCCATATTTGTTCAATATTATTAGCATATTGGCTGATTAAAATATTAAATGCGTTGGTATCTTTAACATAATAATCTTCATTATCGAAATTTGCATTTTTACTAGGACAACCCGCTAAAAAACTTGCAGTAACAAATAATGTAATAATTTTTATGTTATTTTTCATGTGATTTCTCAATTTTGTGGTTTATAGCCATCAATAATGATATCTTCACCATCAAATAAAAATTTAACCATTTCATCTTCAATTTTTTTTCGATGTTCAGGATTCATCATATTGAGTTTATTTTCGTTGATTAACATGGTTTGTTTTTTAAGCCATTCTTGCCAAGCTAGTTTTGAAATTTCGTTATATATACGCTTGCCAACCTCTCCCGGATATAGCTGAAAATCCAAACCTTCCGATTCTTCTTGTAAATAATGGCAAAATATAATGCGGCTCATATTAATCTTTTTCCAAATACAATTAAAAATAGTGTCCAATTATAACTGAAAACAATTATGTAAAAGAAGAAAATTATTCGGTCGCTATCCTGCGCAAAACTTTCAAACTGAATTTTAATTCAAATTAAATGAATAATTATTTACTTTACTAAACCTCTATTTGGCATAAAATAGATTGCAACATGTCAATATAGGTAAGGATGTAACAATGCAACATAACGTTTCTCGAGAATTGTTTGATAAAGTCATTTTACCCGTTTATTCACCCGCACAATTTATCCCCGTTAAAGGTGAAGGTAGCCGGATTTGGGATCAAAATGGCGTAGAGTACATCGATTTTGCTGGTGGCATTGCAGTCAACGCTTTAGGGCATTGCCACCCAAGATTAATCAAAGCATTACAAGAACAAAGTCAAAAATTGTGGCATGTCAGCAATGTGTTTACTAATGAACCGGCATTAATGCTTGCTCAAAAACTGATTGACCATACTTTTGCTGATCGCGTATTTTTTGCCAATTCAGGGGCGGAAGCCAATGAAGCAGCGTTCAAACTTGCTCGCTATTATGCCACAAAAAAGTTTCATCCTTATAAAACTAAAATTATTTCTTTTTACCAATCTTTTCATGGACGCACTTTTTTCACGGTTTCTGTTGGAGGTCAAGCAAAATATTCCGATGGATTTGGCCCTAAGCCAGCTGATATCGTTCATGTTCCGTTTAATGATCTTAATGCTGTTAAAGCGGTCATGGATGATCATACTTGTGCGGTCGTCCTTGAACCAGTACAAGGGGAAGGCGGCTTAGCATCGGCTACACCTGAATTTTTGAATGGTGTTAGGTTGCTTTGTGATGAATATAATGCCTTGCTAATATTTGATGAAGTTCAATGTGGCATGGGACGAACAGGCAGTTTATACACTTATCAACAATACAATGTGATACCGGATATTTTAACCTCCGCTAAAGCATTGGGTGGCGGATTCCCGATTAGTGCAATGTTAACCACCGATCAAGTATCCTCTGTGATGCATGCTGGTGTACATGGTACCACTTATGGTGGTAATCCTCTTGCTTGTGCAGTAGGCTGTGAAGCGTTTGATATTATCAATTCACCAGACGTGCTTTCAGGGATCGAAAAGCGTCGAGCAATATTTATTGCTAAACTGGAAGAAATTAATGACAAATTCAATGTGTTTAGAGAATATCGAGGAAAAGGGTTACTTATTGGCGCTGAATTACAACCTGAGTTTCATGACAAAGCTCGCGATTTTTTGAACGTCGCAACAGAATATAAAGTAATGATTTTAAATGCCGGTTCAAATGTATTACGTTTTACACCTTCACTGATTATATCAGAAGATGAAATCCAAGAAGGGATGAACCGATTTGCAAAAGCCGTTGAAAAAGTTGTCAATGCTTAAGTTTTTCTATACAGTAACAGCATTTTAATCGATTAAATGCTGTCTACGCATTTATAGGATACTTATTTATGTACGATATTCGACCATTAAATTATGCAAAAACTAAATTTATATTAAGTGCACCAGATATTTCACATTTGCCCTTTGACGGTGGTGTAGAAGTCGCATTTGCCGGTCGCTCAAATGCAGGAAAATCGAGTGCGCTTAATACGCTGACTAACCAAAAAGGGTTGGCCAGAACCAGTAAAACACCGGGGCGGACTCAGCTTATTAATCTTTTTGAAGTCGAGCCTAATTGTCGGTTGGTTGACTTGCCAGGATATGGTTATGCGCAAGTGCCAGAAACAATCAAGCGAAAATGGCAGAAGTCATTAGGGGAATACCTACAAAAACGTGAAAGCCTTAAAGGTTTAGTGATATTAATGGATATAAGACATCCTTTAAAAGATTTAGATCAACAGATGATTGAATGGGCGGTATCGGTGAACATTCCCGTCATGTTGTTATTGACCAAAGCAGATAAGCTGGCGTCTGGAGCGCTCAAAAAACAAGTTAATATGGTCAAAGAAGCCATCTTACCTTTTCAAGGTGATATTACAGTATCCCCTTTCTCATCACCAAAACGTATTGGTCTTGAACCATTAAAATGGCAATTAAACGAATGGTTTAACCAACAATAAAAGAGAAAATTAATGAATCATCCTGCTTTTTCATTCCAGGCGCTATCCCCGGAATTTATTCTTGATTGTTTATTGTCTATCGGTATACGTGTTGATTCGGGTTTAATAGCATTAAATAGCTATGAAAATCGTGTCTACCAATTTATGGATGAAGAGCGAATACGTTATGTTGCTAAGTTTTACCGTCCACATCGCTGGAATCGAAAGCAAATTCTTGAGGAGCATCAATTTACCCAAGCATTATTTGATGCTGAAATCCCTGTTGTTACGCCTATAATAGTCAATAACAACACTCTGCATGAATATCAAGGTTATTTGTTCTCGCTTTTTCCAAGTATAGGCGGCAGACAATACGAATCTGATAACATTGAACAAATGGAGTCAGTCGCACTGTTATTAGGACGAATGCATCAAATTGGCGCTCAAAAAAACTTTATACACCGACCGACAATCGGTCTTGAAGAGTACCTTTATCAGCCTCAAGAGGTACTTTTATCTTGTCAGTTTATTCCTAAAAATATTCATTCAGCGCTTAGAACAAACCTGACACACCTAATTAAAGCCGTTGAACAACATTGGCATAATGATTGGCAATGCATCCGTTTACATGGTGATTGTCATATTGGTAATATATTATGGCGAGACCAAACCATACTTGTCGATTTTGATGATGCACGTAATGGCCCTGCAATTCAAGATTTATGGATGTTACTGAATGGTAATCGTCAAGAACAACGTCTACAACTTGATACGTTAATAGAAATGTATCAAGAGTTTAACGATTTTGATAGTCAACAAATTAAATTAATTGAGCCATTAAGAGCAATGAGAATGGTTCATTATCTGGCTTGGATTATTACACGTTGGCAAGACCCGGCTTTTACTGCTGCTTTTCCTTGGATCACAGATGTTGATTTTTGGTATCAACAACTCAAGGAATTTGAACAGCAAACTAAAGCAATTTACTCACCACCTTTAGCATTGATGTCGGCATTTTGAATTATAAACTCATCTAAAAATAAATTAGTTAGCAATGAATCTTGCCAATAATTCTGTTAAGTTAGGAGATTGTGCAATAAGTTTTTCTTTATGAGTCTTAGAAAGTTGTTTGATACGATACTCAAGCTTTAAAGCTGTGGATTTATCCCCAACATAAACTTGATAGACAAGCGTAAGATCTTGATGACCTTTCAAATATTTAGCTCCTTGACCAGTTTGATGTTGATGTAAACGTCGACTTATATCTGTAGTAATACCGGTATAGAATGTTTGATTAGCCGTTTTAATAATATAGAGAAACCAAACTGATGACTTATTTAGCATAGTAAACAATAGCAGTTAACGTATTTATCAATAATTTTCAATTATAAGAAAACATTTTAATCAGCGCAAAATTTTGATGATTATAATTAGGTTATGTAAACGTTATAATTATCATCGTTTCATTTACTTTAAGATAGATAGTGTTTAAGATAAACCAATTGTGTTGTTGTATGTTGGAGCCAAGTAATTTGAATAACTTTGCAAATATAATTGAAACTGAACGTGGTGATATGAAGTTCGCTTACGTCCAAAATGATGAAATTGACTATCTTGAACTGTTTGATCACTTTCTGGCAGAGGAAGGTCACCATGAATTACTGGATCCTAGTGATCGTATTGAAAGATATACTTATTTAATTAATCATAATCAAAGCAAATTTATTTTTAAAATTGATGGTGGCGTTGAAAATCGTTTGGAACGTCAACTGATTGCCAAAATAACCGGTGATTTTTATTTCAATTTAATCCATAAATTAGCTAAAATTTCGCAGGATAAATGCGACATAGCTTATGAGCTTTATTTAGTCGCATTCGATAAAAAAACTAAACGCCACTATATGATTTTTAATTTTATCGAAGGTCGTTCATTAACAAGGGACGAAATGAAATTACATGGCGAACAAGTCAAAAATTGTATCGAAAAACTTCATCATTATAATTTAGTCTCTAACGATGTGCATGGCGGTAATTTTATTTTAACGCCAGATGGCAAAATTAAAGCCATCGACTTAACAAATTCAGGGTTTATTTGGCTAACCAAAGCTAACGATGCCATAGAACTGCAAGAACGATTTAATATTAAGATTAAAGTTCCGGCTATGGCTATGGCAATTAAAAAATTCACCCATGGATTTAAACGATTATCACGAAAAATTCGTGGTAAAAAGGTTTAATATTATCTTAATGATGTGAGGTAATTATTTACCTCAATCGCATAACGTCTAAAATTGTTATTGATTTCCACATTTTTAACATTGGTTCTTTTCATTCAATTTTAAATATCAATTTATGGTTAATGTTTATCAATATGAGTAAACTAATCAATAAACCATTTAACACCTATGAGGAGCTAGCCATGAAAGCGTTTATAATTTTATTCACTCTTGTTGCTGTGCTAACGGGCTGTACATCGCCCAAAATGGCGTCGATTTATCAAACCCAAGGCGTCGAAATATCACAAAACGCATCGGGCGATGATATTCTCAATAAATATAGCAAAACAATACCAACCCAAAATCTTCATTCTTCCTTGTCGCTGTGTATTGCACAAGAACTCAATAATGGACCAGTTGTGCTAACAAACGAAAGTTATTTTGGATCACCTTGGTGGTATTCATACAACATCCCTAATCAACAATCGATCACAATAAATGGGGGGCAAACGATTAAGCTAGTTGAAGGAAATCATGTTGTTGCCAATGCCATAACCGACTATCATTATAACGCTAAATATTTTGTCAGTTATACTTTAACGGCTACTCACCATCAAAACAATATTCATTATCTATTTAGCAACATTAAACAGGCTCAACAATATACGGGTTCGACAGTAAATGATGGTTTTGAAAACGTTAAAACTTTACAACGATCACATCCTGACTTAGTTATCGATGCACTAAATAAAGAAATCAATAAGATCCAATCATGTTTATTAAAATAATAACACGTTTTATTTGAATTAAATTTTTTTGAACTTATTAAGTATTAAACCAAAATCACCGTATTTAATATTTTAGTGTCATTGAACAGAAATCATTAATATACGGTTTGAAATACTGGTTTTAGATCAGGACATAATTTAAAGCGAATATTTTAACAAACACAATTAAGATGCAAAAAACCAAAACAGTGACATAATACGATAACCCAATCGCTTCATACTATTTATACTTTTTCTGTTTAATTAAATTTTTTTAAGTTTTGTTATTAATTTTTATAATCGGCAATGATAATCTTATTTAAATTACAATCCACGTCATTTATTTACAATTTTCAACATTTTTTTATGTTTTAATTTGAAATATATCAAATTAAATTAGCGATATAACTAATCTGTATCAATTATTGCTTTTAATCATTTACTGCTTGGATATCTTTGTTAAAATAATAGTAATAAATGATGATTTCCTTTTTTATAAAACGATAATTATGCTATTACTTGAAATAAACGTTTTTAAGCGGTGCTATTCCTATAAAGGATCGACTTCCAAAACAAGTTGTTTATTTTCAGTATGCTAGATTAACAATATGAAAAAGTTTTTTTAACTATCTGTAAATGGTTTTTTTTAGTAAGATATTTTTTATTAGATGCGCTAAATTATTTTAGTCATATATTGCGTATGTTTTTTACAGAGCAAAAGATCATAATGGAGAGCATGAGGTTAGCCTATGCGTGATAATGAACCACAAATACTTTCGTCAATTTTGACGCAAGATTCGTCTTTATTGCATATTCAAGAAAGAATATATGCGTTAAAGAAATTATCTGATGTTGTATTTGATCTACTACCTCCTCCGTTAAATGTTCAATGTCGGGTATCTAATTTTAGGCAAGGCATTCTCATTCTTGAAGTCAGTTCAGCAAGTTGGCTTACTCGACTAAAATATGAACAAAGCAATTTATTAACCGGTATTCGCAAAAACTTATTGCCATCTTTAGCTTCTATTCAATATCGTATTAATCCTGATATTGCTGCACCTTCATCCCAAAGGGTTAATCATTCGTCAAATGATGCTACAATGAACAGTGCCATGACACAAATTAGTGCAACTTATTTATATGCATTAGCAGAAAATGCACCAAATAAACTAAAAAAACAATTGATTAAACTTGCTAACCATGCAAAATGATAACGAGTAAGTTTAGATTAATTTTATATAATCAGACTATATAAAGTACAAGGAGTAATTTATGGAAAAAGACATCATCATTTATATTTTAATTGGATTAGTGATAGGCTTGATTGTTGGCGCTATTTTAATGAATGTGGTTAGTCCTAAAGCTCGTCAATATGCAAATACCAAACGAGAGCTTGATAAAGCACAAGAAGAGTTGAAAACTCAAAAACAAATGATTGCTCAACATTTTTCCCACAGTGCTGAAATCTTAGATAATATGGCTAAAGAGTTTAGACGTCTTTATCAACATATGGCAGAAAATTCGCAACAGATTATTGGTAGCGAAAATATGCCTAATCTTAGTCTTGATGAAAATAATTCTGACAGTAGCCCAAAATTAGTTTTAGAAAAGCAACCTAAAGATTATTCTGATAATCCTTCAAATTTATTTAAAACGGATGATCAACGGTCTTAATACGAATTCACTAGTAAACGCTAGTATAAGTTTCTATTATTTTTAAATTATTCGAAAAGCGAGAGTTGTAAAATGAACAATTCAGTAAAAAAACAAAAAAAACTATTAAGTGTTATTGCTTTAAGTATAAGTATAAGTTTATCGATGTTTTCAAATGCTTATGCTGCTTTTCCATCGATACCTACCGATAATAATACTGAAAAACCGAGTTTGGCTCCAATGCTAGAAACAGTATTACCGTCTGTTGTTAGCATTAAAGTTGAAGGTGTTGCTCAGATGCAAAATAACATGCCAGAGGAATTTAGACGTTTCTTTGGTTATCCTGACAGTCAATCGAGAGCGTTTACTGGTCAAGGTTCTGGTGTCATTATTGATGCTGAAAAAGGCTACGTAGTAACCAATAATCATGTTATTGAAAATGCAGATAAAATCATTATTTCTTTAAATGATGGTCATGAGTATCAAGCCAAATTAATTGGTAAAGATCAACAAAGTGATATTGCATTACTGCAAATTCAAGATGGTAAAAAATTAACCGCACTGAAACTCGCTGATTCGGATAAATTACGTGTTGGTGATTATGTTGTGGCAATTGGTAATCCTTTTGGAATTGGTCAAACGGTTACTTCGGGCATTATTTCCGCGCTTGCTCGTAGTGGACTTAGTATGAATGGTTTTGAGAATTTTATTCAAACAGATGCGTCAATTAATCGAGGCAATTCAGGTGGAGCCTTGGTCAATTTAAATGGTGAATTAGTTGGAATTAATACCGCCATTATTGCACCTAGTGGTGGAAATGTAGGTATCGGTTTTGCGATTCCAAGTAATATGGTGAAAAATTTAACTTCGCAATTAATTGAATTTGGCGAAGTCAAACGGGGTGTATTAGGTATAAAAGGGAATGAATTAACTTCTGATATTGCAAAGGCGTTTGATCTCGAAATTCAAAAAGGCGCATTTGTTAGTGAAGTTATCGATGACTCGGCCGCAAAGGAAGCGGGTATTAAATCTGGCGATGTGATTGTGTCAATGGATGGAAAACCCGTTGATAGTTTTGCCGAATTACGAGCTAAAATTGCTACCGCTGGTGTTGGACGAACTGTTGAATTAGGTTTAATTCGTGACGGTAAAAATCTAACCGTTAGTGTAAAATTAAAAAATAGCGACGAATCGACGACCGAAGCAAAATCTTTACACGCTTCCCTTGACGGCGCTATATTAACTAATGGTGAAATTAAAGGACAAAAAGGTGTAATTATTGAGAGCATTGCTAAAAATTCACCTGCATCAAGTTTAAGCCTGCAAGAAGGCGACCTTATCACGGGTGTAAATAAAACACGTGTCAACAATATTGCGGATCTTCGCAAAATTATTGACAGCAAACCATCTGCAATTGCGCTAAATATTGTTCGGGGTGATAGCCGTTTATATTTAATTTTACGCTAATTCCTGAATAAATTTTTTTTCGTCGATGCTTTTGTATCGACGAAAATCATTAATTTCAACATCTAGTCAGATGTGCTAAAATCTTCTTATCACCCTTTACAATCAAATCATTATGCTTAAGAAAATTTTATGGCCTATATTGATTGGTACTGTTTTAGCGATAGTGCTATTGATTATATTTCCAACCTTGCGCAATGGAACACAATCAAACTTTTCAAGATCAATCTTCGATAACGAACCCATAAGTTATTCTGATGCTGTCAAAATTGCTGCACCAGCGGTTGTGAATATCTACAGCCGTTCAGTGAATGCAATGTCTCAACAATCGACTGATAACCCAATTACACCACTAGGTTCTGGGGTAATTATGAGTAAGCAGGGTTATATTATTACTAATTATCATGTTGTTGATGGTGCAGAACAAATTATCGTCGCTTTACAAGATGGACGAATTTTTGAAGCGCTAACAGTTGGTTCTGATAAACTGGTTGATATTGCAGTACTTAAAATTGAAGCTACCAATATACCAACAATTCACATCAATCCTAACCGAGAACCAAAGATTGGAGACGTTGTTTTAGCTATTGGTAATCCATATAATATTGGGCAAACCATTACGCAAGGTATTATCAGTGCAACAGGACGTGATGGTTTAAGTCCTTATCGTCGACAAAACTTTATTCAAACTGATGCATCAATTAACCATGGTAATTCTGGAGGGGCACTCGTCAATACTAAAGGTGAATTAGTCGGAATTAACACCCTAACCTTTGCTAAAAATCTAGGAAATGAAGTACCCGAAGGTATCGGTTTTGCCATTCCAACGGCCTTAGCGGTAAAGATAATGAATAAATTGATTCAAGATGGCAAAATAATTCGCGGTTATATTGGTATTGATGGATTAGAATTTACGCCTACTCGAAATCCAAGCGATATGCCGGTTGTTTTAGGTATTTTGGTTACTAATGCCGAAGGCCCCTCTTTACAAGCTGGGGTACAAACAGATGATATTTTAATTATGGTTGATAACAAGCCTGTAAAATCCATTATTCAAACAATGGATCAAATAGCCGAGTTGAAACCAGGCACAACCGTCCCCATAGTAGTATTGCGAAACGGTGAAAAGGTTGAGTTACAAGTAACTATTGGTCAGTTACCTGTTTAAACAAGGCTTTTATTGCTTGATTACCAGCAGTTTAAAGCGTATAATTCGCAACCTTAATCATGTTTTTTAACACTCGTATGGTGTATAGACTTTGCTTTCACAGCCGTTTATATAGCGATACGAACCAACTTTAGAGGTTTATTATGAAAGAAGGTATTCACCCAGAATATAAAGCAATTACAGCAACTTGTTCTTGCGGTAATGTTATCAAAACTCATTCAACTATTGGTCATGATATTCATCTTGACGTATGTGGTGAGTGTCACCCATTCTATACTGGTAAACAACGTGATGTTGCAACTGGTGGACGTGTAGATAAATTCAAACAACGTTTTTCAATGGTTGGCGGTAAAAAATAGTTTTTGTTGTAACGATTTTTTCGTTATTATCATATAAAAAAGGCGCTTTATGCGCCTTTTTTATATCCCTTCTCTAATGATACTGAACGATGATAACCATTTAATTTTTATTCATCAATCAGATCAGGATCAATACCTAAATCCCTCATCATTTTTTGAGCTTGCTGTGGAATACCATCTTCTCGATCCTTTTGTAAGTCTTCATCACATGGTAAAGGCTGCCCTGTATAAGCATGCAAAAAAGCTTCACAAAGAAGTTCACTATTGGTTGCATGACGCAAATTATTCACTTGTCGACGAGTACGTTCATCAGTCAATATCT
>CALYQY010000067.1 GCA_945291235.1 uncultured Gilliamella sp.
CCGCCAGACTTTTAAATTAGAGCGAAAGCCCAGCAGAAATGCTGGGCTTTTTTGCATCTTATCGTTTAAATATTTAGGTTAAATGATTTACGCAAAGATCGTATAATTTCAATCCATTTGTCTAAGGAGTGAACGATGGATAATCTGGAGTATTTATATCAGTTTTTTGGATCTGATTTTATTCAAAAATATACAACAGTTCCTCAGTTGGTTGGAATATTAGGTTATCTTGTCGGCGTAAGTGCTTTTTTACAACGTAAAGATAGCGCTTTTCGTAATCAATTAACCCTAGTCAATATCATTATGACACTGCATTTTTACCTGCTGGGTCCCGAATCTTATCCGGCTGCTATCCTAAATATAATCAACATTTTTCGAAATATTACCTCAGCATATACCAAAAGCCTGTTGGCAATGTTGTTTTTTATAGCCCTAATGTGGATATTTTATTTTCTCACTACGCCCGACTGCACGCAATTTATTCACTATTTCTCTGTTATCGGTACGACACTGGTAACCATTGCGCTTTTTCGTTTTCGGCAACAGCAAATGCGCTTACTGATCTTACTCAGTAGTGCACTATGGATAATCTATAGTTTAGTGATAGGTTCACTCGGTAGTCTGGCTATTGAAATCACATTTGCGGTGATTAACATCGTGACGATTATCAAATTAGCGAAAAAAACATCTGAATAACAGCATATTTATACGTTTAACATCATTTTTCTATTTATTTATTGCTGTATGTATGAAACAATTCAGCTATATAAAAAATAAATTTTTTGAGGTAGTCAGTGATCGATAATGATGGCTACCGTCCAAATGTAGGAATAGTTATTTGTAACAGGTATGGCCAAGTACTTTGGGCTCGTCGTTACGGGCAAAATTCTTGGCAGTTTCCTCAGGGCGGAATAAAACAAAACGAAACGCCTGAGCAGGCAATGTTTCGAGAACTTAATGAAGAGGTAGGATTATTACCAAAAGATGTAAAAATTTTGTCAGTAACTAATGGTTGGCTTCGTTATAAATTACCCAAAAGAATGATTCGTTGGGAAAATCAACCTGTTTGTATTGGACAAAAGCAGAAATGGTTTTTATTAGAGCTTATTTCTGATCCGTCGGTGATTAATCTAAACATGTCTTCTACCCCGGAATTTGATGATTGGAAATGGGTAAGCTATTGGTACCCTATTAGACAGGTTATTGCTTTTAAACGGGATGTATACCGAAAAGCAATGAAAGAATTTTGCTTATCTGTATTTACCATACAGTCTGAATCGGATTTACCTGTAGCAAATGTTTCTAAAAAGAAACGATTTAATTTCTTTGTTCATAAACGAAAAAACAAACAGCGTGTAAAAAAATGAATCAATATTTACAATTTCCGGATTTTAATCCAGTTGCACTTTCATTAGGTCCTATTTCTTTGCATTGGTATGGTTTGATGTATCTATTTGGCATAGTTGGTGCGCTTTTTCTGGCAAAACGCCGAGCGAGTAAACCCGATAGTCAATGGACAGCACAACAAGTTGAAAATCTCCTTTTCTGGGGCTTTTTAGGGCTCTTTATTGGTGGAAGAGTAGGTTATGTCTTTTTCTACAATTTCGAAGCCTTTATGCACGACCCTATAACGCTATTTAAAGTGTGGGAAGGGGGAATGTCATTTCATGGAGGCTTAATTGGCGCCATCTGCGTAATAGCAATTTTTGCTAAAAAAACGGGCAAAACGTTTATGCAAGTAGCTGATTTTGTTGCACCGTTGGTACCAATCGGATTGATGTTTGGTCGATTTGGTAATTTTATCAATGGCGAACTGTGGGGGCGTGTTACCAATTCATCCATTGGCATGTTATTTCCGACATCTGCGCATGCTGATTTTATGTTTGTGCAGTCTCACCCTGAGTGGTACTCGCTTTATTCGCAATTGAATGGTATCTTGCCAAGACATCCATCTCAACTTTACGAAATGTTTTTTGAAGGAATTGTTCTATTTATCATCTTAAATCTATTTATTCGCAAACCTCGACCAACCGGTAGTGTATCCGGTCTATTTTTGCTTTGCTATGGTGTGTTTAGATTTGTCATTGAATTCTACCGACAACCCGATGAACAGTTGGGCTTATTTTTAAACATCATTAGTATGGGACAAATTTTATGCCTACCAATGATTTTTGGTGGTATTTTCATTCTTTTATATGCTTACAGATTTAATAAAAAGGCCATAAAACCATGAAACAATATTTAGCACTTATGCAAAAAATTTTAGATGAAGGAACACCTAAATCAGATCGAACAGGAACAGGGACCTTATCTATTTTTGGTCATCAGATGCGATTTAATTTACAAGATGGTTTCCCATTGGTCACCACCAAAAAATGTCATTTACGTTCAATTATCCACGAATTGCTTTGGTTTTTAAAAGGCGATACCAATATAAAGTATTTACAAGATAACAAAGTGACCATTTGGGATGAATGGGCTGATGAAAATGGTGATTTAGGCCCTGTGTATGGCAAACAGTGGCGAGCATGGGGAGCTGCCGACGGGCGTCAAATCGATCAGATTTCGCAACTGATTGAACAAATCAAACATGACCCGGATTCAAGAAGGATGATTGTTTCAGCCTGGAATGTGGGTGAGCTTGATCAAATGGCTTTAGCGCCTTGTCATGCTTTTTTCCAATTCTATGTGGCACAAGGTAAACTTTCTTGTCAGCTTTATCAGCGTTCATGTGACGTTTTTTTAGGTCTACCTTTTAATATTGCTAGCTATTCACTTCTTGTGCATATGATTGCACAGCAGTGTGATTTAGAAGTCGGTGATTTTGTCTGGACAGGCGGCGATACTCACCTTTACTCAAATCATATGGAGCAAACACATTTACAGTTAACTCGTGAACCAAGAGCGTTACCAAAACTGGTTATCAAACGTAAACCACCGACAATCTTCGATTATGTCTTCGAGGATTTTGACATCGTTGATTATGATCCTTATCCGGCAATTAAAGCACCGGTTGCAGTCTAATTGTTTGTCAAGAAGTTTCAGAAATAGTATACGTTTGAGTATAAAATTAGCGCTGTTAAAGTGTTAAATTTCACAATAGGGATTAATCAATTTAATCCCTAACATCTGTTTCAAATCATTAGCTTTATGCAAACGCCTTATCTTGATGAAGGATTAAAGCAGCCCTCGGGCATGTTATTTTTCTGCCTCTTAAATCAAGATTTGGTATATAATAATCTACTTTGTTTAAATAATTATTTGATCTTAATATGAATCAAAATCAGGAAATACGCCCCATTTTTTCAAAACGTTTATTACACCCTCGTTACTGGTTAACGTGGTTTGGTATTGGTATTTTGTATCTAATCGTTTTATTGCCTTATCCAATCATTTATCAAATTGGTAAAGGTCTAGGCTTGCTTTCCATGAAATTGATAGGTAAACGTAAAGAGACCGCCAGACAAAACCTTAAGCTCTGTTTTCCTGAAAAGTCACAGCAAGAACGAGACCAAATGTTGCGTCAAAATTTTATTTCAACTGGTGTTGCTATTTTCGAAACAGGAATCGCTTGGTTTTGGTCAGATAAACGGCTAGCTAAACAATCCTCGATTGTCGGTGATTCTTATATTACCCAAATACAGCAATCGGGGCAGGGGGTACTGCTTATTGGCATCCACTTTTTAACACTTGAATTAGGTGCCCGTATTTTAGGTATGAGCCATCCGGGAGTTGGGGTCTACCGACCAAACGATAATCCGGTAATGGATTATGTTCAGCTTAAAGGACGCTTGAAATCAAATAAATATATGTTAGATCGCTATAACACCAAAGGAATGGTTCGGGCGTTAAAAAATGGCGAATTACTGTGGTACGCCCCCGATCATGACTACGGACCTAAAAATAGCGTGTTTGCGCCACTATTTTCAGTTGAAAAAGCAGCGACAACCATTGGCACGCGCATTTTAGTTAAACTCGGTCACCCGGCTATTATTCCATTTACCCCTAAACGTGAAAAAAATGGTCGTTATACCGTGTATGTTACACCGCCACTTGAAGGGTATCCGGTCGATGATGATGTTCAAGCTGCAACCTTTATGAATAAAGCTATCGAACAGGAAATTTTAAAAGCTCCCGAACAATATATGTGGTTACATCGACGATTTAAAACTCGTCCAAAAGGTGAAGCGCCGTTATACACAGATAGTGTTCAATCTGACTAAAACAGGTTATTTGAAATTGTTGGTTAAAAGAGTCAAAACGAAATATGCAAAAACTTAATAAAATTATTCTCTATTGCCGTTGTGGATTTGAAAAAGAGTGTGCAGCAGAAATTACCGATAAAGCCACACAGCATGAGATATACGGTTTTGCCAAAGTAAAAGATAACAGTGGTTATGTCGTGTTTGTATGCTATCAACCTGAAGATGCACAACGCTTAATTAAAACGTTATCATTTAGAACACTTATCTTTGCAAGGCAGATGTTTGTATCTGGTGACCTACTAACAGATCTGCCAACCAACGATCGCATATCACCAATAATCGATGCACTAACCGGATGTGTCGAAAAAGCGGGCGATTTGCGGGTTGAAGTTGCTGATACCAATGAAGGTAAAGCGTTAGCGGGGTTTTGCCGTAAATTTACTGTTCCGCTCAGACAGGCTCTGAGAAATAAGCGAATTCTACTAAAAGTGCAAAATCCTTCACGCCCGGTTATTCACTTATTATTTATCAATAACCATAGCTGTTATGTTGGCTATTCATTAAGCCAAAACAACTCGCCTTTTTATATGGGTATTGCAAGATTGAAATTTCCGTCTGATGCGCCGTCTCGCTCAACCTTAAAATTGGAAGAAGCATTTCATATTTTTATTCCTTATGAAGAGTGGGATGAACGCTTAAAAGGCGGCTTAAATGCCGTCGACCTTGGCGCTTGCCCGGGCGGCTGGACATATCAGCTAGTTAAACGTAGTATGATGGTTTATGCCATCGATAATGGACCAATGAATGAAAAATTAATGGAAACCGGTCAAGTTAAACACTTTCGTGAGGATGGTTTTAAATTTGAACCGAAAAAACATAATATTTATTGGTTGGTCTGTGATATGGTTGAAAAACCCGCTAAAGTGACTGAGTTAATTGCAAAGTGGCTAATCAATGGTTGGTGTCGAGAAACGATCTTTAATCTCAAATTACCTATGAAAAAGCGTTATGAAGAAGTCAAACAAAATTTAGAGCTACTACATAACCAACTGAAAAATCATCAGATTAATGTACAAATACAGGCAAAACAGCTTTATCATGATCGCGAAGAGATCACCGTGCATGTACAAAGAATTTGGGGATAGCAAACGAATTTAATAACTTGATTATCGCTCGCTTAATTAGCCATTGGCTAATAATTGAGGTAACTGTTAAAAAGCGCCGATTATAATATCAATTCGGCGTGATTAAAGCGAAATCTATTAACTGGTCAATTTTTAATAATTTAAACAATCGTAAACTAAATTGTTAAGAATTATTAAGATTTTGTTTGACAGTTAGTGATGTTTATTTATTCGAATTAAACAGTAGAATAATAAAAAAGTGCGCTATTGACTAAAATTAACGCAATAATCAGGGTAAAGTGAAATATTATAGCTTTAAATTTGTGCTTAAAAAGCTTACCATTTAAACTCTATTGTATGTAATACGGCATAGCACTATTTCCGTTAATACAATTGATTGTCAAATGACAGATTATTAATAGAAAGATATGTTTTAATCTTGAAATATTAATTGCACTGTCTTTAAAAAAATTAATCACCGTTTTATTAAGCGCTAGAAAATAAATCCAACTAAGAGTGGCAATAAACTGGCGTCATTGTCATTGATAAATAAAACTGTTTATCAATAAAGAATTTTAAGATAACAAATTACAAGAGAATGGGTATGAAATTAAAACAATCCTTATATGCTATTGTAATATTAGCACTATATGCATTACTGGTTGGCTGTACACTCAATATATCAAAAAAATCTTCTGATTTTGATGAGACTAAAGATTCTGCTTATTATTTATCCCAGGTAGATTCTGCGACCGGTTCAGCTAAGACAAACTGGCAATTATTGGCGGTGCGAGCGTTAGTGAAAGAAAATAAAATTTCACAAGCGAAGTCGATCTTATCTCAGCTAACCGATCTCAATGTTGCTCAGCAAAATGAAAAACTCTTATTATTAGGTGAAATTGCTGTTAAAACCGGTAAATCATTTGACCTCAACCAATTAAATGTTAAAGAATTAAATAATCGTCAATTATATCGTTACTACAGTATAAAATTAGCGTTTGACGCAAAAAGTAAAAATATCAATCAACAAGCGCATGATTATATCGATCTTGAAATATTTGCTACTGATCAGCAAAGAAAGCAAGTGATTCACAATACCTTTAATTTCTTCAAAAAACTAACTCAAAATCAATTAAGTTCAATTAGCGTTTACGACAATGAAACGACGTTGCAAGGTTGGGTTGATTTAGCGTTTGTGTTTTTAAACAATCGACCAGTGCCGGTGAAACAAGATGATGAAAATGGTCAAGCCATTGCAGCGAACGCTCAAAATCAAAATGCAATATTAATTCAAGCGATTAAAGATTGGGCGATGCGTTATCCGGATCATCCAGCTAAATTACTTATTCCTTCTTTAACCGGTGAAGAGTCTATTTCGGTAGATAATGCAAATGCTAAAAAAGTCGCATTATTACTGCCATTAAATGGTTCTTCACGCATATTTGGTAATACTATTCGCCAAGGCTATGTGGATGCTATTAAATTTTATCCACAGGAGCCACAGCAAGACATGGTTATCTTAGATACATCATCTGCCCCAATGGAATCTTTAATTCAACAAGCTCAAGACCAAAATGTTCAATTAATCGTGGGGCCTTTGTTGAAAGATGACGTTACAAAAATAAAACAGTTATCCCCAAGTATTCCGGTTTTAGCGCTTAATAAAGTTGATAATAGCGTCGCAACGACAAATAAGATGTGCTATTTTGCATTATCGCCAGAAGATGAAGCCATAGATGCGGCTAACCATATTTATGCGCAAAATAAAACAAGACCGCTATTACTTGTACCACAAACCGATTTAGGTCGACGGGTTGCACAAAGCTTTGCTAAACAGTGGTCACAACTATCGGCAAACAGTTCGCAAGCCTATGTTCAATATTTTGCTAATGCAAGCTCGCTAAGAGCAAATATGAATCGCAATGTCGGAATTAGATTAACAGGTAGTCCGGTTTTTGCTGATGATGCATCCTATGCAGGTTCAGCTTCTGGTTTTGATGCCGTTTATGTTTACGCTTCATACGATGAAATGACATTAATTAAACCAATGCTTGATATGGGTGCGGGTAAAACTGTGGGTAATGCATCGAGCTCAGTATTACTTTATTCCAGCTCTAAAAGCCATACCGCTAATCGATCAAACGATTTTAATTATGATATGAATCAAACCGAGTATGCCGATATTCCAATGATAGTAAACTTATCTGATAGTATGACAACAATGGTACCGGGTAATATTCAAAAAGATTATTCATTATTACGATTGTATGCAATGGGAATTGATGCTTGGAGACTAGCGAATCGCTTTAATCAGTTAGACTCTTATCAAGCTGATTTCCTAAACGGTATGACCGGGAAATTATCTACCAGTAACCAATGTGAAGTTACACGTTCGTTATCCTGGCAACAGTACGCTTATGTTGCAGCATCAACCAACACAACAAACGAAGAATAAAAATATTGGCAAGCATTATGAGCAAATTGCTTGCCAATTTTTAATTCAACAAGGGCTGGTTTTCGTTGAACAAAATAGTCGATGTCGCTTAGGTGAAATTGACTTAATTATGCGTGACAAACAGTGTTTTGTATTTGTTGAAGTGCGCTACCGTAAGAATGCTAATTTTGGTGAAGCTGAAACGACAGTTACGCCGTCTAAACAAGCCAAAATTAGGCAAGCGGCACAACTTTGGATGATATCGAATAATTTAAACATAGAAGAAACCGAATTTAGATTTGATGTTTTTGCCGTGACCGGTAAAAACCAGAAATGGATTATCAATGCGTTTTAATTTTTAGGTGAAAAACGTGCAAGACTTAATTAAAAATTATTTTACAGAAAGTATTCAAACACAAATTGTCATGGCTGAGTCACTCGGTTCTTCCATAGAAAAAGCTGCTAATATTATTGTCGAGAGTTTGCTAAACGGGAATAAAATAATGAGTTGTGGCAATGGCTCTGCGGCGGCAAATGTGCAAAGTTTTACCTCACGTTTAATTACCAGTATGGATATAGAAAGACCGAGCATTCCTGCTATTGCGTTAGTCTCTGATAATGTGTTACTCAGTGCTATTAGTAATCATGAAGAAGTCTATGCTCGCCAAATTCAAGCACTCGGTCATCGAGGTGATACCTTAGTTATCTCTACTTGCCAGGGTAATAGCCGATCGATTATTCGTGCCGTACAAGAGGCGGTAATCAAAGATATGAAAATTGTTGCCTTGACCGCTTTTGATGGTGGTGAAGTTATTGGTTTACTGGGGCAAAATGATATCGAAATTCGAATTCCGTCATACAAAAAAGTCATGGCATATGAAATGCATGCCATGATTTTAAACTGTTTATGCCAATTAATTGAAAACACATTGTTTATTCATGGTGAATAAGTTGAAATTAAATCAGTTTAATTCTGCATTTATAGTGATTTTGTGCTATAATTATAGGCTGATTTGATGACTTAAATTAATAAGAGAACATGGTGTTATGACCGAACTAGCCAAAGAAATAACCCCCGTTAATATTGAAGATGAATTGAAATCCTCGTATCTTGATTATGCAATGTCTGTTATTGTCGGGCGTGCATTACCTGATGTGCGTGACGGATTAAAACCGGTACATAGACGGGTTTTATTTGCCATGCATGAGGCCGGATACGATTGGAATAAACCTTATCGAAAATCTGCACGTGTTGTAGGGGATGTGATCGGTAAATATCATCCACATGGCGACTCAGCTGTCTATGACACTATCGTACGTATGGCTCAGCCGTTTTCGTTACGCTATATGCTTGTCGACGGTCAAGGTAACTTCGGTTCGGTTGACGGTGACTCAGCGGCGGCGATGCGTTATACCGAAATTCGCATGCAAAAATTCGCTGGCGCATTACTAACCGATCTCGATAAAGAAACGGTCGACTTCTCGCCTAACTACGACGGCTCAGAAATGATCCCCGATGTGTTACCAACACGTATCCCTAATTTATTGATTAATGGCTCATCCGGGATTGCCGTTGGTATGGCAACCAACATTCCACCTCACAATTTAACTGAAGTTATCAATGGTTGTCTTGCTTTTATCGAAGATGAAAATATTTCAGTTGAAGGATTAATGGAGCATATTCAAGGTCCGGATTTCCCAACTGCTGCGCTAATCAATGGTCGCAAAGGTATCGAAAATGCTTACCGTACCGGGCGTGGTATTATTTATATTCGTTCTAAAGCTACCGTTGAAGTCGATGACCAAACCGGTCGTGAAACAATCATCGTTAACGAAATTCCTTATCAAGTTAACAAGAAAAAGCTTATCGAAAAGATTGCAGAATTAGTTAAAGACAAAAAAGTCGAAGGCATTTCTGCATTACGTGATGAATCTGATAAAGACGGTATGCGTATTGTCATTGAAATCAAACGAGATGCTGTTGGTGAAGTGGTATTAAACAATCTTTTCTCACTGACGCAATTACAAGTCTCATTTGGTATCAACATGGTAGCCTTACATAAAGGTCAACCAAAACTATTAAACCTACGGGAAATGATTGAAGCATTTGTGCTTCACCGTCGGGAAGTGGTGACTCGTCGAACCATTTATGAACTGCGTAAAGCACGTGAGCGTGCCCATGTGTTAGAAGGCCTCGCTATTGCGCTGGCCAATATCGATCCAGTGATTGAGTTAATCCGCGCGGCAGCAACGCCAGCGGAAGCGAAAGCCAAATTATTAGCGCAAGCTTGGCAATTAGGCCATGTTGCCGCTATGCTGGAAAAAGCCGGTGATGATGCCGCTCGTCCGGAAGACCTTGCACCGGAATTTGGTATTCGTGATGGTCACTATTACCTATCTGAAGCGCAAGCACAAGCTATTTTAGATCTACGTTTACACCGTTTAACTGGTCTTGAACATGAAAAAATCCTTGATGAATATAAAGAGCTATTAGTTTTAATTGGTGAACTATTATTTATCTTATCAAGCCCGGAACGATTGATGGAAGTGATTCGCGAAGAGCTTGAAGCTGTTCGTGACCAATTCCAAGATGCTCGTAGAACTGAAATCACGGCAAGTAGCGCAGATATCAATATTGAAGATCTTATCGCTCAAGAAGATGTTGTTGTGACGTTATCGCATCAAGGTTACGTAAAATATCAACCATTATCAGATTACGAAGCTCAGCGTCGTGGTGGTAAAGGTAAGTCAGCGACCAAAATCAAAGAAGAAGATTTTGTTGAAAAATTACTCGTGGCAAATACTCACGACACTATTTTATGTTTCTCAAGCCGTGGGCGATTGTATTGGATGAAGGTTTATCAATTACCGGAAGCCAGCCGTGGATCACGTGGTCGACCAATCATCAATTTATTACCACTGGAAGCTGATGAGCGCATTACTGCCATTTTGCCTGTTCGGGAATTTGATGATGAACATTGCGTCTTTATGGCAACCGCACAAGGAACGGTTAAGAAAACTTCACTTATTGAATTTAGCCGCCCTCGCAGTGGTGGAATTATTGCGATTAACTTACGTGATGATGACGAATTAATCGGCGTTGATTTAACTAGTAATGAAACATCTGATATCGTTGATGATGAAGAGCTGAATGATGATTTAATCGTTGATGAGACTGACAATGATGACGAAGTGTCTCAAATCTCTAATACAGAAGACATTATGTTATTTTCAGCTAATGGTAAAGTTGTTCGATTCCCGGCAAATAAAGTTCGTTGCATGGGACGAACGGCAACAGGTGTTAGAGGAATAAAATTAGAAGGCGATGATAAAGTTGTCTCACTTATTGTTCCTCGTGGAAATGGTGCAATTTTAACTGCAACGCAAAATGGTTATGGTAAACGTACTGAACAAGAATTATATCCAACTAAATCACGTGCAACTAAAGGCGTAATATCGATTAAAGTCAGTGAGCGAAATGGTGCAGTAGTTGGTGCAGTACAAGTTGAAGAAACGGATCAAATCATGTTAATTACTGATGCCGGTACATTAGTCCGTACTCGTGTATCAGAAGTGAGTGTTGTTGGTCGAAATACGCAAGGCGTGATGTTAATTCGTACTGCGGATAACGAGAAAGTGGTCGGATTACAGCGAATTGCTGAAACTGAGGATGAGGCAGATACGGAATTATCTCAGCAAAATGAGGAGCTGGGTGATTCCGCACAGGAATCCGAAGAATAAATCTTTATTATTAAAAGGATTAGTGAAAAACTAATCCTTTTTTGTTTTAGAAAACCTCAAAAGGAATCGTATGAGATGTCATTTTTTATTAAAAAAATCTTAACTAATCTTGCATGGCAAATTTTAATTGCCTTGATCTTAGGTGTAGTGACAGGTGCTTTTCTATATGAATTAGCAAATCCTAATCATGAATTACATTCATATTATCAATTTGCCATTGTTAATATTTTCCAACCTGCAGGTGATATTTTTATCCGTTTAATTAAGATGATTGTATTGCCAATTATTCTTAGTACTTTAACGTTAGGTATAGCAGGCATTGGTGGTTCAAAACGTTTAGGAATGCTTGGTTTTAAAACTATTCTTTATTTTGAAATTATTACTACTATTGCTATTTTGTTAGGTCTTTTTTGGGGAAATTTCTTTGCACCTGGCGCGGGAATTGATTCTTCAACGTTAGCCTCAGCAGATATTAGTAAATATACTAAAGCAGCTGAAGAACTTAGCGGTAAACCTCACGGTTTAATTGTTATGATTTTAGACATGATTCCAGCTAATATCTTTAAAGCAATGTCTGATGGTGCAGTTTTACCTGTTATCTTCTTCTGTGTCTTTTTTGGCTTAGGCTTAATGTCGTTACCTGATAAACAGCGTGATCCATTTTTATTCTTGTTAAAAGTGGTATCAGATACAATGTTTAAAGTCACTAATATGATTATGCGTTACGCACCTATTGGGGTATTTGCATTAATCACGGTAACTGTTGCCAAATATGGATTCGCTTCATTATTGCCATTACTGAAATTGATTTTAACCGTTTATTCAGCAATGATTATATTTACCTTGGTCATATTAGGTTTAGTTTGTAAATTGTGCCGATTTAATATTTTTACCTTATTAAAAATATTGAAAGAAGAACTCGTCATTGCGTTTTCAACTGCAAGCTCTGAAACAGCTTTGCCTAAGATTATTGAAAAAATGGAAGCTTATGGTGCACCGAAAGCAATTACGAGTTTTGTTATCCCTACTGGATATTCATTTAATCTTGATGGTTCAACACTATATCAAAGTATAACTGTTATTTTTCTCGCGCAATTATTTGGTATGGATTTAAGCATTCTGGATCAAATTATCATTGTTATAACATTGATGATAGCATCAAAAGGGATCGCTGGTGTACCAGGTGCTTCAATTTTAGTGTTATCAGCTACACTTGGTAGTGTTGGTATTCCAATCGAGGGTATTGGTTATATTATGGGTGTTGAGCGTATTTTAGATATGGGTAGAACAGTAGTTAATGTTGTGGGTAATGCATTGGCTGCTATCGTTATAGCCCGCTGGGAACATGCTTTTGATGATAAAAAAGCAAGAGCATATGAGCAAGAATATTTAAAATAAGACATCATTTAATTTATAAAGCTTTAGTTGAAACTGGAGCTTTTTTATTAATTTAATCTAATTATCACAAACATAGATATAAAAAAACCCAGCTTAGCTGGGTTTTTTATTTAAAAGTAAAATTATTTAATTTTAGCTTCTTTATAAACA
>CALYQY010000068.1 GCA_945291235.1 uncultured Gilliamella sp.
CCGTTTTAAGATGTCCATACATTTTACCTTCAAACTCTTTTTCAAGTTCGGTGACAGGTTTTCCTGTTACACCAGTTAATATATCTAATAAATTTGATACACCAGCTTTATTTTTTAAATCATAACGTACAACAGGCGGTTCATCAGAATCGGTCATTGCTCGTTTGATTTTTTTCTCGATGTCTTTAGAATTTTCAAGTAAGCCAATCACATTGTTTCGATTTTCATCGGATTTAGACATTTTTTTCGTTGGGTCTTGTAAAGACATCACTCTTGCACCAACTTTAGGGATAAAAGGTTCAGGAACTGTAAAAATGTCACCATACAGGGCATTAAAGCGCATTGCAATATCACGTGATAGTTCGAGATGTTGTTTTTGATCGTCACCCACCGGTACTAAATTAGCTTGATATAATAAAATGTCAGCTGCCATTAAAACAGGATAATCAAAAAGCCCTGCGTTAATATTTTCAGCGTGTCGTGATGATTTATCCTTGAATTGGGTCATGCGACTGAGTTCACCAAAATAAGTGTAACAGTTTAATGCCCACCCTAATTCAGCATGAGCAGGTACATGAGATTGTACAAATATAGTGCTTTTTTGAGGATCAATGCCACATGCTAAATAAAGCGCCATGGTATCCAGCGTTGCTTTGCGTAGCTTCTGTGGATCTTGGCGTACTGTGATGGCATGTTGATTTACAATACAATAAACGCAATCGTATTCTTGTTGTAAAGCGACCCAATTTTTTAAGGCTCCCAAATAGTTGCCAAGTGTTAATTCCCCTGATGGCTGAGCGCCACTAAATACAATCGGTTTACTCATATTTTATTCCTAATCTATTCATTCTTATTTTTTTGCCTCAGCTTTAGGCAGTGGTAACAAGGTTAATATATCTTTGAAATCGTCAAACAAAAAATCGGGGTCACTGGTCGCTATGGATACACCATAGTTGTAACCGTAACTTAACGCAACAGTAGGGCAGTTAGCATTCTTTGCTGCGGTGATATCATTTTTCGAGTCACCAACAAATAGTAATTGATCGCAAAAGAGCCCAAACGTTGCCATAACTTGATAAAGCGGGGCAGGATGAGGTTTTAGCTTGATAACATCACCACCACCTAGCACCAGTTTGAAATATTCTTTAATGCCTAATGATTCTAATAAAGCAGGTAAAAATTGTGCAGGTTTATTGGTAACAAGTGCTAATGGATAATGGTTATCATAAAGTGTTTTTAAGGTCTCTTTAACATGTGGAAAGAGTTTTGTTTCTGCATCGATAACTTTATCATAATGCTGATTAAAGCAATTTTTAGCTTGACTAAACAATTCTGCTGTTGGGGTAATATCGATTGCTTTAAAGGTACGTTCTAACATAACATCGATGCCATTACCAACCCAATTTTTAACTTGATCTTTGCTAACAGTAGGTAATTGTAAGTCGGCAAGCATTTGCTGAATTGCTAATGCAAGTCCGGGTACACTATCAACGAGTGTGCCATCCAGATCAAATGCTATTGCTTGAATGTCATCCAGTTTAGGCATGTTTAACTCCTGCTAATTCTTTTCGCATAGCATCAATAACTGTTTTATAATCAGGTTGTCCAAAAATAGCAGATCCTGCAACAAACATATCAGCGCCAGCTTGGGCTATTTCTGCAATATTTTCAACTTTGACGCCGCCATCAATTTCAAGTCTGATTTTTTGCCCTGATTCAATAATACGTTGTTTAACTTGTCGTAATTTTTTTAATGTTGACGGGATAAAAGATTGCCCACCAAAACCAGGATTAACTCCCATTAATAACACAATATCAATTTTATCCATTACATAATCTAAATGATCTAACGGAGTAGCCGGATTAAAAACTAAACCAGCGGTACAACCATGATCTTTGATAAGTTGCAACGTTCGGTCAAGATGAATCGTTGCTTCGGGATGAATAGAGATATTGCTAGCTCCAGCTTTTGCAAAAGAGACAATAAGTTCTTCGACAGGGGATGCCATTAAATGGACATCGATTGGGGCTTTTATTCCGTAGTCACGTAGTGCTTGGCAAAACATTGACCCCATTGTCAAATTAGGCACAAAGTGATTGTCCATGACATCAAAATGAATTACATCAGCCCCTGCTTCAATCACTTTTTGGGTTTCTTCACCTAAACAAGCAAAATTTGCTGAAAGTATTGACGGTGCAATAATAAACTCTTTCATAACATACCTCTAATCATACAAGCCAATACTCAAATGTTTTTAGGATTATTTGTATAGCGCTAATATTTCATCAATTTTTTTTCGACCTTCACCATCACAGCTAATTGAGCGTCGCATTTCAGCTCGATAAAGGTGGCGAGCTTTACTATATAACGTTCTTGTATAATCAGTATCATGATTGGATACAAGCACTGGAATATTGTTTTTATAAGCCATTTTTTCGGCTAATTTAGAGAGTTTTTTATGTTCTTCATAGCCAAAATTATTTGAATAATATGCCGTAAATCCAGCCGAATCATTTGGCGATAAATAGGGCGGATCACAGTATATCACAGAATTTTTCTTTGCTTTTTTCATGACCTCTTGGTATGGGGCACAGATAAATTCCGCATTTTGTGCTTTTTTTGCAAAAAAGTTTAGCTCTTTCTCAGGAAAATAGATTGTTTTATAGCGACCAAATGGCACATTAAAAAGTCCACTGTTGTTATAACGACATAGACCGTTATAGCAATGACGATTTAAGTAAATAAATAATAACGATCGTAAATACTGATCTTTACTATAATTAAATACGTCTCGTAGTTGATAAAATGCCTCAGGCTTATTGTTCTGAGGTTGGAAAAATATTTTTAGATCATTAATAAACTCATTTGGTTTTGATTTCAATAAATTGAATAATTCAATTAAATCATGGTTAATATCAGCTAAAAGGTAGCTTTTATAATTGGTATTTAAGAAGACCGAACCTGCACCAACAAAAGGTTCAATCAGTTGATCTCCTTCTGGTAGATACTGCCTAATGGTGTCCACAAGCTCATATTTTCCTCCAGCCCATTTTAAAAAGGCTCGTTGTTTTTTCAAAGGATACTCCTATTTTGTCTTTGGTAGGATAAATGAACCATATCCTTTATTTTTCAGCTTTTTCTTTATTCACAGATGCACCAGATTTGACCCATGGATTATCCTTTTGTAAAGCACTAGGTAAAGATTTTATAGCCTTTTTGGCTTCATCTGATGATTTATATATACCTTTAATCAAAATAAACCATTTACTGTTATTACGTTTAGTTTCGTAAATTTGGTAGTGAGTAATATTATTTTTTTCAACAAATTTTTTTAAGTTTTCAAAAGATGATGAAGCACTAAGTTGAATAGTGTATTCATCATCTTTAATATAAATAGTATTGTTTTTATTCCTGTTTCCGTTATGACTTGAAATAGTATTATGACTATTCGCTCCATTTTTCTCAGAAAGGGACGATGTTGTTGGTTTTTTTATAGTCGAATCATTTGATTGATTACGAGCTTTCCTTGATTCATCCACAATATTACTATTACTGGTTAGTGGCTCTTGACTGTCTAATGATTGATTCGATCTTGAAGCAGTTGTAGAGTTGGGTAATAAACTTGAATCGGTGGTTTGTGTGTTACTTGATGCGTTTAACTCATCAGTTAAAGATTGAGCGTTGTTGCTGTTTTCAATATTTGTTGATGAATAACCATTGACGTCAGGCGACGTCAATGATGTTGGTTCATTTTCTGTTGAAGAACTTAATATCACAAAACTTAGCGTTAAGAAAAAGATTACCATAGCAGAACCAAGAATAATTAATTTTTTCTTGGAAAAATAATTAAGAAAACTTGGTAATTTGAATGAAGTTGTAGAGTCTTTATTCGCTTTTTCTGATATATAACGGTCATCTTTATCTACACGCATATTTACTCCTTAACTTGACATCTACACTATTACTATTTCAGTATCAGTCATTATCTTGATAATAAGTAGCTTAAATTTGCTCTATTTTATCGATGATATAACCAGCTACACCTTTAGCACTTTGTTCATCTGTCTTAATAGTGATATCAGCAATTTCTTGATAAAGTGGTTCACGTTCATCAGCAAGCTCTTCATAGAGTTCTCGAGGGGTATTTCCTCCTTGTAATAATGGACGCCGTTTGTCTTTTTGAGTTCTTGCCATCTGTTTTTCAATGGTTGTTTCAAGATAGACCACTATCCCACGAGCAGATAAACGATTACGTGTCTCTTTTGATAGAACCGATCCACCGCCTGTCGCGAGTACTACACCTTGTTTTTCAGTCAATTCATTAATGACTTTTTCTTCTCTGGCGCGGAATCCGTCTTCACCCTCTAAGTCAAAAATCCAAGCAATATCGGCACCCGTTCGTTTTTCGATCTCTTGATCAGAGTCAAAAAACTCCATGCCTAACTGTTGTGCAATTTGTCGACCTATTGTGCTTTTTCCTGCCCCCATTGGGCCAATTAGAAAAATATTTCGCTTTTCTGCCATTGTAGTTTCATCATCTATTAATTTTGGTTAAAATTTACAACACAATATTAACTGACCGTGATCTTTCGTTTCACAAGCAGTTAATTGTGTAACTTTTCTTGTATCTCCGTCTAACGACAAAAATTTAGGTTGGTAATTATCTCAATAGAAAGCCCCTTTTTGCAATAGGTATTTATTAATAGTTTTAGCTAATTCCTGCTTGATGCAAATCGTGAATATTTAATGCACCGACTAATTCACCTTCGTTATTCACAACTGGTGCAGCAGTAATATTGTGATAATTAAATGATTTTAAAGCTTCTGTTGCTTTCCAACTTGCGGGTATTCTATAACCAGGACTTGTCATCACAGCTTCAATACTGTCTTGTAATGTGCCATTTTTTAATAATAATCGACGCAAATCCCCGTCAGTAAATACGCCAATAATTTTATTATTATCCTGACATATTGCAACTAATCCCACACCTGTACGGCTGAGTTCAAGCATAGCTTCAAGTACTGTTGCAGTATGGGGAACTTTTGGAATTAAATCTCCCGTTCTCATGACATCTTTTACTTGATTAAGTAATTTCGCACCCAAACTGCCTGCCGGATGTGAACGAGCAAAATCTTCTTCATTAAAACCTCGGGCTCGCATGACGGCTATGACCAGCGCATCACCCATTAATAATGTATTTGTCGAACTCGAAGTAGGTGCTAGCCCCATAGGACAAGCTTCTTTTTCGATCGATATATCAATTACGGCTTGAGCCGCTTTAGCTAAGGGTGAGTCTAAACCGCCAGTTATGGCAATCACCGGTACTTTCATCGAAGCAAGTATAGGGAGTATAAAATTAAACTCTTTTGCTCGTCCCGAATAAGAAATTAGTATTGCTACATCATTTTCGCTTACCATTCCTAAATCGCCATGTAGCGCTTCGGAGGGATGCATAAAAAAAGAAGGGCTACCAGTACTGGCTAAAGAAGCAGAAATCTTTTTTCCGATATGTCCCGATTTTCCAATACCCGATACGACAATTTTTCCTTTTGCAGTTAAAATAAGCTGGCAAGCTGTAATAAAGTCTTCACCTAGGCGATTAGGTAACTTTTGAGCTTCATGAATTTCCAATTCAAGAAGTTCACGACCATATTTTAATAATTTATCCATTTCAATTAACCTATGGAGTTTTTAGAAGGTATTTGTGCCATTTATGATCTTCAATAAGTAAAATTGAAAATAATAATATATATTAGATAGCTAACAGTGTAGCAAGTAACAGAGAAATATTCAAAAAGAAAGCGAGTTAATTTTTACGTCAATCATGTTTCTTATAAATTTATGATCGATTAAGTATTAGAATTTGGAAAATAACGAGGCATTAACCACCTAAAGCTACTTTTATTCCCAGTGCGATTATAATGATACCCAGAATTTTATCAATGATGAACTGAATTTTACTGTAACATCGTTGTACCGATCGGGTTTGAAAAATAAAGACAACAAATGGCCACCAAAAAATCGCTTCTACCCAAATTATCAGTGCCACTAATAATTTGTCAATGAGCGTTGAATCAGCACTAAGTACCTGAGTAAATATAGCGAGAAAAAACAAAGTAGCTTTAGGATTAAGTAAATTACATAAAAAGCCTTGAATAAACGCTGTGCCAGATGAGATCATCCTACCATGTGATTCACAATTTAGATAACGAGTACCGCTATTTTTGGCAAGTAGTGCTTTTATGCCTATCCAGATTAGGTATACAGCACCAACATAACGTAATGCATTATAAAGTAAGGGTGTTGCGGTAATCAGCACTGCGATTCCCGCAACACAATAACTCATATGAATTAATATGGCGATAATGACACCCAAACACGTGAGTAGTGCTATTTTTCGGTTATAACTTAAACTGTTTTTTAGCACTAGAAAAAAATCAGGTCCGGGCGAAATCATTCCCAAAAAACTGACGGTAGTGACTATGATCATGGTATCAAGTGTCATGTTTGACCTATTTAACGTATTCAGCTGAGTGATTTAACGTTGCGATTTTAGATTTATTTTGTTCAATAAATTGTTTTTTATCCATGTCGGTTTGGGTTAAATAATCAGTTAAAAATTTAGCATTACTTTTAATTTGAGCACCATTTAAAATCAATCTTGGTAAATCAATTTGATAGATTGTTTGATCGGGTGATTTATGTAAATTTTCAGGTTTAGCATTGGTTAATAAATAAAGTTGACGCTCTTTTTCAGATAGGCGATGAATAGTAGGGGTACCCGAACCCATCATTAAGTGATCCGGAAAAATATAAAAGACCGTATCTTCGAGCAATCCATTATGCTCTAAATATTGGATAAATTGTCCAACGTTATAATCCAGTGAGGCAGCAACAAATGACATATTGTCATCTTTAGGTGTAATAACCGATGCCATTCGTTCATCGTAAAATCCATTAGGGGCATGGGTTGAAACAGTTGAAATAAATAAAGCAAAAGGTTGATTTGCCTCATTCATATCATTAATTTGTTTTTTGGCGATATCAAAAATATCTTTGTCATATAATCCAAAAGGTGCATTGGGATACTGACCTATATAGTTTTTTTCAGAAATCACTTTCAAACCAAGTAATTCAGCGGTATGTCCAATACCTGCAAAATTAGGGCCAGTCATAACATAGCGTGTTTGATAGCCTGCCTGTTTCAAGACATCCCCTAAACTGATTAATTGGGTTTGATTGCTTTTCATCAATGGCGAAGTTGAGTACCCACCAATTAAAAAAGGCACGCCTGTCATATAAGTATACATTGATGCAGTTGTCCAGCTACTGCCAACACTCATTGGCATATTCGGGAAGAAAGTATATGTTTGACGTAATTGTCTTAAATGCGGTGTGATATCCGCAAAATCTAAAAAACCTTGTTCAAACGATTCTAACGAAATGACGATAATATTTTTTCCTTTATGACTAATTAACTGATTTTTATTAGTGTAATCAGTCATATTGAGCGTTTGTAGTGCTTGTTCGAATGATTCACGAGGTGCGTTTGTCACTTGATAAATTTCGTATAAACGGCTTAACGGTCCATTGTGATAACTGATGCTAATAATGGCAATCATAGCCAATACCACACGAAGTAATGGATGATATTTTCGCTTAAATAAACTCGCTAACTTAAACAGTAAAAATACAAACCCCAAAAAGACAACAATCACCAAGAGTGCTTGTAATTTAAAAATGAATAACCCTTGTATAATGTCATTGATATTTAAATTGACGTAAAACTGGTAGTCTATAAAGCCGCCACTAAAATAGATTGAGGTTAACTCCATGACTACAAAAACTGTCAACAGGCTGATCACCAGCAGTTGCCACTTTTTGCGTTTAAAAAAAGAGGCAACCACGACGGTAATAATTAAAAGAGGTAAAACAATTAATGTCGAAAGTGGCATAGAACAAAATACTCAATGATTAACTTTTGCATAAGTATATACTTAATATTATGAAAAATAAAAAGCAGCGAGTATTTTTATCTCAATAGCTAGATAGAATGCTGTTAACTGACAATTTTGAGTGTAATTAATCTGTTATTTATCAACAAATAAATTAAAAAATCACATTTTTTTGTTAAGGTTAAATTATAACCGTTTGGTGAATTAATCGGATATTTAGCCTATCAAGATTTTTATAATCTTATTTCTATAAATATTATTTATAACTCATAAAAAAGATTGAAATAAAATGTTGGATAGGTAAGGATAATTCATCGTGATTTTTAAGCGTAAAGTTAACCAACAGCCTAAAAGCCAATGTAATTGAAAATAAGGAGTCAAAATGTTTAGTAAAGAAATGACTATTGCCGATTATGACAAGGAGTTGTGGGATGCCATTAAGGGTGAAGAACAACGTCAAGAAGATCATCTTGAATTAATTGCATCCGAAAATTATGCCAGCCCAAGAGTAATGCAAGCACAAGGTTTCCAGTTAACCAATAAATATGCAGAAGGGTATCCAGGTAAACGTTACTACGGTGGTTGTGAATATGTCGATATTGTTGAAAAATTGGCTATTGAACGAGCAAAAACGTTATTTGGTGCTGATTATGCCAATGTACAACCCCATTCAGGTTCGCAAGCTAACTTTGCTGTTTATACCGCGTTATTAAATCCTGGCGATACAGTACTGGGTATGAATTTATCTGAAGGTGGTCATTTAACCCATGGTGCACCGGTTAGTTTTTCAGGCAAGCTTTATCATGTGGTTGCCTATGGTGTTGATGAGGCAGGTCGTATTGATTATGAACAGTTAGCGACCATTGCTAATGAGTCGAAACCTAAAATGATTATTGGCGGTTTTTCTGCTTATTCTGGTATTGTTGACTGGAAGCGTATGCGTGAAATTGCTGATAGTGTGGGTGCTTATTTATTTGTGGATATGGCGCATGTTGCAGGTTTAGTGGCAGCAGGTGTTTATCCAAATCCTGTTCCTTATGCGCATGTGGTTACCACAACAACCCATAAAACCCTTGGTGGACCAAGAGGCGGATTAATTTTGGCAAAAGGTGGTAGTGAAGATCTTTATAAAAAATTAAATTCATCGGTATTTCCTGGTGCACAAGGTGGACCTTTAATGCATGTCATTGCAGCAAAAGCGGTGGCATTGAAAGAAGCAATGGAACCAGCTTATCAACAATACCAACAACAAGTCGTTAAAAATGCACAAGCAATGGTTGATGTGATTTTAAAACGGGGCTATAAAGTCGTTTCTGGTGAAACACACAATCATCTATTTTTGATTGATTTAGTCGATAAAAAAATTACAGGTAAAGAAGCTGACGCAGCATTAGGAAGTGCAAATATCACCGTGAATAAAAATAGTGTGCCAAAAGATCCGCAAAGTCCTTTTGTCACATCTGGTATTCGTATTGGTTCACCTGCGATTACAAGGCGAGGATTTAAAGAGCCCGAGTCTCGTGAATTGGCTAATTGGATTTGCGATGTATTAGATAATATTGATGATGAACAAACGATCCAAGCCGTAAAAGAGAAAGTATTAGCGATATGTCGGCAATTCCCTGTTTATCAACATTAAGATACCATCATTATCGCCGACACTATCGGCGATAATGATAGATTTGTTTTTATTGTTTTTCTGTGTCTGTGGTTTTTTGTATAAGTTCTTGCTTTTGTTGTTCTATAAAGTGTGTTATATGACCTTTATGCCATAACCACCCACCTGTTATACCAATACCTAATACTAAAGCTATCCAAAATACAATAGCAAATTTATTACGACGTTTTCTCATTGGGTCACGTAAATTACGTTTTGCATTCTTCGGTAATTCTGCTTTACTAGTGAGTAATCCACCTAATAATAAGTTTATTTTCACTTGCCCATTAATTGCCCAACCGGATGCTTCAAGAAGTGGTCCAAGTGTACGGTGTCTTAATTTTAACCAAGCTAAAATCACAGAAGGCCCCGATATAATGACAAATAATCCAATAATAACCAAAGGAAGTTGCCACCAGCTTAATGAAAATAGTGCTTGGAAAATGGTCGCTAAAGCAGTACCAATTGCACCAAGTGCTAAGCCAATTGCGGCAAATATACCCACGCTTTTACCAATATCAAATTTGGTATCTGGATTTTGTAAGACTTGCGTACCGGTTTTTTCGATATCGGCATCTTTGCTGGTTGCCCATTTATTAATTTGTTCAGTAATTAGGCGACCAATACGTTGATAAGGAGCCCAAACAGCTTGTTGGATACTGATTGGTTTTGTAATAATCTTAACTACATTAGCATCCCAATCATTACCTTCATTGTCAATAAATACACCGTTACGACCTTCGATAAGTAAATCACCTTGCCCTGCAGTAATAGCCGCTGCAATCACCTTTTTTTCACCTTGTCTGGTACATTCACAGTAAAGTAAACACAGTTCCGCGTAGTTAGACATAGTAATGTGTTTGGCAATATTATCTACCGAAACACATAGCGTTGCACAGCGACCATCAATATAGAGTTTTCCAAGTTGAAATGCCGCTCTTTTTTCAAGTGAAAAGAAATCAGAAAAAGAGGTAAAATTGACGAGTAGTCGATACAAATGTTTGTGAAATAGAACGAGTTTTTCTAAAACTAAAACATCTGAGGCTGAAATTGGTGTCTTATTGTCTTGATCAACCATTTCTTGAAATTGAGCCAATAAATCACTATTTGCCATGTTTTTAATCGTTTTGTTTGATAAATCTTCAATGCTATCGGTTGGTTGAACTGAAACTTTGGTTTGAACCATACTAGGTTTTGAATTAATCAGCGAGGCGTAAGGATCCAGACTGGTTTGAATATTTTGCCATTCTTCTTCTGTTAGTACATTAGAATTAGCTAATAACGGCGAAACGAGTGTTTTAAATTGTGTAATTTTTGCTTTCCATAATGGATTGAGCCCATTGACCAAATCGAGAGAGTTATGGGTATCGATTTTTGATAACGGTAATTCGGCTAGCGCTTCGTCTGATAATAACCCATTTTCTGTTGGGACAATATACTTCTCATCAACGTTCAATGCTGTTTGTGCTTGTGGTGCATATTGTGCAAGTTCCACACGTAAAAAATAGTCATCTATTTTGGGTTTTAGCGTTTGAACAAGGTTCCATATTTCAGCACTATTTTCGCCAAATGGTGTTTGTGTATTACTTATATCCTTTTGCCATTGTTGCCATATTTGTAAGTTTTGAACAAATGTTTTGGCAATATCTATGTTAATTCCATTTTCTCCACTCATATCTTTTTCAGCCCCAACAATTTTTATTGCTGATTTGATAAAAGTTTGCATTTCTGGTGATAGCTCGGCGGATGCAGGAAAAATTAAATCACCATTGTAAAGTTTGCCTGCATTAATTTTAATAGATTGTTGTACATCATCTTGAGTTAAATAATCACAATCACTTTTGTTTAAATTTACAAGAATGCTGCGAGCGGTGATGAATAATTTTTTACCTTGTTCTGTTTCTGTATTAATTTGTGACAAAGGTAAAATATCTGATGAATGTAAGATCGTTTCAAAAGAGTGAATTTTACCTCTTGTCCAAGCGATAGCATCTAATATATCGGGAATGCGAATGCGACCGTCTTGATCTTCATCCAAAAGTGCCAATGTTCGTTTGTCAAAATCTAGCCCTGTCGTCGGGCAACTGAGTGCGACCCATAATTTAGGGTCAAGATTGGGTAGATTAATAATATCGTCGGCGTTTTTAAAAACAACTTGATCTAATCCACCTACACGCTGAAATGTCCACATATGACTCATGATAACCTCCATACTGAAATTTATTTTATTTCCTTTATGTAAATAAATATAACAGTATTAGTCGTTTAATGAAAGAGAACAGTGATTTTAAGCTTGTGAAATTTTAAAAAATTTTGAAGAATTGAGTTTAGTTGCTGACCACAACTTTATGATAGAATAACGCCATATTACTTAATATCCAAATAAAAAATAACTATGTCATTAATCAATCTTACAAATGCTTATCTTTCCTTTAGTGATGCGCCACTACTCGACCATATTGATATGTCGATTGAAGCTAATGAGCGTGTCTGTCTTGTTGGGCGTAATGGTGCAGGTAAATCAACGTTACTAAAAGTATTAAATAAAGAAGTACCGTTAGATGAAGGTCAAATTATTTATGAGAATAATGTTGTTGTGTCACGTTTACAACAAGATCCCCCAAGGGATATTCAAGGAAATGTGTTCGATTTCGTTGCAGAAGGTTTAAAAGAACAAGCTCAATTATTGAGGGATTATTATGATTTATCTCATCGTATTGAACAAGATCCCAGTGAAAGTAATCTGTCTAAATTAGCTAAATTACAAGAGCAATTAGATCAGCAAAATGGTTGGCAACTTGATAATCGTATTCGTAATGTTATCTCTTCACTTTCCTTGGATGGTGATGTGCTGTTGTCATCCTTATCAGGAGGTTGGTTGCGTAAAGCCGCATTGGCTAAAGCATTAGTGTGTCAGCCAACAGTATTGTTACTGGATGAGCCAACTAACCATTTAGATATCGAAACGATTAAATGGTTAGAGGAATTTTTAAAAAGTTTTAATGGTAGCATTGTGTTTATTTCACATGATCGTTCTTTTATTCGGCAAATGGCAACGCGTATTATTGACCTCGATAGAGGTAAAGTGGCTTCATGGGGTGGTGATTATGATAGTTATCTTGTTGGAAAAGAGGAAGCACTACGTGTCGAAGAGTTGCAAAATGCAGAATTTGATAAAAAATTAGCTCAAGAAGAAGTGTGGATACGTCAAGGTATCAAAGCTCGCCGTACACGTAACGAAGGTAGAGTACGCGCTTTAAAGGCGATGAGACAAGAACATTCACAGCGTCGCCAAGTCATGGGTAGTGCAAAAATGCAAATTGAAGAAGCGTTGCGTTCGGGCAAAATTGTTTTTGAATTGGATAATGTGAGCTATCAAGTCGCAGATAAATTATTGGTTAATGATTTTACGGTAC
>CALYQY010000069.1 GCA_945291235.1 uncultured Gilliamella sp.
AATTACTGGGTGGCAGTCCTGAACAGGTGTGTATGGCGGCTGAAATTGGTATGGAGCATAATCTTGGTTTAACCTGTGATCCCGTAGATGGTCAAGTACAAGTCCCTTGTATTGAACGTAATGCCATTGCTGCAGTAAAAGCGATTAATGCGACACGTATGGCGCTAAGACGAACAACTGCTGCTATTGTATCTCTTGATAAAGTAATAGAAACGATGTACGAGACAGGTAAAGATATGAATGCCAAATATCGTGAAACATCACGGGGTGGATTAGCCATAACGGTGCATTGTAGTTAGTAGTGCATTTATAATTAGTAATCGATTTGAAATCTATTTCTTAAAATCAATTTTGCCAGTCAATACTGATTGGGGCGATCCGATTTTGATTGTTGATAAACAAATTGTAATATATTGAATAGATTGTGAAAGGTGTGCTATTTATACTTGTATGGTAGGCTAGGTATCTAGCCATACCGACAAGCATAAAAATCAATTAGATTAAATCTTGGTCTTCCTGCTCTTTGCTTTGCTGTTTTGTTAACTTATCCAAAAGCTTTTTATGAATACCATTAAATCCTCCATTGCTCATAATTAATATTGCATCGGTTGGTTTTGCTGATTTAACAATCATTTCAACTAACAAATCAATATCACCAGACCAATAAGCCGGTTGAATACAAGCATCAACAACATCAACGACTAACCATGGTAACTGTTCTGGTTGAAAAATGAAGATTTCATCGGCACGACCTAATGATGGCGCTAATTCATCTTTCGATATGCCTAATTTCATGGTATTTGAGCGAGGCTCTAACACTGCCAGAATACGACGATTAGCACCAATTTTACTACGTAGCGCTTCTAAGGTTGCCAAAATAGCCGTTGGATGATGTGCGAAATCGTCATATATTTCAATATTATTGACTTTACCATAAAGTTCTAAACGTCGTTTAGCATTAACAAATGAGCTGAGAGCTAAACAAGCATCAGCCGGTTGAATACCGACATTATGGGCAGCAGCAATTGACATGAGTGCATTATGCATATTGTGTTCACCAACCAAAGAATACTCTACTTCGCCGACTTTTTGACTATTGTAATAAACAGCAAAGTGACTTGCATCATGGTTAATTCTTTGGGCTAGCCAACCAGATTCAGACTCAGTAAACGTTTGTTCACTCCAGCAACCTTTGGCTAAGACTTGTCGTAAATTCACATCATCTTGAGGAGAAATAATCAGCCCTTTGCTAGGGACTAAACGTACCAAATGATGAAATTGTTTTTGGATTGAATTAAGATCATCAAAGATATCAGCATGATCAAACTCAAGATTGTTCATAATAAGCGTTTTAGGGCAGTAATGCATAAACTTGGAGCGTTTATCAAAAAACGAACAATCATATTCATCAGCTTCAATAACAAAAAATTTACCTTCGCCTAATCGAGCGGAAACATCAAAATTACCCGGTACACCACCAATCACAAAACCTTGTTTATATCCCTGTTTTTCCAATATCCAATTGACCATGCCTGCTGTGGTTGTTTTACCATGCGTTCCTGCAACAGCGATAACCCAACGATCTTTTAATACATTGTCATGTAACCACTGTGGCGCAGAGATATAAGGAATATTACTATTTAGTATATGCTCGACACAAGGATTACCTCTGGATAAGGCATTACCAATAATGACTAAATCCGGGCTAGGAGTCAGTTGTAATGGATCATAACCTTCAATAATGTCAATATGCTCTTTTTGTAAAAGCGTGCTCATAGGTGGATAAACGTTTTTATCTGAGCCAGTAACTTTATGGCCAAGAGAACGGGCTATTAATGCAATTCCTGCCATAAATGTGCCACAGATCCCAAGAATATGAATATGCATTTTTAGTCCTCAATCTCTACAAATTATGTTAATAAACTAGTCTTTATCTGAATTATATCAAAGGTTAATGTAATGTAACTTTTAAATATTCTGCGAATTATAATCGATTTTGATCAACTATGCGATAGGCCACAAATGTCTAATCAATAATTTGGCGGCTTGATTACCACGAAACTCATCTACGTCTAAATGATAAACAAGTTTAGCTTGTTTTATTGATAAATCAGGCCATTCTAGACGATCAACATTAAATGCAATACCATCAATGATTGGTCCGCCATTTTTAGGTTCTAAAACCAATTTAAGATGCTTGTCTGCCAATAACCGCTGTTGATGAATGATGAATTCACCATCAAAAATAGGTTCAGGGAATCCTTCTCCCCAAGGCCCAGAATCTTTTAATTGTTTGGCAATTGAATAATTGAAATCTTGTCCATCGATTTCCCCGTCTGTTTCAATAACCGTTTCTAATAATTTGTCATCTAATCGTTTAAGTAATAATGCTTCAACACATGCGGTAAAACGTGATAAATCATTTTCATGTATTGTTAAACCAACCGCCATCGCATGTCCCCCAAAACTTACCATAAGCTCAGGGTGTAAGTGCTGCAATTCATCAAGTAAATCGCGTAAATGAATTCCTTTAATTGACCGTCCAGATCCCTTTAAAAAACCATCTTGAGTAGAAGCAAACGAAATAACCGGACGATGATATTTTTCTTTCAAACGGGAAGATAAAATCCCAATGATACCTTGATGCCACTCGGGGTGATAAACCACTAGAAAGTGAGGAATCGAGGTTTTTTCATTCTCCATTTTTTCAATGAAAGACAGTGCTTCTTGATGCATCGTCTGTTCAATTAATTTGCGATCATTATTTAAATTATTAAGATCAGTTGCTAAGTTAAGGGCGGTGTCAGGGTGGTCACAGAGTAATAATTCGACACCAAGCGACATATTGTCCATTCTCCCAGCGGCATTTAATCTTGGTGCAATGTAAAAAGCAAGATCAGTCGCATTACATGAACAGCAATCTTTTTTGGCAACTTGCAATAATGCCTTAATACCTTCACAACAGTAACCAAAGCGGATTCGGCTAACGCCTTGATGAACTAAGATACGGTTGTTATGATCCAGTTTCACGACATCGGCAATAGTTCCCAGTGCAACTAAATCTAATAAATTAGCAATGTTAAATTCAGCTAACTGATTATCATTAAACCAGTTTTCTTGCCGTAATTTTGCTCTTAACGCTAACATTAAATAAAATGTCACGCCCACTCCAGCTAAATTTTTGGAGGGAAAGGTACAATCAGGTAAATTAGGGTTAATAATGGCATCCGCCGAAGGTAACGGGTTTGGGCATAAATGATGATCGGTAATAATGACTGGCAAATTAGCTTGTTTAGCAAATTCGACCGCTTCAATAGCTGAAATGCCATTATCGACAGTAATAATCAGGTCAGCTTTCGATGATATCGCTTTTTTAACCACTTCAACACTTAAACCATAACCATCTTCAAATCGGTCAGGAATAATATAGTCGACAAACTGACATCCCATCTGTTTTAATGCTCGGACAGCCAATGCGGTACTGGTCGCCCCATCGGTATCAAAATCGCCGACAATCATGATTCGTTGATTGTTTTTCATGGCTGAATAGATAATTTCAACGGCTTTATCTATACCATTTAACTGATCATAATTACTTAGATTTCGAGCAGCATAATCAATCTCTTTGCTTGATGTCACGCCACGTAGAGCATAGATTCGTTGCAATAATGTTGGAATGTCATTCGAAAATTCAGGATGTAACTCGGGTAATTTACGACGTACTAATTTAGTTTTATTCATATTTTCAATGTTAGCGCATTTGCGCTAACATACTTATTAATTATAAATTTGAATTTTAGCTAGTATTTAATTAAAAATTATTTAGCTGTGTTTTTTAAGATTTCAATTAATTTATCGGCTGGTACGTAACCTGGAATAAGTTGCCCATCGGATAAAACGATTGACGGGGTACCGCTTATACCTAGTTGTCGACCTACGTTAAATTGCTGAGTAACATAAGGAACGTCGCTGGTAGCTGGTGTAATAGGATCGCCTTTGTAAGCTTTATCAAAAGCGGCTTTGCGATCAGCAACGCTCCAGATAGATTGCATGTTTTTACCAACTTCACTATCAGCACCTGCACGAGGGTAGGCAAAATAATGGACTGAAATGCCATTATTTAAATATTGATCTATATTCTCGTGCAACAATTTACAATAATGACAAGTATAGTCAGTGAATACTGAAATCACATATTTTTCATCTTTGGCTTTGTAAATGATAGCATCTTTTTCGATAGTTTTCATTAATGCCAAATTAGTGCTATTAGCGATGTTTTTCGGCTCGTCACCTTCAACATTATAGATAGGGCCTTGAGTTAAATATTTACCATCGTCCGTGACATAAAAGGTTCCATCGGGTGTGACTACACTTTTCAAACCTTTTACGGGCGTGTTGGTAATTTTTAAATCTTTATTCTCATAACCTAGCTTACTCATGGTATCGGTAATGTCACTATTACCTGCCAAAACTGAGGTTGAAATTAACGCCAAACCTAAAACTAATTTTTTCATTTACTTATCCTTATTTTTTAAACCCTATGCTCGAGGATGATGTTTGCTGTGTAATTGCTTTAACCTTTCTGTTGCTACATGGGTATAGATTTGCGTAGTTGAAAGGCTGCTATGTCCCAATAACATTTGAACAACCCGCAAGTCTGCCCCATGATTAAGTAAGTGGGTAGCAAATGCATGCCGAAGCACATGAGGAGAAAGTGCTTCAATATTTATATCAGCTAGTATGGCATAATATTTTATTCGATGCCAGAATGTCTGTCGTGTCATTTTTTTTCCAAGTCTACTTGGGAAAAGCACATCGACTGGCCCCGATTTAAGTAAATCATCGCGTCCATATTTAAAATAGTATTCTAACCAATAAATGGCCTCTTCGCCCAGTGGGACTAAACGTTCTTTATTCCCCTTACCTATTACCCGAATCACACCTTGTCGTAAACTAATATCACTTATTTCTAAACTTACTAATTCTGTTACGCGTAAACCGGTCGCATAAAGCACTTCTAACATGGCTTTGTCTCGAAGCTCTAATGAATCTTGAGTATTAGGGGATTCAAGCAAAGCCTCAACTTGTGATTCAGTTAAATCTTTGGGCAACTTTTTCGGTAATTTAGGTGAAGACAGGACAGCTGAAGGATCATCGGTGCGATAATTCTCTTGATATAAGAATTGAAAAAAACGTTTTGTTGCACTCATCAGTCGTGCGGTGCTACTTGCTTGATAACCATCGGCAACCCGTTGCATTAAAAAATCTTGCAAATGAGTGGTCTGAGCAGTAATAAAATTCACATTTTTCAACTGTAGCGATTGATTGAGTGCCAATAGATCAAGTTTATAAGATTCTATAGTATTTTCCGCTAAATTTCGTTCTAACCATATGGCGTTGAGGAATTCTTCAACGAGTTTGTTATTGTGAGGACGAATGTGGTCTTTTGACACCAAGATTATCTCTACATTTTAAATATAGAAAATATTATATACTAAATTAGCAATTAATTGCAGTGTAACTCATGTTGAATCATGAATATCATATTGTATGATAAAAGACATTATTTTAACTTTTTACTGATATAATGTTCTTGATGTTAGTGAAAAAAATATGTGGCTTGCATTGTTTGATATATACTTATCATTTCTAAAATTTCCTCAATGTAATTATATGTTAAAGCGAAATATTTACCTTTTTATCGCGGTTTATGCGTTATTCGTAATTGGGATTGAAACTCATGTTTATTGGCATGCTCGGCTTCGTCCATGGCAACCCAGTACGCCGATAGGTCGAATAATATTTTATTATAGTTTTTTTACTGTTCTTTCCAATCTCATGCTAGCAATAAGTTGCCTGTTTTTAACCTTTAAACCTAACTGTAACCGTTATAGCTTTAATGTTATTCGATTAAATGGCTTAATCGGTGTGATTATTACCGCAATAATTTATAACTCAATTTTACGCGGTATTCATCAACCGCCAAATAGTTTATTGCGTTTTACAAATGAAAGTTTACATGTTGTTATTCCCTTATTAGGTATTTTAAGTTGGCTTATTTGGGGACCATTTAGACGTATCAACGCCAAAGTTGTTATTGGTTCGATATTGTCAATGATAGCGTATGCTATTTATATTTTCGTACGAGGTTATTTTACACATCAATATCCGTATCCATTTATCAATATTGAAAAAATAGGTTATATAAAAGCATTATATAATGTCAGTAAAGTGCTATTATTATTTTTGGGATTGACTTTCTTATTATGGTGTATTGACCGTTTAAGGAGATAAAAATGAAACTATATATTTATGAACATTGTCCTTTCTGTGCACGAGCAAGAATGATTTTTGGTTTGAAAAATATACCGGTTGAAGAGCACGTTTTACTTAGTGATGATTCGGAAACACCGCAAAGCATGATCGGCGAAAAAATGGTTCCGATTTTGCAAAAAGATGATGGGAGTTATATGCCAGAAAGTTTAGATATTGTGGATTACATCGACAGTAATTATGGAGGCAAACCAATTTTAGTTGGATCACAATCATCCGAAATATCATCATTAATTAAGCAATTACAACAATATGATTATAAATTAGAGTGCCCTCGCTACATTAAACTCGGTTTAGCAGAATTTGCAACTCAACATGCTATTAATGATTTTATTGCCAATAAAACGAAAAAAATAGGTTTGTTTGATGAATGTCTTGAACAAACCGACCAATTAGTCATGTCCGTATCAAACATTCTAGATAAACTAGCACCAATGATTGTTTCCTCAGTTGCTTGTAATGGTAGTTTATCGTTAGATGATATCTTATTATTTCCTGTATTACGTAATTTAACTTGTGTAAAGAGTTTGACCTTTCCGCCTAAAATTAAAGCTTATCTGGAATCGATGTCAAAACAGAGTAAGGTTAATCTGTTTTTTGATAAAGCCGTATAATTACCAATATTTTGAAGCAAAAAAACTCATTAACCTAGGTTAATGAGTTAACAATTAGAAAATAGGAATACGATAAGTATTAACCCATGCTAACAATATGATAAATCGTAGTTAGCATGTTGAAACTGAGCGATTAATTACCTAATTTAAGATCAATGATTTCAATTTGGTCTTTACCGCCGTAAATGTCATACCATGGCGTAGCATATTGTTTTAAAATCTTATTGAGTTCTTCAACGTTTTCCCGTCCGGTGGTATCTAACCAGCGTTTTAGTCCTTCTTTCCCTTCTTTGGCATAAACGGCAACACCTTCAAACCAAGTGGCACGACCACCTAAAATACCACTATATTTAGCACCGTTTTCACCCGCAAAAATTAACTCTTGATGGAATGTTTTGGTCGGAACACCGGCACTTAAATATATAAAAGGACGCGTGGCGGCATCGCTGGCTTGTTTAAAATAATCCGCTGCTTGTTTTTGTGAATACACTACAACATTATTATCATTGAAGCCTTCAACATGTTTAAAAAGTACAGGAACTTCGACTTTTAAAACATCGATGTAATAGTGATTTTTCGTGAACTCTTTAATGGTATTGATCACTTTTTGTGGTTTGATTTTGGCAAATTCAGGACTTTTATCATCTGTCACCGTGTTATCATACACGATAGGTTCAACAAAGAGGGGAATATCAGCCGCTCTTGCTTCATCTCCAATACGTTCTAAAAATGCATGCTTTTTATCTAAAATATCTTGTGGATCATCAGGGTTGTAATAGACTAAAACCTTGGCTGCATCTGCCCCTTTTTTTAATAACCGTTGTAAAGAATCTTCCGGTAATACGTCAGGTAAACGACCGGGTGTGTTAGCATCATAACCCGTTTTTTCATAAGAAATGATTAAACCCGCATTTTGATTTTTTTTCGCCATACCTTTAAAGCCATACTCTTCATCTAACAAAATTGCACTGACATATTTTGTTAATTCTTGAGAAACAAGCTCTTTGAATTCATACACCATATCAACATGATAACGATCCTTACCAACGGCGGCTTCCATCATTTTAACCATTGAACCACGCTGATCGATTGCTAACGCAGCAATAATACCTTCTTGGTTTGATAATTGTTGCATACGGGTAAATTTACCACGAGAAATACGTTTTGTAGCCATTTTACAACTCTCCATTTAAAAAGATTTTTCATTGTAGATTTATTACTCGATGATTTATTAGTCATTTAGTGCTAGTTTTGATTAAAGCTAAAAATGATTAAATTTCAGTTCATTAGTTGCCTTTCTGGAAAGTGATACATTGTGATAGTTTGATATTATTTTCTAGAATAATCGTTAAAATTTGTCAATGTGGTTGATGCCTGTTGGCTAACTTAACATTAATACGCATTCATTTTTTGTATTCTATAGACTGTACTAAACAGTAGTTCTAAGACAAAACTACTCATGCTTCATCTATCGGCACTGTATAAATTGAAATAAAAATGCAAATCCTAAATAGTGAGATTAATTAGCTTTATAGGTTTTTATACAATATCAATAAATAAAATAGGATATAAAATTTTTTGAAACTTTGAAGATAAGCATATTTTTTAATAAAAATAAGACTAAAATAAATACAATTATGAGTTAAATTTTAATTATTCAGGAGAAAGAAATGAAAGCTGCTGTTATAAGAAATGCTTGCGATGGCCAAGTCGACATTAAAGATATTCCTATCCGTCCATTAGAAGCTGGTGAAGCTTTAGTTGAAGTTGAATATTGCGGTCTTTGCCATACGGATCTTCATGTTGCTTCGGGCGATTTTGGTAAAAAGCCGGGTAGAGTAATTGGTCACGAAGGTGTCGGCATAGTGACTAAAGTTGCGCCCGATGTAAAAAGTTTAAAAGTTGGCGATAGGGTGAGTATTGCATGGTTTCATGCAGGTTGTGGGACTTGTGAATATTGTATATCGGGTAATGAAACATTCTGTCGTAGTTCGTTGAATTCGGGTTATACCGTTGACGGAGGTATGGCAGAATTTTGTATTGTTAAGGCTGATTATGCCGTTAAAGTTCCGGAAGGATTAGATCCTGCTCAAGCAACCAGTGTAACATGTGCCGGTGTTACCACTTATAAAGGCATTAAAGTTGCGGATACCAAACCAGGGCAATGGCTTGCTGTATTTGGTATTGGTGGCTTAGGAACTTTGGCGGTTGAGTATGGTAAAAAAGTCTTTAATAACAAAGTGGTGGCAATTAGTAATAGTGATAGTCAATTAGAGTTGTGTAAAAAATTGGGGGCAGATTTAGTCGTTAATCCTAAAAAAATAGCTGATGTAGGGGCATACATCAAACAACATACGGGCGGTGGTGCGCATGGTGCTGTGGTGACATCAGTAACTAAGACAGGTTTTAATCAGGCTGTTGAATCTGTTCGTCCTTTAGGACGTGTTGTGGCACTGGGTTTGCCGTCTGAAACAATGGATTTAAGTATTCCTAAAACAGTATTAGATGGTATTCAAGTTTTAGGCTCACTTGTGGGGACTCGAGAAGATCTTGCAGAAGCATTTCAATTTAGTGCAGAAGGAAAAGTTGTCCCGATCGTAGAAAAAAGACCATTAGAAGATATCAACGATATGATCGATGAAATGAAAGCAGGAAAAATTCAAGGGCGTATGGTCATTGATATGAAAATGAAAAGAAGTAACTAAAAAAAGTAACTAAAAGGTTTCGACTTATATGCTTAAGTCAGCTTAATGCTGACTTTTTTATATTTAAAGAATAAAAATCCCATTCTTTGTATGAATTTAATTCTTTTCAGATAGTTAACAGTATTCTTTCTTGAATTTTATTCATAAACTTCTATTATAAATAAATTTTCCTTAATATAGATTATTACTCAAAGAGGACGTTTATGTCAGATCACAATTTAGAAAATAAATTGCGGAAAGATCTTGGTCTAGTTTCTGCATTATCACTGGTTGTCGGAATGGTTTTAGGAGCAGGGGCTTTTATGAAACCACCCGCAGTGTTAGAAGTCGCTGGTGATTATAATTATGCATTACTAGCGTGGATAATAGGCGGTATTTTTTCTATTTGTGGTGGACTAACATTGTGTGAATTAGGAGTGATGTTTCCTAAAACTGGTGGCATGTTAGTTTATTTAGAAAAAATTTATGGCGCGAAAGTATCTCACCTTTATGGTTGGATGATCACTGTTCTTTTTGCGCCATCATTAGTTGGGGCACTTGTTGGCTATTTTAGCTCAGTTTTTTGCTTATTATTTAATATTGATGAAGCTTATCGAATGGCGGTTAGTGCAGGTGTGTTAGGTTTTATTGCCTTGATTAATGCAATAGGGGTTAAAGAGGCAGGCTATTTACAAACCTTTGCAACGATTTGTAAATTAATTCCGATCCTTTTATTAGCTATCTTTGGTCTTTGGAAAGGTAATGGACAAGTCGCCTTACTTGGTGCAAGTGGACAAGGCATTGAAACCTATGCACCTTTCGCTGTTGCCATTCTTGCGACACTGTTTGCTTATGACGGTTGGGCGCAAGTCGCCTCTGTAGCTGGTGAAATCCGAAATCCTTCAAAAGTTTTACCTAAAGCAATCATTCTGGGAATCCTATTCTTAATTATTGTCTATGCCTGTATAAACATTGCACTATTTAAAATATTTCCGGTACAGGAAATGGTATCACTAAAACATGATGCCTCAGCTATTGCTTCACAACGCATGTTTGGGGAATTCGGTGGAAACTTGGTTGCCGTTGGTATTATGGTCTCAATTCTGGGTGGCATTAATGGTTATATCATGACCTTATCACGAACTATTTTTAGTATGGCTGAGCGAGGCACGATTATTGGGGCACGTTTTTTAAGTACGATTGATGAAGATAGTCGTTCCCCAGTTAATGCTATTATTGTCTTAGTTATTTTTTCATTCTTGTATTCGATATTGCTGGATGCTGATCGGTTATCAGAAATTTCAATGTTTGCGATTTGGGTATTTTATCTACTGACTTTTATTGGTGTGATTATTGCCAGAAAAAAATATGCTGAAGTGCCTAGATCTTACAAAGTTATTGGATACCCTATTATTCCTATTGTGGCTATAAGCGGGGCTGCTTATGTTATTTATGGTATGTTGATTTATCAAACTGTAAATGGGATTGCTTCAATCTTTTTAACCTTGATTGGCTTACCAGTATACTACTATTATCATAAAAAGAATCAAAACAAAGAGCTTTCGCTTGGTGAAATGAAAAAATATCATAACAAAACACAATACTCTATTGCATATGCTTCATTAATTATCATTGCCGGATTAATTGCATATGGTTATATCGTGAGTTCAGGACTTGCTTTTAAAGTTTTGATGTTATTTAATCAATTCATAAAATAAACTGGCTATTGCCAGTTTATTTTTATGACAAGTAGCTTAAATATAATTTGAAATTAAACTATAGATATTTTGATCATAAAACGCATCATTAAGATATTCGGCTTGTTTGAGTGTTCCTTCATAATCAAAACCACAACGCTTAGCGACTTGATTACTTTTCAAATTAGTGACAGCACATTTAATGACAAAGCGTTTAATGATTTTTTTTACAGCATAATGATGAGTGAGTGCTTGGATAGCTTGTGTAATGATACCCTTACCTTGTGCTTTGCTATCTAACCAATAACCGAGATAGGCAGTTTTATTATTTTTATCGATATAATTAAAGGAAAGTAACCCGACTGATAGGTTATTATGTAAAATTACATAGGTTTTAGTTTGATCACGCTGATGTTTGACAAAACAATCTGCTAAAAAATTAGCTGTATCTGACTCGCATTTGACAAATTTTGGCCATGCCATAAATTGACTAAAGAAGACACGATTTGAATCAATAATGTGGTATAACGCTTTGGCATAATCAGTTGTTGCAGGACTAAGATAGATATGTTCAGTGACATGAATTTCATCTTGTTGGTTATCATTCATTCTTTATTCTCTTAAAAACATAACAGTTTAATGACCTTTTTTATGAAATTGCCAGACTGTGTAGTCTGGCAATTTTGATGGATTTTAATGGATACAAAACAATAAATGTTTATTATTTGCTCTGACTCTCGCTTTTTGGTTTAGCCACATAGTTATACACAACTAATAAAGCAAAGATAGCAACAATAATCATCATGATAACATCTTTATTAAACCATTTTGCCATATTACCAAGTAAAATGCCTACACCACAAAAATCGACATCAGAAAACGTGGTATTGGCAAAACCAAGTGATCCTAATACAGGTAACAATACCACGGGTAAAAATGTCACTAATAAACCATTAGCAAATGCACCAAGCATTGCACCTCGACGTCCGCCCATTGCATTACCAAATACCCCAGCAGTTGCACCACAGAAGAAATGTGGAACCACACCCGGTAAAATGAGTACCGCGTTAAGTTGACCTAAAACAAATAATCCAACTAATCCACCCAAAAAGCTAAATAAAAAGCCAATCAATACCGCATTGGGTGCATAAGGAAATACGACAGGGCAATCTAAAGCAGGTTTGGCGTTAGGGACTAATTTTTCTGAAAATCCTGTAAATGCGGGGACAATTTCGGCAAGAATTAGACGTACACCTTGCAATATGATAAAGACACCTGCTGCAAAAGTGATCGCCTCAATAATGGCATAAACTAAATAATTATCGCCATGACTAAGATTGTTTTCAACATAATCTGAACCGGCAAATACGGCTAAAATTAGATAGATAATCATCATGGTTAACGAGATTGAAATTGAGCTGTCACGTAAAAAGCTTAAGTTTTTTGGTAAGTTCATCTCTTCGGTAGAACGAGACCCTTTGCCAACTGCCTTTCCAAGCCAACCAGCTAAGACATAACCTAGCGTACCAAAGTGACCGAATGCGACGTCATCGTTACCGGTAATTT
>CALYQY010000070.1 GCA_945291235.1 uncultured Gilliamella sp.
TACATCTTTTCCTGCGTTGATGCCTTTAATTAATTGCATATTAAGACTAATATTTCTATATTGACCGGTTAAATCAACGCCAGTCAATACCAGCGAGACCAGATCATTTAGCACTTGAATTTTTAAATTGGTTTCACCATTTCCTTCTTTAAATTCATCCCACTCTTCAAGTTTCTCGCTAATATTAATTAGCGTAATAGTACCTAATATACCGCTTACCGCCAGATTAACCGCAAGGGTTTTTCGACCAATTTTGACATTATTACTTGCTGATTTTATTTTAATTTTATTGTCTATAGCACCTGTTTTTTGTTCAATCTTATTTATTGCTTCTGCTGCTGTTGAACTTTGCTTTTCAATTTCAGCTTTTGCTTTGGCAATGGCTTCTTCACTGGTTTTTTCCAATATGCCAACGGTTGTTGCTCTTCCTTTATTGTTAACGTCAATACTTTCTAGCAATGTTTTTTGTTTATAAATTAGTTGGAAATACTTTTTATAGTTGTTCTCTATAAATTTTTTTAAATCATGTGGGCTTAATGTACCATTAATACTTTTGATAAAGTCAGTAAACACGGTTTGACTGGCTTTATCAGGAAAGCATAATGTAAATCTTGCTTTTTTGGTTTTGGTTGATTTTGTATTGGTGACCTGTTCATCGATTTCAATACTTTGTAAAAATTCTAATTCATGAGGGTGATAGATACCTCTATTGTAAAATCCTCGATGCATTTGTGTTAATAGATTTTGGATTTTGACGATATTTTCAGGTCTAATTTGTACATTAATTTCAATCGGTAGCGCCCCTAACTTGGCAAGTTCATCAAAAGCATTGAGCCGCATCCAATGCGTTTCGATTGGTTTGATTTTGGTATCTTTTGCCAGTATTGCTTGTTTTTTTAATGCTGTGCGATTAAGTAAGCTTTCACCCAATTCATCCAATGAAGTTGAGTTTGGGGTAGAATCGGCAATATTGGCTAATTCTCTATTTATCGCTTCAAGATTTTTATTTAATTCAATCAGATTTGCTTCATAACCCTGTATTTGGCGCCTGAGTTTATTTTGATTTATTGGATCATAATCTGGAATTTGCTTTTTTTGTTCAGCTAGTTCGTCTATTTTCTGTTTGTTTTGTTCAATTTTAATTTCAAGCTCGGTTTTATTTTTTTCTAATATTTCGATCTTTTTATTGGTGTCTGTTTCAATTTTATCTGTTACAAAGGCATTATAAACCGTCCCAAAGAAGTTAGTTGCGTGAGATAAGATTTCTTCAGGCGTCAATAACTGATTATTTTCTAAATCGACATAAACTGTTTCATTACGATCAATGCCTTTAGTGTTATGGTATTCACTAATGTAATAAATACTTTCTGGATTACTGAGTAGTTCGTCCCATAATGCGCTATCTTCATCCAATTTTATTTCTGAATGAGTGGTATCGAGTAACATATTTGTTACTTGCGATAGATAGGCTTGTTGCGTTTCTTGAGTGCTAAAATCAAATTCTCGTTGCCAAAAATGATTTGAGTTAAACTCGGTCGGTTTTATTTCGCTAAATTTTGATACCATTCCTGTTTTACCAAATAACCATCGAGAATAGGTAAAATAGTCTTGTGACCATTCTTTATGATAATTTTTGACTTCTTTATAAGCTTTTTCTAATTCCTTTATAAAGTTATCAACTTTACTTTGATTAACACAGTTATCAAAATCATTAAGTGCGTCTCTCTTACCGGCATATAAATCGCTCAATCGCATCTTTTCCTTGGTGATTGACGGGGTGCTGTAATAATCATAAGATTTTTTTGGTTTCTCATTTTTTTTAATCGCTTCCCTTAATGTTTCTATTTCCCGATCATATGACGTTATAATCGAAGTTCGATATAGTTCCATTAACTGTAATATTATGCGTTTTTTAAACATAACCGGTTCATAATATTTAAAGCGTCGACGCAGCTCTGGATTAATGGTGTTGAGCATATTTTGGGCTCGTTGCTCATAAATTTTAGTTTCAAGTTCTAAACTTTCAAAACTATCAATCTGCTGTTCTGCTAACGATATTTCGTTTTGTGTTAAGGGGGTTTCATTAAATATATGCAGATGCACAATTCGCTGCGTGTTAAGTTCTTCGGCAATGCCAAACGTGTCTTCTAATACGACTCCACACGATATTGGTTTCGATCCTTTATATAACTGGCTAGTATGCCTTGCAAATTGCTGTTTTTGTTGTTTAAAACTATTAAAGGGATGCGCCGATTCAAAGAAAGGTAATTTATTATCATCAAAGCGAAATTCTAATACTTTGCTGGGCGTTTCGGTATTACTTACCTGCCCAAAGATATCTGTAAACGGGACGGCGCGGTTACCAGTTGCTTCTGACGGTGAGTGCGCTAGGTTAGTTATATCAATTCGTGTAAAACGGGATAATACTTGATTATCTTGCTCTTTTAAATAATTTTCAATCACGGTTTTACTCCACGGTTGCGAACAGTACGCCACCCATGCTTGAGTATAGTGTTGTTGTAGATTGATAAATGCTGCCGGAATAGTGTGACAGGCGTTTTTACAGGCCTTTGATATCGGTCTTGGCTCGGTATGAGCAAGTTCATGGTTGTTTTTTAATCTTAACGCCCCTTCAATACATTCATAAGTATGCATTATTCGACTATTTATATCTTCACCTTGTTGTTGCATAACATAGATGTAACCGTTTCGTAAAGTCCGTAAAATATAACCATAATCTTGCAATTCTTCATTTGGCATGCGGGATTTAAAATTTAATTTTTTTGCATAATTCGCCAAATCTTGATAATCAACATTCGCCTCGAGCGTTTTATGCTCTTTCATTTTTATTACTGCTTGACGCAGCAAAAATACCGGTATTCCTGTACGACCACACGCAAGGCAATTACCACTGGCTTCATTTTTATTTTCTATGGCGATGTTTTCTGTTCTTTTCATCTTATACTCTTTAATTCTTTCTTTTTCCATTATTCTGTTAATGGGGGGATTTAGATTTCAAGGTTAATATTGGCGTCAATGACATGTTTAGACAATGTACCGGGTGACTGTTGTGCTTTAGGGATTTGTTCAAGAACTTGTGGATGTCTTGTAAATACATGCTGGTAGCGTAATCCATTCAATCCCCAAAACAGGATATCGGCAACATCGGTTAAGCCTAATTTGTCAGTTTGCTCAATCAGTTGTGTTGCTTGTATGATTACCTGCTTTTCAAGTGGCACATTTTTTTGTTCTTCAAATTGTGTGCGGTTATTTGCCCATGCATTAACAAGGGTGCGAATGACCCTTATTTTTTTTAAACGCTCACAGTATTGAGTGTTCCATTCTTTTTCTATTATTGGTTTGTCGTCGTTTGTATAGCGAATAAATTCGCCGTTGTGAATTGAAGGATAGTAATAGTTTTCAATTTGTGAAAATTGGGCTTTTAGCCATGCGTTATCTTGATCTGAACCGGATTCATGTAAAAATTGCATTCGAAAAGGCTCAAAGAAGGGATAATAACGTTGTCGCAATATTTTAGCGATGTTATTACCAATATTAATAATCTGTTTTGCCAGTATTGATGGTTTAAGGTCAGTGACGATAAATGCACAGATATAACGTTTAGACCAAAAACATTCGACTGTAGCTTGCATCGTAATTTTGTCAATTATTGCCTGTTCTAAAAATTGATAAGGTTCAGCAAGCATAACCAGTGTCGGACATACACTTGGATCATAATCTAAATCCGTGCGCAAAACCGTTGTAAGTTTTCTTTCGCCAAATGATTTTTCTTCACCGTATAAACTCTGCAACCCTTTATGTGATAATGGACTGACCGAATTTAGAACGACTAAATTATCAACTAAAAGATAGCGATATTTGTTGAAACTGGCTCTTTTATTTAATTCTGTAAGCATATTTAATCCATTTCGGAACAGCGTTTAACATCTAAATCACTTGATTTTAATTGAATTGTTTTGGTTTCAGTCGCTGGTGACATTTTTTGCATCGCATTACATTTAAGATAGATATTATCTTGGGTGCCTAACTCAATACCTGCTTCACTTATTTTGATATACGAACCATCGCAAATAAGCTTGATCTCTTTTGCTGCAGAAATAGCGACATGACTGTTAACACTATCAATTTGAATATCTTGTTTTGCCGCTATCGCTATTTGGTCGGTTTGGGCTTGTACATCTATATCACCTTGATTAGCAAATACTTTCATCCCCGATTTTTGTGCCAAAAGGCTAATAGCTTTAGGGGTGGAAAGGGTTATATTTTTCAAAGCAGTAATATCAGTTTGATTTGCCGATGTGGTGGTTAGGCTATGAGCAGTAGTGAGTTGAATATTTTCTGGGCTGGTTAATGCAATACCTTCTTGTGCATAAGTAAGAATTCCCGGTTGTGACAGGTTGGTTACTGCACTTTGTAATTGTTGTTGTGAATCTATATCCGCTGCATGGCTTTGTGCTTGTTCGGCCACATTTTCAAGTGCTTTAGCAATCGATAAAGCATTTTCTAATTCGGTAATTGCCCCTTGCATATCAAGCTGTTTACCTTGCGCTTTGGGTTCGGTTTGTGTAGTGAGATACAATCCTCGATTGGCAGCAATTGATCCCCATTCATCAGTTCGAAGTTCAAAGCCTTCTCCTCGCTGTTGTTTTTGCTGATCCACTAAATGACCCAAATTGAGTTGGGTCTTGCCATATTCGGTGGCAAGTTTGATATGTTCTTGCCCCCGTTTGTCATCCATGCGTAATTTATTATTGGTTGGGGTGCGAATGACATTGCGATGTTTATTGATTGTAGTCACATGGTCATGATGAGTACGGTTATGCATGACGTTTGCAATATATGGTCTATCCGGATCGCTGTTCATAAAGGCAATGGCCACTTCTGTACCGTCAATAAGTGGAAAGTGGAAACCATAAGTGTTTCCGGCATAAGGTTTTGCCAGTCTAACCCATAAGCTTTCTTTACCATTTCGCCATTTTTTAAGGTCAAAATTGAATTTTACTCGGTAACGCCCTTGGGTATCGATATATCCATAAGTATCGTTATCCGGGCTGGTTACCCGCGCCGGTAGCGTACCGGCGACTTGTGGCCAATCAAGTGGTGTTGGGCGATAAGGTTTAGAAATATTATATGGAATAGCTGTAAAGCTTTGTTCATAGGCATCACTGCGAGAGCCGCTACCTGTCACGCTGGTAATTAAGATACCTTCATCAATGTTTGTTAGCGGATTATTGTTAATACAAATCAGTTGCCCGGGTACTAAGTGATAACAGTTTGTTTTCCCATGGATAATAATTTGTTGACTGATTGCATGTTGGTGGCGAATACTTGCATACCAGTTACCACTTTCAGTTTTGTTATCCTCACTGATTTCTTCACCATCATCTAATTGATTTGTATTGAGATCGTTATAATGTTCACCATAGCGATAATCTGTCCCATAAGTGGTCATGTCTTTCAGTTGGGTATTACTTTCACCGTGTAAATTGTTTTTTGCTTTACGGTAGTTGTAATCTTGCACATTCACCGAAGATTCAACAATTTTACTGTGCATGCTTATATCCCATATGCTTTCTTGCATGCTATCTTGAGTTCCACTTGGTCGTTGGTATTCAATATCGGCTACTTTTTCATAGCCTTGTTCATAATCGCTAATGATTAGTACATCACAGTCGTGTTCGGCATGCGTTTCAAAACGAAACCAAATACCTACATCAGCCATTAGCCTTTGGATAAATTCAAGATCACTTTCTTGCCATTGGGTAATAAACTCCCTTACTGGGTATTGTTCTTTTAGTTCAAGCCGGTAATCTATGCCTCGTAACCCATGATTTCTAAGAACTTCCTCGACAACACTAACAATGCTTTGATTTTGGAATATTGCGTAATTGTGATTTAACGCTAGTTTGGCTAATCTTGGTGATAATACAACTTGATATTGAGCTTCATCTTTATTGATCGATAATTGGTTAAACTCGGTGATAATGCCAAAAATTTTGCGTTGGTTGCTATCGTTACCATAGGTTAAATCGATCAGAGACTGAATTGTCGAATTAATCGTATTGTTAGTCGCAGGATTAAATGAGAATGAGGCATTCTTGTTCAAAAAAGTTTCATTCGATAGTGTTTTATCAGTACTGGTAAATGTAATAGTATAGCGCCATGGTTGATTTAATTGTTCTTCGCTTTTTACCTTTAATATAGAGATCGGTGAATTAAGTTCTTCTATGGTGAGAGTATAGCGATTTTGTGCAACCGCCCCCGATAATCCATTAATTAAGTGCTCACCAACTTGATTGATGATCTTATTTAAACCACTAGCCATGTGTTCTCCTACAAATTCCTTTTTTTAACTCAAATTACTATGAGTTATGAATTATTATCGATTATTCCTTTAGCGTGTTGTTATTTAGATAGCTAATAAAATTGAGGTGATTTGGTGGCATTGATATAATATCAGTGGTATCAATGGTTAAACCTAATTATGGCAGGAAATAATAACGCTTATTTTTATCAATTTTATCGATATGCAATTACATCATGTGGGTAATGTCATTCGGTGGATTCTATTTCCTTACTTTTACGAGTAACTAAAATTTTTTAATTTTATTAAATTCTTTTCAACACTTTTTTAATCAGTAATGATAATCAAAAGAGTATATAAAAAAGACCATTTTTAATCAAATTTGCAATTTCTATACACTAATTTAACAAATTCGATGAAAATAAATAAAAGTAATGGGTTATGTTAAATTCAGACATTGACTGTATAAGATGAGTTTTATAGTCTAAAAGTTCGCTTTGATAGCGAAAAGTCATTTTTAAGCTCATAAGCCTTTGGTCAATTGATCTGATTTAGTCATAAATTTTTATCAAAGGTATAAAAATAATGATGAGCCAATAAATAAAACGTTGTTTTATGGCGTTTTGAATCGATGTTATTAGTAATATGGCGATCTGTTTTATACTAAAACGTATATATTTTCTGAAAGTTCTTGACAAGATTTTATTGACGAAATGAGATTGTTTAATTGAAAATGATTAAAGACCAAATCAATAACGATATGATTAGTGTTATAATAATTTTTACTTTCGTGGTGATTAATTAGGTTTTGCTCATTGGTTTGAAGTTTGGCAAAATAGTGAGCTTAACAAACAAGTATTATGCTCTTATTAAGTGGTTGGGGTAGTTTGATAACCCGTTAATGAGATACACAATCTTTTGTTAATTCAAGTAGGAACTAAATTAGGATGATTGGGCAAATTAAACAAAATATAAAAACAACACTTATCTCATGTTGCCTGAGTGGATTAGTCATATGTTCTGTGCCAATTTATGCAGACACTAAACCCGATACGATTTCAACTGAAACGCAAACGGAAGTTGATTCAGTGGAGCCATTAACACAAGATGATCAGATTGATGCTACTGATACAAGCCAACCCAGTGAAATAATTTATCACAAAACGATTTTTTCACTTTCTGGTGAACCTAAATACCCTGATAATTTTGAACACCTAGATTATGTTAATCCTAATGCGCCCAAAGGTGGAGTAATTAAGTTTGCTGAAATAGGTTCATTTGATAATCTTAACCGCTTTGCAAGCCGTGGAGCGCCTGAGCGAAATTCGGGAGCGCTATACGATACGCTTTTTACTAACTCTTCAGATGATATTCAAAGTTTTTATCCTTTAATTGCCACCTCTATTACCTATTCAGATAGTTACCGCTGGGCTGAAGTGACAATTAACCCTAACGCTCGCTTTCAAGACGGTCGGCCAGTAACTGCGCAAGATGTTGAATTCACCTTTCATAAATTTATGACTGAAGGTGTGCCGTCCTATCGGGTTTTTTATGAAGGGGTAACTGTGCAAGCAATTGACACTTATCTTGTGCGCATTGAATTACCGGAAAAAGACCGTACTAAATTGTTGTCGTTCGCCGGTTCGATGAAAGTTATTCCTAAACACTTTTGGCAAGACCATGACTTTTCTGAGCCATTGAGTACTCCGCCATTAGCCAGTGGTCCATACTATATAAGTGATTATAAACTCGGGCAATATGTTGTTTATAAACTTAATCCTGATTATTGGGCAAAAGATTTGCCAATTAATAAAGGGTTAAATAATTTTGATGAAAAACGTATTGAATACTATATGGATAATAGTATTGCCTTAGAAGCTTTTAAAGCTGGTGAATATGATATACGTGAAGAGTCAGAGCCTAAAAATTGGTTTACTCAATATCAAGGGCAACACTTTGATGCTAAAAATATTATCAAGCAAGAACGCCCGGTTACCACGGCTACCAATACCAAATGGCTGGCATTTAACTTGCAAAAAGATCTGTTTAAAGATATTAGAGTTCGGCAGGCAATAACATTAGCTTTTGATTTTGAATGGCTAAATCATGCTTTTTATTATGACAGCTATAAACGCCCTTATAGTTTTTTTGAAAACACCATTTATGCCGCAATTGGTAAACCGACAGAGCAAGAATTGACATGGTTAATGCCGTATAAAGATATCATTCCGCAGCAAGCTTTTGATGATGCCTATTTTGTTGCAAAAAGTGATGGACAAGGTTTTAACCGTGATAATTTGTTAAAAGCAGCGGAGCTATTAAAACAGGCCGGCTGGGTAATAAAAGAAGGCAAACTAATTAATGAAAAGACCAACCAGCCATTTGAATTTGAACTCACCGCTTATGTGGGTGATGATGTTAAATATGCAATTCCTTTTCAACAAAATTTAGCCCGTTTAGGGATTACCATGAAAATTAGTTTGTTAGATTCGTCACAGCATTTACGCCGTTTGCGTAAGCGTGATTATGATATGATGCCGCAAGTTTATTATGCAATGAATTATCCTAACTCTAATTTATCAGTTTATTGGGGTAGCCAATATCTCAATTCATCCTGGAATGGTTCGGGGTTACATAATCAAGCAATTGATAACCTTATTGATGCAATTAACGAAAACATCGATGATGAGAAAACATTAATTCCTTTGGGCAGAGCGCTCGATCGTATTTTAACCCAAGAATATCCTATGATCCCAATGTGGTATAACAGTAAAACTTATTATGCATATTGGAACAAATTTGGGAAACCAGCGATTGAGCCTACATATGCGATAGGGATTGATAGTTGGTGGTATGATGCAGATAAAGCAGCCAGCCTGCCAAAAAATCGGGAACATTGATATGCTAAATTATTTAATCCGAAGATTATTACTGATTATTCCAACACTGTTTGTTATTTTAACAATTAACTTTTTTATTGTACAAATTGCGCCGGGTGGGCCGGTTGATCAAGCTTTAGCTTTAATCGAAATGGGACCACAGTCCGGACAAGGGTTACTATCTTCCGGAAATAGTGCGTCGATTCAATCACAGCAACCTAAAAACGAATCGAATTATCGCGGTGCTCGAGGGCTTGATCCGCAAGTGATTGCGATGATTGAAAAGCAATATGGCTTTGATAAACCGATATTAGAACGCTATATTGAGACGTTGAAAAAATATATCTTATTCGATTTTGGTGATAGTTTTTTTAAAAGTGAATCTGTGGTTGGTTTGATTATTAAAAGCTTACCTGTTTCTATTTCACTGGGGCTTTGGAGTACGATAATTGTTTATATTATTTCAATTCCTTTAGGTATACGTAAAGCGGTAAAAGATGGCTCGGCGTTTGATTTTTGGTCTAGCACATTAATTATTATTGGTTATGCTATTCCCTCTTTTTTATTAGCGATTTTATTGATTGTGCTTTTTGCCGGTGGCAGTTATTGGGATATATTCCCACTAAGAGGGCTGATTTCAACCAATTTTGATCAACTTGATTTTTGGGGCAAAGTGAAAGATTACGCATGGCATATCTGTTTACCGACGGTTGCCATGGTTGTCGGAGGATTTGCTTCTTTGACCATGTTAACCAAAAATTCATTCTTAGATGAAATACGCAAACAGTATGTGCTTACTGCTCGGGCAAAAGGATTAACTGAAAGGAAAATTTTATACCGTCATGTTTTTCGTAATGCAACTTTACTGATTGTTTCGAGTTTTCCGGCTACTTTTGTTGGAATTTTATTTACCGGTTCGTTATTAATTGAGATTATTTTCTCGCTTAATGGGCTTGGGTTATTAGGTTATGAAGCCATTTTACAGCGTGATTATCCGGTGATCTTTGGTTCACTCTATATTTTTACCTTAATTGGGCTTCTTACTAAATTAATATCTGATTTATCTTATATGATTATTGATCCCCGTATTGACTTTGAGGCACGCAACTAATGACCAACAACTATTCTATTAATCGACAACGTTGGCAACGATTTAAACAAAATCGTCGTGGTTATTACTCATTTTTGTTATTTGCCTTGTTATTTTTAATCAGTCTATTTTCAGATTTTATTGTGAATGATCGGCCGATTTTTATTAAATATCAAAATAACTATTATTCGCCAATTTTTCATTTTTATCCCGAAACCACATTCGGGGGGCAATTTGAGACACAAACTAATTACTTAGATCCAACTGTCCAAAAACGAATTGAGGATAACGGTTGGATTTTGTGGCCGCCTTTTCGTTTTAGCTACAATACCTTAATTTATGATACACAAAGGACATTCCCAACACCGCCTTCCAGCGCTCATTTACTGGGAACGACAGATGCCGGTTTTGATGTGTTTGCTAATATGTTATACGGTTTTCGCCTCTCAATGCTGTTTGCCATTTTTTTAACGGCGATAACCTCAATTATTGCAATTGTGATTGGCGCCATTCAAGGTTATTACGGGGGTAAGATTGATTTACTCGGACAAAGATTTATTGAGATCTGGAGTGGATTGCCGCAAATGTTTATGATTATTTTATTGGCCAGTATTTTACCCCTTAATTTCTGGTGGTTATTAGGCATAACCGTTTTATTTGGTTGGATGTCATTATCGGGCGTGGTGCGTACTGAATTTTTACGGACGCGTAATTTTGATTATGTTCGTGCAGCTAAAGCATTGGGCGTAAGCGATAGAAAAATTATGTTTCGCCATATTTTACCTAATGCCATGGTGGCAACATTAACGTATTTACCGTTTATTTTATGTGGGGCGATTACGACGTTAACTTCGCTCGATTTTTTAGGCTTTGGTTTACCTATCGATTCACCGTCACTAGGGCGATTACTGTTACAAGGCAAAAATAACCTACAAGCTCCGTGGCTAGGTATCAGTTCTTTTTTAATTATTGCTACTTTGCTTTCACTATTAATCTTTATTGGTGAAGCAGTAAGAGATGCGTTCGATCCAAACAAAGGAGTGTGCTAATGAGTTCTCCTTTATTATCCGTCCATGATTTAAGCATTGCCTTCAAACGTGGTTCACGCATTGAATCTGAAGTTGTCAAAAAGGTCAGTTTTGATATTCATGAGCAAGAAACATTAGCATTAGTTGGCGAGTCCGGCTCCGGTAAAAGTGTTACCGCATTGTCGATATTACGTTTATTGCGTAAAGAGCAGGTGACTTATCCAACCGGCGATATCAGATTTGAAGCGCAATCATTGTTAAACGCGCCAGAAAAACAGCTACGTAAAATTCGTGGTAATCAAATCAGTATGATTTTTCAGGAGCCTATGGTCTCACTCAATCCATTACATACTGTTGAGAAGCAGCTTTATGAGGTACTGGCGTTACATCGTGGAATGAGTCGAAATGTCGCTCGTTCGGAAATATTACAATATCTTGACAGGGTAGGTATTAAAGATGCTAAAAGTAAACTTTCATCTTATCCTCATCAGCTATCCGGTGGCGAAAGACAACGTGTCATGATTGCAATGGCAATATTAACTCATCCTAAATTGTTAATTGCCGATGAGCCAACAACCGCATTAGATGTTTCAGTACAGGCACAAATTATTCAGCTACTTAAAGATCTAAAAAATGAACTCAACATGAGCATGTTGTTTATTTCACATAATCTAGGCATTGTTAAAAAATTAGCTGATAAAGTTGCTGTGATGCAACATGGTGAAATTGTTGAATATAACAATAAGCATCGTATCTTTTTACGACCTAAACATGAATATACTCAAACATTGCTAAATTCTCAGCCAAGTGGTGACCCCGTTCCGTTGCCTGAAACGCCGGGTATCTTGCTTAATGTCAACCATTTGGATGTTGAAGTTGTTACCAAAAAACAGTTATTTACCAGTCAAAAAAAGAAAATTGTCAACAACATCGGTTTTGCGGTACATCAAGGCGAAACAGTTGGAATTGTCGGTGAGTCTGGCTCCGGAAAAACCACAACAGCTTTGGCCGTGTTGCGACTGATTAAATCTCAAGGTGATATTTTATTTGATAGTTACCCTATCCATAATTTGACCGGTAAAAAATTACTGCCTTTTCGCAGTCGTATTCAAGTTGTTTTTCAAGACCCGTTCTCGTCTCTCAATCCTCGGTTTAATGTTGAGCAAATAATTAGCGAAGGGTTAACGGCTCATAAGAAATTAACTAAAAGTGAAATTGAACAAGCCGTGATTGATATTATGCAAGAAGTTGGGCTAGATCCGCAGATGCGTTTTCGTTACCCAACGGAGTTCTCAGGAGGGCAGCGGCAACGTATTGCTATTGCCAGAGCACTGATTTTACAACCGGAATTATTAATTTTAGATGAACCAACGTCATCATTAGATCATTCTATACAAAAGCAAATTATTAATTTGCTCAAATCATTGCAAGAAAAGTACCAGCTAAGCTACTTGTTTATTAGTCATGATTTAGCCTTAGTTTACTCAATATGTCATCAAGTGGTGGTGATGAAAGATGGCGAAATTATTGAACAAG
>CALYQY010000071.1 GCA_945291235.1 uncultured Gilliamella sp.
TCCCGCCATGCCCAGGTTCGAATCCTGGTACCCCAGCCATTTATTCTTCTTTTCTTATTACAAAGAATCAATCGCTTCTATTTTCCAATAAGATCTAAATTTAAATTTCAATAAATTTTGTTCAAATTGGCATCGCTTCAGTAAACTTCAATATTTTATATTTTAAAAAAATTAATTTATCACTATTATTTTTTAAATCATCAGTTCAAATAAGCGTATGATTACAGCAAAATCCTCGAACAGACGCGTTATCATTTAAGCACACAAACAAAATTGATCGGTTCATCTTTCGCTAACCATTCAATCGCACCAATAGATGGCCCCACTGCATATTGATGATTAGTATCTCTTTCTTCCGATGTCCAATATAAAATATTTTTAGGAAAGTTATTACCCGGATAAGCATGGTAATACTGGTTTTGTTCATTGGTGATATCGCCCCATTCAGCAAAAAGACTCTTTCCAACTTTTCGATAATAATGGTTACTCTTGATTGCCAAACAATTGTTAGAATTGTTATCTGATTTACAAGCTCCAGAAGTGATGATTGTTTGATCACTATTGGTAAAGTCTTCAATTGTTGGTACAACATAATTGCCTTGGCAAGCTTGTGCACTTTGGTCATAACTCGTTGCATTTAAATCAGACGTAGCAAACCATTTATTAATTGTAAAAGTGTATATTTCGCTCCCATTGGACTTGATTGAAAAAGTAGGCTTGTCGGTCGCTTTTCCGGATAAATGAAATTGCAGAGAAGTATTAACTAAGTAGTCATCAATATCATTGTTTTTAAGAAGATTAGTTGTCAGATTTACACCATTTGAATTTGTCGATGTTGAAATGGTGGATAAATCAAATGGAACACCTGCAAAAGACATGGTGAATTGAGCATGGTCAAACCCAGTTGTTGGAAAACCTTTTGAACGCACCTTATTAACCAGACCAGAGTCATACGTGTATTCATTATTTTCACCCCAAGTTAGTTTAGCCCAGTCTCCTGTATAATCCCGACCTTCAAAAACAAATGAGTAAGCAATAGAAGGTTTGGCTGCACATACGGTGGGTCTAATTGCATTATAAATAAAAAAGTCCCGTTTAGGCGATGCATAAACTCTGAAGTTTGGTTCTCCAAATTCGGTCACTAAAACAACAGGGCCTGATATTCGAATATAGGGATTCCAACCTAATCGAGCCAATTCACAAAAAGTTCTATTTCTATCTGATTCCAGCAACAAAAAAGATTGATTGATAGAGCGATAAAACCAATCGATTTTTAATCCTGCATCAGGAGGATTTATTTTAATTGGAATATCACCTTCATCATCAGCAACATTATTCCTATCATCGGCAACTAACAAAGGGTTAAACGGAAGTATAGTCCCCTCTAATCCATAACTGGATTTTAATAGCGCTAACAGTTGATTGGGTGTGGTTGTGTTTGGATCGACGGCGGAAAATCCAGATTGTTTTATCGCCATGTTTAGATCATTCATTCCCGAATATGTTGCACCTTTGAATTTAACACCAAAATAAATAAAATTTGCTTTATCGTAATCACGAGCACCTTCAACCCCTACTTTGTCAGCTTGAGTAAAATAAGGCGCAGTGCCTTGAATAACTTGCGCTGTTTTAGCACTGAGTGCATCAGTTGTTGAACTAACAAAAATGATGACAAAAGAACTGTGTTTTAATATTTTTTTCGTAACATTGATATATCGTTTAATCCTAACATTTTTTAATAACATACGTTTCCCAACCGTTTTAATGCAGTGATTGAAAATGAGAAAAATCAGGTGTTTCTTAAAATTATGTTTTGTAATGAATTTAGATATATGTTTTTAACAAATAAATTATTAAACAGATAAAGGTTGGCTATTTAAACAGCATTATTCACTATTTAAGTATTGTAAGATTTTATGTTTTCCACGGGTTAAAGTGATTGAGTTCTCTAACACGTGGAAAATGCAATTAAGATATTTTATTTATATAAATTAACATAAACTGTTTGTGCTGTATTGGCTGGGTTGGTTGATACCTCTTTCACGTAATAAAATTGAGCGCCATTTGCAATTGCATGTTTCTGTGCAGCAGCACTTATTTCAGTAGTGTTGTTAAAGACGCCATGGAAAACAATTGTGGTATAAGGTTTCATCGTTTTAAATGCATCACTACTGATTTCATAAGCATCTTCACCTTCAATTGCTTTGGTAACGATATAATCTCTTACTGGCGCATCTTTTTTATATAAAGCCACTTCAACATCTTGAGATTGATTTTTTAGATTAGAAGGCTCGATAGAGCTGATATAAAATGCATAAGCATCTTTATCTGCTGCGATTTTACTTGCTTCAGTGGTGATTTCAGATGTGTTGTTAAAACTTCCTTTAAATTTGACAACTTCAAATGGCAAATAATAAAGTGCTTTGTTACGTTCATAAGCAACTATACCATTATAAGTTGTTTCTTCTTTATTTAATGCAATCGGTGCATTAGATTGATAAATATCAGCATAGACAATAGCAGAATCAGCTGAGCTTGATGTTTCTGCCGCTTCAAGTGCTTTAATATGATAATACTTAGCTCCAGCTTCATCGGCTGCTTTTGAAATATCATCTTCCGCATTTTGCGCTTGCAAATAATTACCTGTTACCGAAATCTCTTTCATTGGAATTAAATTACTACTTTCTTCATCGGTTAAAGGTAAGGCAGCATAAACACTAACGAACGGTAACGATAATACTACAGCTAATGCGATCGATGATTTATTGAAACGTTTCATGATAATACCCTTATTTTTTAAATGATTGAAATTAATAATCAATGTTTAACAATTATTCAATGGGTAGAGATGAAATCTTTAATAGAGAGTGTAGAAATCTTAAGTAGCTCTCAGATGTTGTCTTTTTTTAACTTTCAAAAGTGTTCAGACGTAAAGTTGTTAACGAGAGATAAATTAAACAACGCTATCTATTTAAAATATTTACTGAGTGATTCTCAAGGATTTTTTGTTACATGGACATATTGTTTAGCATTAATTGCTAAAATTACTACAAATTGCTACAAAAAAAGCTTTAATTAAATGAATAATTAAATTGGTTTCGAGTTATCCATTTTAACTAACGACTAATTGTATTGATAAAATTAGATAAAATTTGGGCAGTTAATCCCCAAATAATACGATTATTATATGAATAATACAAGATATTATGCTCCGATCTTTTTTGCCAGTCAGAGCGGATATTTGGTAATAGATGAAAAGGAAAGTTATCTGATGGTTTATGCCCGATTAGCATTACAGCTTGTTGCGGGGGATTTTCAATAAACCAATCAATCGGTACGGTAAATATTTGTTCGACCTCATCCCGATTAAGCTGTAAATTATCAAGGGAATCTATTTTTGCAACAAACGGATAAATGACTAGCCCCAATGTGGCGATAAATTTAGGCATTTTTCCTAAAATAGTCATTTGACTCATTGGGATACCTAATTCTTCAAATGTTTCTCTTTTTGCGGTATATTCTGGATCTAAGTCAGTCAATTCTACCCGACCGCCAGGAAAACAGATATCGCCTGGTTGCCATTTAAGTTTGTTCGATCTGACCTGAAATAACAATTGAGGTTGTTTGCCATCGTTAATAATGGGTAAAAGTACTGCAGCTTTGTTATCAATCGAGCTCGCGTTACTATTTGTTTTAAATTGATTCGTAATTTTTTCTATTGTTATCATAATAGTTCACTTAACAAATTTTTATATTTTTTATTCTATTTACCTTCTACTCATAAAATGTTAGATTGAGGCAGTCCGTTAGTAGTACACGTGTTTCATCCAGATAAAGTTATGCTATATTATATTAATAACATAAAAAAAGAACTTAAAGATCTTGTTCATCTAAAACATGAACGTGCTTTGACTGGGATGTCAATTGAGTTTCAACGTGTATTTTCTTTGCTACCCGCCATTTTTCATTTTCATCACCCTAAATTGCCTGGCTATCTTGCTGAAGATACTCCATCAGGAATCGCTTATTACCAGACAACCGATGAGATTTGTTCGCAACTCAAGAACTGTTTTGAATTTGAGGCTATTCCAAATGTGAACAATCCCGAAATATCGGCACTCTACTCCATGGGTAGTACATGTTCCATTGGACAATCAGTCGAATCCGATTTAGATATTTGGCTTTGTATTGAAAATAATTTATCCGAAAAAAGAAAGCAAGCCTTAATTGAAAAATGTCGTTTAGTCGAAAATTGGGCTAAAGAACTAAATGTAAAATTAACCTTATTTGTCGTTGATGTGGATCGCTTCATCAATAAACATCATGAATGTTTAATGGGGGAAAATTGTGGTTCTGCGCAACACATTTTATTACTTGAGGAATTTTATCGAACAGCCACATTATTAGCAGGAAAATATCTGTTATGGTTTGTGGTGCCCTATAACTTCACCGTGAATAACGTTGGCTATTCGACTTATGAACAGTGTGTGAATGCTTTGGTTGATTCAAAGCTAATTAAGCGGGAAGAGTGGATCGATTTTGGACCTTTAACAGGTCTTTCTGCTGAAGAGTATTTTGGAGCCAGTTTATGGCAACTCTACAAAAGTATCGATTCTCCTTTTAAAGCGGTGCTCAAAACGTTACTACTAGAAGCTTATTCTTGGATATATCCGCAAAATAGACCCATAGCTTATGAAATGCGAGAATGTATCCAAAAATCGCTAACTCAAAAGGGAATAAATTTAGATTCTTACTATATGCTTTTAGATAGGATCACTCAATATTTAATCGAGATTAAAGATTTTGAAAGGCTGGATCTGATCAGAATCTGTTTTTATCTAAAAGTAAACGAAAAACTTTCTCAAACAAAAAAAGCTGTTTCATGGCGTCGGGACGTTTTGAATGATCTGGTAAAAGAGTGGGGCTGGACGTCAGAGCGTTTAGCTAAATTGGATGCGAGTCATACTTGGAAGATAGAGCAAGTTCGAGAAATGCATGAAATATTACTGCAAACCATGATGACAGGATACCGAAATTTACTTAATTTTGGGCGCCGTAATAATTTGGATTCTCTCATTAGCCCACAAGATATGGCAATATTAACTCGTAAGCTTTACGCTTCTTTTGAAGTATTACCCGGAAAAATAACGACGTTAAAGTTAAATATTGCTAATAATTTGCAAGAACAAGCATTAACGTTTATCCACGTAAAAGAAGATAGAATTAATCGTGCTGGTTGGTATGTGTATAATCAAAAACCGGTATTAAACTCAATTTCAGGTCATCAATTTTTAGAATATAGTAAATATCTGGTTAAACTAGTCGGTTGGTGTTATTTTAATGGCTTAATCTCAGATAAAACTCAATTTTACTGTCATGACGGTGAAAAAAGAGATAACTCGAAAATCAATAAATTAATTGAAAACTTAAAAGAATATTTTCCTATAGAAATTCCAAAGGCGACGGAAGAACAGTTATATGGGCCTTGTGAAATTCGTCATTTAGCAATCATGTTAAATCTTGAAGATGATCCTAGTACTAATCTAGATTTTGAATTTGAGTTTAGCAACAATGTGTTAAATTACGGAAAAAAAGAGTTAAGTTTAGTGGGATCGGTTGATTTGCTTTATCGCAATTCATGGAATGAAATACGTGTACTACATTTTAGCGGAGCGTTGTGCGTACTGGAAGCGATTAAAACGTTATTAAATCGCATGCACAAAGATGCGGATTTACCTAATCCTATGGAAATTTTTTGCTACAGTAAATATTTAGGTAATGAAATTAAGCAACAAATGAAAACATTAATGGATGAATGTATAGAATTACGATTAACCACGACACAAAATAATTCGACACAAGTTAAACCATTACGGATAGGTGGTTCTTCATGGTATCTCTTTTTTGAAAGGTTAGGGGTCTCTTTTCATCAGTTTGATAATGCAATCGATTTTTATGGGGCAGTATCGAACAATAAAGTACAAGGTCGCCCGTTAAATATTTTGGATCAAACAAATGAGTTACCAAAAGAAATTGACAGTGTTGCCTATGAGGGAATCATTCAATTCTTTTTTGAAGATACCGATTTAGGATTCGATCTTTACATTTTGAATGAAAATAACCAAATAGAAATTTACCGTAATTGCAACGGCACAAAGGAGAGTATGGTTAAAGATATAAATGATTTTTATGTGCTATCCGATGATCGTTTTACCTTTAAAACGAGTAGTTCAGTCAATTTTAATCTACCTCAATTCTACCAAATCACCTATAATGATGCTGGTAAGCGTGAGATCTTTTTATTAAATTAGCATTATTTAAAATATCATTACACAATAGTGTTAAGAAAAATAGTTAAATAAATCAACTGGTTTTAATTTTAAAAAACTTTAATCTAATTATTAATAGATCCCAAAATAAAATTTCTATTAAAATAATGGAACTTTTTTTTAATTTAAGAATCTAACTGTGTGAGTGCAGCGTTTTGGCCGAGCAACAGTTATTAACATAATGAGGAATGGCCTTTAATGGGGGAGCAAGTAACAGACCAAGTTTTAGTTGACCGTGTATTAAACGGAGATAAAAATGCGTTCAATTTACTTGTGGTTCGTTATCAAAATAAATTGTCTCACTTGGTTTCTCGTTATGTACTCGCTTCTGAAGTGCCAGATGTTGTACAAGAAACCTTTATCAAAGCTTATCGTTCGTTAAGCTTATTTAAAGGGGAAAGTGTTTTTTACACATGGTTATACCGCATAGCGGTTAACACAGCAAAGAATTATTTAACGTCTCTAGGTCGAAGACCACCTTCATCGGATATTGATGCAAGCGAGGCGGAAAGTTATGAAGGAGCTGATTCGCTCAGGGATCTTGATAATCCTGAGAATTTAGCGCTTTCTGATGAAGTTAAAAAAGCCGTATTTGAAGCAATTGATGCGCTTCCTGATGATTTAAGAATAGCAATTACATTACGTGAAATTGATGGTTTAAGTTATGAGGAGATTGCAGAAATAATGGATACGCCGGTTGGAACAGTGAGATCACGCATTTTTAGAGCAAGAGATGCGATTGATGAAAAATTAAAACCATTAATTGGTTGAATACAAAATGATAATGAGTAGTCATAAATTTAAGGTATCTACTATGCGAATTGAACAGAAAGAGCAACTTTCATTGCTTATGGATGGCGAGTTTACAAGTGATCATTTCATTGATGAAATATCAAATGATGAAAGCCTTCAATCATGTTGGCATCGCTATCATATTGCCAGAGAAGCAATGCGTGGTGACTTGCATAGTAGCGCATTAACTTTGGATATTTCTAAACAAGTGGCAAACGCCATTGCTAAAGAAGATATCTATAACAAATTAACCAATCAACCTAATCAGGATGAAATATCGCGACCAAATAAACAAAATCTTATTTGGATTCGTCTCAAAGACGTCATGGCAAAAGTCAGTCAAGTTGGTCTTGCTGCTTGCGTTACTTTAGCGATTATTGCGGGTGTACAATATCAACAACGTCAATCTGATAGTGATAGTAATATCCCAACTTTAAATACCATCCCTGTTGGTGTCAATGTTGCTCCTGTTGGAGGACTACAGCAACAGAATGATCAGCAACTTCTAGAAAAAAGACAATATGATAAAATCAGATTACTTGTACAAGATTATGAACTGCAAAAAAGGTTAAATGCTCAGTAATCCGAAATGAAATTAAAATTTTATTCAAATTTCCAAACAATGATAAAACAGAGTAGCTATATATTTGCTAGTCTGTTTTTTCTGCTAATGTCCCTGTCAATTCAAGCTAGTGAAAATAATGATCCTGTCGCTCTGCTTAATAAAATGAGCAAGGCAGTGCAAACTCAAGATTATCAAATTCACTTCTTATCACAAGATAAAAATCAATACGTTAGTACATATGAATATACGCATTTAGGTGCGGAAAATAAAAAAGATGTCAAAGCGTTGTTACTTTATCTTGAAGGTGCTGCGAGAGAAATTATTTTACATGAAAACGTCATTAGCTACTTCCAACCGGATAGCGAGTCTTTTTCGATAAGCAGTTCACGAATTGTTGAGGCTTTCCCAGATATTATATATAACGATTTTAATGAACTTACCGATGTATATGACTTTACTTTATTAGGAAAAACACGGACAGCAAATCGTAGCGTACAATTGGTTAAAATGGTCGCAAAAGATAAAGATCGTTATAGCTATGTTATTTGGGTTGATGATGAAATTTACCTACCGATTCGTATAGATTTATTAGATCAACATAGCGAAATTATCAGCCAACTTAAAGTCGTCGATCTCGACGAAAATTTTGATAAAAAAGCAGTAAAGGAATACATCGAAACTCGAAGCTACCCTATTTTATTATCTATTGAAAAACAAGAAAACGTACTCGATTCATGGCGATTAGCATGGCTACCTAAAGGATTTAAAGAAGTGGCAGCATATAATGTCAATTTTTATAATTCAGATATAGCTACAAAGCTTTTTTCAGATGGCGTTTTTTCATTTACGGTCAATGTTTCTTCCGAAAAAGCAAATCAGGCTAATCAGTTTATCCAACAAGGTGGACGAACCATTTTTTCAACCAATATTGCTAAAAAGAATATTATCATTATTGGTAATCTACCGCGAACGACTATAGAACGTATTGCACAAAATATTATTGAGAAATAGTGGTTAACTTCTCGATAACGCTATGCTTAGCAGTGATAAATGTGTAAAATGCTACTCTTTCTAGCTTTATAATTATTATGAGATACTGTTTATCACTATTCGGTATTTAAATAGTTAATTGTTTACAACTAAAATACAAAATATAATTTATTGATATGAATAAAAATATCCGCAATTTTTCAATTATTGCTCATATTGACCATGGTAAATCTACACTTTCAGACCGCATCATACAAATTTGTGGAGGCCTTTCTGATCGTGAAATGGCAGCACAAGTTTTAGATTCAATGGATCTTGAACGTGAACGTGGTATAACAATTAAAGCACAAAGTGTTACTCTCGATTATCATGCAAAAAATGGTGAGACATATCAGCTTAATTTTATTGACACACCCGGTCATGTTGACTTCTCTTACGAAGTATCGCGATCGTTAGCGGCTTGTGAAGGGGCGCTGTTAGTGGTTGATGCAGGTCAAGGCGTTGAAGCACAAACTCTGGCAAACTGTTATACCGCTTTAGATATGAATCTTGAAGTTGTCCCAGTGCTAAATAAAATTGATTTGCCCGCTGCTGAGCCGGAACGTGTGGCAGAAGAAATCGAAGATATTGTTGGTATTGATGCCTCTAATGCTGTTCGCTGTTCAGCAAAAACAGGTGTGGGGGTTATTGATGTACTCGAACAATTGGTTAATGATATTCCGCCACCTGAAGGCGATTCAAATGCACCTTTGCAGGCATTGATAATTGATTCATGGTTTGATAATTATCTTGGTGTTGTGTCTTTAATTCGCATTAAAAATGGTGAACTAAAGAAAGGGGATAAAATCAAAGTGATGAGCACAGGAATGACTTACAATGTTGATCGCCTTGGAATATTTACCCCAAAACAAGTCGACAAAACCTGTTTACAATGTGGTGAAGTAGGTTGGGTTGTCTGTGCAATTAAAGATATTTTAGGGGCTCCTGTTGGTGATACATTAACATCTGCTAAAACGCCAGCAGAAAACCCATTACCGGGGTTCAAAAAAGTAAAACCCCAAGTTTATGCTGGGTTATTCCCGACTAGTTCGGATGATTATGAAGCCTTTCGTGATGCACTTGGAAAATTAAGCCTAAATGATGCATCGCTATTTTATGAGCCAGAAAACTCAGGTGCATTAGGGTTTGGTTTCCGTTGTGGTTTCCTTGGATTATTACACATGGAAATCATTCAAGAGCGGTTAGAGCGTGAATACAACTTAGATTTGATTACGACAGCGCCAACAGTAGTTTACGAAGTGCTGACAACGTCAAACGAGATAATCTATGTTGACAGCCCTGCTAAATTACCTGCTGTTAACAATATTCAAGAATTGCGTGAGCCTATTGCCGAGTGTAACATTTTGGTACCACAGACTTATCTTGGCAATGTTATTACACTTTGTGTTGAAAAGCGTGGAGTACAAACGCATATGGTTTATCATGGAAATCAGGTGGCGCTAACCTATGAAATCCCTATGACCGAAGTGGTTTTAGATTTCTTTGACAAGTTAAAGTCAACTTCTCGTGGTTATGCTTCATTGGATTACAGTTTCAAACGTTTCCAAGTTGCCGATATGGTCAGGTTAGATGTACTTATTAACGGAGAACGTGTCGATGCGTTAGCGTTAATCACTCATAAGGACAATGCACCTTATCGCGGTCGCGAATTAGTTGAAAAAATGAAAGATTTAATTCCACGTCAACAATTTGATATTGCTATTCAAGCAGCAATCGGAAATCATATCATTGCTCGTTCAACCGTTAAGCAATTACGTAAAAATGTATTAGCAAAATGTTATGGTGGTGACGTTAGTCGTAAGAAAAAACTTTTACAAAAGCAAAAAGAGGGTAAAAAACGCATGAAACAAGTGGGTAATGTTGAATTACCACAAGAAGCGTTTTTAGCTATTTTACATGTCGGTAAAGATTAACCAGTAAAAGAGGAAAAAAAATGGCTAATACATTCGCCATCATATTAACAATAGCAACATTGATAACAGGTATCTTTTGGTTTTTAGAAAAATACCGCTGGAAGCCTGCAAGACAGCGTAAAGTTGAGGAAGTCCGTAAACAATGCAATGGTGAAATCGATGGAAAAGTGCTGGCTCAAGTCGGTAAACCAAAAGGTTGGGTAGAGAATTTAGCCTCATTTTTCCCCGTTCTTTTTGTTGTATTTTTCATCCGCTCGTTTCTATATGAACCGTTTCAGATTCCGTCTGGTTCGATGATGCAGACACTTTTGATTGGTGATTTTATTGCTGTTCAGAAATATTCTTATGGATTGCGTGATCCCATTACTAATACGGTCATTATATCGACAGGGCACCCTAAACGCGGAGATGTTGCCGTTTTTAAACACCCAGATGGTTCAAAAATGGATTTAATTAAGCGTGTAGTTGGCTTGCCTGGTGATAAAATTGTTTACTCAGTTCAAGACAAAAAACTCTTTATTTATCCTGCTTGCCAAAGTAGTGATACCAACTGTGTAGGGCAAAAAACGCAACCACTGGATTTACATTACAGTGAACCAAAATTAAGTAATTGGAAACAAGTTTATCAGCAATTCAAATCAGGGCCTAATTTTTATACTTTAGAACAGTATAAAGAAAAAGGTATTGCTGATTCAAACTCTGTCGAATCATTAAATATAAACATACAGCAAGAAACACTGGGTGATAAACCACACGATATTTTAACAACGGAAAACATAATTGAAAAACCAGAATACTTCTTCCATCAAAATGGACAACCGCTTGCGACTTGGGTTGTACCGGAAGGCAATTACTTTATGATGGGTGATAATCGTGATAACAGTGGCGACAGCCGTTATTTTGGATTTGTGCCTGAATCAAACTTCGTTGGTAAAGCGACAGCAATATGGATTAGCTTTGAAAAACAACCCGATGAATGGCCTACGGGGATTCGCTTTAGCCGTATTGGAGGCATACACTAGTCGCCATGAGTATTAAAAATTTAAAATCTTTGCAACAGTCGATTGGCTATCAGTTTCAAAACCTTTCGTTACTTGAATTAGCCTTAACTCATCGAAGTGCGAATAAACGACATAACGAACGCCTAGAGTTTCTAGGCGATTCTATTTTAAGCTTTGCCATTGCAGACGATCTTTTTCATCGATTTAAGCAGCAAGATGAAGGTGATTTAAGTCAGATGCGAGCAAGCTTAGTTTGTGGCACAACATTGGCTGAAATAGGCAAAGCATTCAATTTAGGAAATTATCTGACTTTAGGACAAGGTGAATTAAAAAGCGGTGGTTTTCGTCGGGAATCAATTATTGCTGATGCGGTTGAAGCCATTATTGGTGCGATCTATTTAGATAGTAATATTGAAAATGTCAGGCGATTAATACTGTCTTGGTATCAGAGCCGGTTAGCAGAAATTAAGCCGGGCGTGAAACAAAAAGATTCAAAAACAAGACTTCAAGAATACTTACAAGGTAAACATCAAGAACGTCCCTGTTATTTGATCCTTGAAGTTACAGGTGATAAACACGAGCAAGAATTTTTGATTCAATGCAAACTTGAAAATGATGATCATCAATATTTAGGGCGAGGACTTAGTCGCCGTAAAGCCGAACAAGCTGCTGCTCAACAAGCACTCAATCAATTAGGTATAAAATGACAGAAACAACACAACATTGTGGATTCGTTGCCATCGTAGGTCGACCAAACGTCGGCAAATCAACATTATTAAATCAATTATTAGGTCAAAAAGTTTCTATTACCTCGCGTAAAGCTCAAACAACACGTCATCGTATAGTGGGCATTGATACTCAAGATAATGACCAAATAATTTATATCGATACACCCGGTCTTCACATTGAAGAAAAAAGAGCGATTAACCGCCTTATGAATCGAGCGGCAAGTAGCTCTATTGGTGATGTAGAGTTGGTGATTTTTGTCGTTGAGGGGACACACTGGACCGATGATGACGAAATGGTTGCTAACAAATTGAAAGATTGTAAGTCTCCAGTCTTATTAGTGATCAATAAAATTGATAATGTTATCGATAAAAGCCAATTGTTACCTCATATTCAAGAAATCAGCCAAAAAATCAATTTTCTTGACGTCGTACCAATTAGCGCTGAAAAAGGTGAAGGTATTGATAT
>CALYQY010000072.1 GCA_945291235.1 uncultured Gilliamella sp.
CAGCAAAAACACGCAGTTCAAATAATTGAATACCTTCTTGAATATCCACTAAAAAAACTTGCGGTTCAGGGTCGTTAAGCACATATTCACATTTATCCGAGGCTTTTTGAAGTAATTCAATAACCAGATCACTATTGGCATCAATTGTAGCCGGTATAGTGAGTACAATTCGTGTAATAGAATCTGACAATGACCAGTTAACGAGTTGTTCGGTGATAAATGCTTTATTCGGCATCACAATCTCTTTTCGATCCCAATCAACAATAGTGATGGCTCGAGTGTTAATTTTGGTGATATTACCAGTCAGATCCCTGATTGTTACGGTATCGCCTATTCGGACTGGTTTTTCGAAAAGAATGATTAATCCCGAAATGAAATTTGCAAATATTTCTTGTAAACCAAAACCTAAACCAACACCAAGTGCCGCTATAAGCCATTGTATTTTCGACCAATCTATCCCAATAAATGAAAAGGCCATCATGGAGCCAATCATTAAAATGATATATTTTGATAAGGTTGATATTGCGTAACTCGTTCCCGGTGCTAAATCTAAGTGTTGCAATATTCCCAATTCCAGTAATGCAGGTAGATTTTTAACTAATTGGACGGTAATTGTCATCACCAAAATAGCAATACATACCGCGCCTAAAGTAATATATTGTTCAACTTCGGTACCGTTGATGATCGTGGTAGTTCCCCAAAGTTTGATATTATTCATAAATGCGAATGCTGAATGTAATTCAGACCAAAGTAAAATCATACTAATTAAAGCAATTAACATGATGATAGAACGCACAAGTTGTAAAGATTGTGCACTAATCACATCTAAATCGATAACAGGCTCATCAACGTTGTCAGCCAGATCTTCTTCGGGTGTTTTAGCGCGTTGCAGACGTTCAAGACGGCGTTGTTTAGTTCGTTCAAATTCGATACGCCGTTTTTGTATCCACATCCAGCGACGAATCATAAAATAGATAACGAGAAGTCCACACCAAATCACGACCGATGCTTCAAGACGACCTAATAAAACTTGTGCCGTTGATAGATAACCCAAACAAGCAGCAATAATGGCAAGCCATGGCGCACTAAGAAGTATTAGCCAAACGATACGGCTTAATAAATTTTCGCCCGATCCTTTTTTATCTATATAAAGTGGAACGCCTGCTCGGTGGATGGAGTTAGTCATAAACACTAACGCAAAGCAAAGAATGATAAACGCAATACGCCCAATGGTTGCGGCAAATTGACGATTACTGAACTGATCAAAGCTCATGACAACCATAACCAATGGTATGACAAGCCATACCGATAATTGATAATATTTCATGGCTGCACGGACTTTTTTAGATGACCAACCAAAATGACTTATAAACAAGCCGTTTTGTGATGCCAGATGTGCCGTGATGATAAATACCCATAAAATTGGAGCAGCAGCATTAACACCGTATCCTAACGCAACGGCAACAGGATAATCCCAGTTGAGTTGTAATGCATAGCCAAAGACTGCCCATAAAATAGGAATCGGTAAAGCCATGATTAAAGAATATATGACGACTTCTAAAGTTAATGAAAAGTTATCTTGCGTTACTTTACCCACACGGGAGGCAGATTTATTCAAAAATGCGTAATATTTTTTACGCATTTTAAAATGCACAACGACAAATAATATCGATAAAATCAGTAAAAAAAGTGTTTTCGGGGTCGTCAGTATTTGGATTCCCGCTTTATATAATTGTGAAAGCGAGTCGATCGAAAAAATAACATAATTGACGTCTTTAGCTAATTGTAACGGAAAACTCAATGATACGGGATTTACATCAGCAACCCAGAAGAAATATCGATGAGCAGCATCATTCACTTCGTCAATAGCATTAATTAATTGCTTATTGGCAATTTTTAATTTGGTTAATTCTAAAATCGTGGTATCTGTACCTGCGATTAACGTCTTAAGTAACTCGCTTTGTTCACGTAATAGACGGCGATATTGTGAGCCTTGTTTTCCTGCGTTAATTTGATTAGATAAATTTGGATAATTATCCAAATTTTTAAGAACATTACTGTAATTAAGTTGTTGAACTTTTGCTTTGGCTATTTCTGCGTCGAGCGCTAAAGATTTTGGTTTTTCAGGTAAACGTAATAATTGTTGACGTAATGTTTCACCTAATGCCGTTGAAAAGCTTAGCCACTCTCCTTGTTCATCGAGAGTAGCTAGGGTATTTTGAACATGAGAGATTTGCGTTGATATATTTGTCTGTTCGTTAATTATACTGGTTAAATGAATCTTTTGGCTTTCCATATTTTGGCGAAGATCTTCATTAGTCTCGTTGAGTTTATCAACGATTTCAGTAAGTTGTTGAACATCATCAATAGTCGTTATTTTTTCTTCAGCGAATAGGGTTGAAGAAAAAACCATTAATAACAAACACAATAATCCACGCATCCACATATTGTTAAATCCTTTCAGCTAATTTTTGACCTACACGTGTTACATCCCCAACTTTAAGATCGTTTGAAAATTCAATCGCATTTGAAGCAAATAATGTAATAACGGTTGAACCTAATTTGAAACATCCCATGTCTTGACCTTTGCTGAGTTTAATTTCATCAGAATATGTCCAACGTTTCATGATTCCTTCACGTGGTGGTGTGATTATTCCAGCCCAATCTACTTCAATACTTCCGACGATCGTAGCCCCGACTAATATTTGTGCCATTGGCCCCAATTCTGTTTCAAAAAGGCATATAACACGTTCATTACGCGCAAAAATATTCGGAATGCTTTCTGTTGTGGCTTTACTGACTGAAAAAAGTGAACCAGGCACATAGATCATCTCGCGCAATGTACCGTCACATGGCATATGGAAACGGTGGTAATTTTTGGGCGATAGATAGGTGGTGGCATAAGATCCATTTTGGAAGTACTTAATCATATCTGGATGACAAGCAACCAAAGATTCGAGTGAATAAAAATGTCCTTTTGCTTGTAATAATTGGCTATCTTGAATTGTACCAAATTGGCTTAATACGCCGTCGGCGGGCATGATAATTGAATTTTCAGCCGTATCAATTTCGCGAGCATCTTCTTTTAATTCCCGCGCAAAAAAGTCATTAAATGTTTTATAGTCTGCGGCATTAGTGAACTTTGCTTCACTTAAGTCGACTTGATATAACTTACAAAAGCCTTTAATCATCCATGTTGTGACTTTTCCTAACTGTTTTTTGGCTAACCATCCAAAGATAATTGTTAAAAACTGTTTTGGAAGAAGATACTGAATAATTGCTTTAAGCTGATTTAACATAAGTCACTCTCAAATTATTGTAAAAATAGGTCATTATAACAATAATTATTATGAAAGTATAAAACGAACTAAAACTAAAACTAAAACTGAAGCCTTATTGTTTATTCGCTTTATTATGAGTAATAAAATGATCGTTTTTGCATGGATTAAGAAAACATATTTGAACTTAACCAGACGTTTTATTTAAAGCCTCAAGCAGGATGAGCTATTACGCATTTAAATAAAAATTTGCTAATGAATGTTGATGGATGCTGGGGTAAATTCGCTGTCAATTTAAAACAGTTATTGATGAAATAGTTAAAAGTTAAAAGGTTAAAATATTCATGTTAATTTAGTTGATGCTTTTAAAAAATGCCTTTTTTTGCGTTCATCATTTAGTTAAAAAAATGACTGTAATTTTTATTATAAACTCAATTGCAACCTCATTTTGACATGCGTCAATATAAACAACTTATCTTTTCTAAAATGATTTTTGGGAATTATTGTGATTATCTAGATTGGATAATTGTTAATGAATTAACATAATCTATACATAAATAAATAATTATTTACAATCATTAAAGTTTGATATTAAATTCTATTTATAAAAAAAGTAAATATTTTTTTATAGCATATAAAATTTGGATATTAAGTTGTCATTACTGATTCATTTTTCTCAATATCAATAAAATTTTTTTATTTGAGTTAAAAATATCATGTAAATAAAAATAGGTAATGTAGTATTCAGTGCAAAGTAAAAAATAAATATCAATCAGTTGGTTATAGTTTTAAGAGGTAAGTTGAAAAAAAACATAAAGAATTTAAGTGTTATGACCGATATATAAATAAGCTTAAGGCAAGATGGAAATTTTGTGTTTTACACAAAATTAATTGATGGGATTAAATGAGAGTTGTTTTAAATATGGATCAAAAATATAGATTAAAGTGGAATGTTGCACTACAACGTTGGATTATGACTTCGGAAGTATTACGACATGGAAAATCAAAATTTAAAAAAATATTAGTATTAACAGCATTAATGGGCGCTCCCTATATTTCTTATGCTGATTGTTATGCCGGTAACAAAGCGTATGCTAACCAAGGCTCAACATGTGAATTTTCAAACGGTGATTACTACGGAACTAATTTATCACGCATTGAAGGTGAAAATACAACAGCAATATTTACCGCTGATAAGGTAAAAATGATAAGCCCTTCTTATTCAAGTAATCACACGCTAGCGATAGGTGGCGGTAATGGCGGACCTCAAGTAGAAGGCGGGACAACAATATTTAATGGTGATTTGGAAATTATTACCGGTAATAAAGTTTCTCGTGGTATTTATATGTACAATAAGGGTACCCTTTTAATTAAAGGTGATTTAACGATAACTAAAAAAACCCCTACTGGTGCACCACTGGAAGTTGTAAAAGATAACAATGTGGTAACGGTCAATGGTGTTGCAACGTTTAACACTGATGGAGCAGATGCGATACGTAATGGTGGAAACATTACCTTTAATAATGATTTAATCATTAATAACAGTCAAGTCAGTGGTATTGGAATCAGCCTAGGCAACAAAGATGGAAATGAAAAATATTCTGGTAATCTAACATTAAATAAAAATACGACAATTACTACTGCAGGAAAGGGTATCCATTTATGGTACGGAACCTTAACGAATAATGGAATTATCACCTTAAATTCAAATAATGATGTATCAATAGTCCATGCAGCTGTCATGGGTGATGATACGACAACATTTAACAATAATGGAACACTTAGAGCTGATCCCGCTTCGACATCAATTGAACATATGTTTATTCATGAAGGAACAGGAACGTTTATTGTGAATAATAGCAATAATGGGGATCTTTCTTTTGAAAAAGGTTCATTATTTAAAAATATCACACCAGGTACAATTAATATTAATAATGCAGGTAAACTTAGCGGAACAATGGATGCTAATGTAGGTATTATAAATCTTGATAATAGTGGTCAATGGTATATTAATGGCGACTCAAATTTAAATAATGTCATAAATTCAGGTCTCATTTCATTTGCTCATAAATCGCCAACTGAATTTCATATTATGGATGTGAAGGGTGATTATGTTGGAAAAAAAGGTATCGTGAAAATGCGTACTGTATGGGGAGCTGCTGATAATGAAAGCGATAAAAATATTCAATCTGATACAATAAAAATTGCCGGTTCAGCTAAAGGGCATACCGTTGTTGTTCCTGTTTCTAATGATGGTAAAGAGAATATTATTGATGGTGATATAAAATCAATCACTAAAGCGATAAATACAACGCCTGTCATTTATGTTGCCGAAAGTAATAACGAAAAAGCCTTTAGTGGCACAGCAAAAACGAATGGCGTTGTTGAGTTTCAGTTAGCCAAACGCACAACAGAGAGTGGCGATGAATACTTTTGGACTATGGCAGCTAATTCGAAATCAGGCAAAGATGCTCAAAATGCTAAATTTGATAAGTTAATTTACGCAAATCCAGTGTCAGGTTATACATTGATGCCTCGTGTCAATTTAGAACAAGGGTATTCTAGTATAGCCAGCTTCAGAGAACGTCGAGGTGACATAACTTGTTATGATTGTAGTGAAATTAATGGAAATCATTCTTGGGGACGTTTTTTTGGGAAACATCATAAACAAGATGGTAAACAACGTTTAAATCTTGATACAAATATTTATGGTTTACAAATTGGTCATGATTTTTTTGTTAAACAGACAGATAGTCAAGATGTCATGATGTTAGGTGCTTATTTTGCCTATAGTAATGCCAATACTGATTTTTCAGATAAATATCATGCAAAAGATGGCGTTATCACACATGATAAAAAAACAGGTAATGGTAAATCAGAAAGCTTTAGTTTTGGCTTAACGAACACTTACTATACCCAAGGTGGGAGTTACTTAGATTTAGTAGGTCAATTATCTTATTTAACTAACAAATATCATGCTAAAAATAGCTATAATCCAGATAGTCAACATGGTTGGGCTGCTGCTGTTTCTGCTGAAGTTGGGCACGCTATTTCAGTGTTTGATAAAAATTGGTCAATAGAACCACAAGCACAATTGATTTACCAACATATCAATTTAAGTCACTTTAAAGATGGTATTCGTCATGTTGATCAAAATGGACAAGATGGTTTACGTAGTCGTTTAGGCTTAAAGTTATCCTATCATGATGATAACCAATTTAGTCAACGCAAATCTTTTTATGTTATTGGAAATTTATGGCATGATTTCGTGAATCCAGAAAAAACCAATATCGGTCGTAATCATATCAACGAAAAGTTTGCACGAACTTGGGGAGAAATGGGTATCGGTATGCAGTTACCTATAGTGACTAACATGAATCTGTATAGTGATGTTCGATATGAACATAACTTTGGTAGTACTCATCGTCAAGGTCTATCAGGGAATGTTGGAATGATGATCCGTTGGTAGTATGGAATATTAACGATTAATAATTAATAATAAAAAGGATCGTACATCATTGGTTTTATAATGTTGTACGATCCAGTAAAGTAAAATTTAAAACGATTTAACACCGCTAAATTTGTCTTTTATCCTTCATATCCTAAACAACAGTATAAATAGATTACTTTTACCGATTGCATAGCCTATAACTTAGGTTAAATTGACAATTTTTAATATTACATCGTTTTGTCTGTCATTATTGGTCATTGTTAACCAATTTTGATGACGTCAATAAGCCATTTTTTAAGGCTAATCTTAGTTCAATTAATAATAGAAAATTAAGCGTTGAATATTTTGCCACATAAATTCAACATTACTTTCATGTGGCAGAATAGATTGATGATAATTACCAGTTTATTTTTAAACCGATGTTACCACGAAAACTTTGATGTTTACTGCCACCAAAATTGTGTTCGTAGCGGACATCACCATATAATTCACTTTGGGTAGTAATTGGAATATTTAAACCTAAACCAATTTCTCCCCAAGTTTTATTGAACTTCTCGCTAAGTTTATCACGTCCAATTTTTACATCATCAGGGCTAAAGAAATCATGCAAGATATTTACAATACCATATACTGACGTTTTTTGGTCTTCTGTATCTGTTGCATTATACGCAAACATGACACCAACACGACCACGTAATGTATCAGGATTATTCTGATCGACATGGCGAATATGATCATTAAAACTGTCAAGTTTCAAATACTGATATGTCAGTTGTGCTTGAGGTTCAATAGACCAATTCGTTCCACTTAATGGAATTGAATGACCTGCTTCAGCCGATAGCGCTACACCCCAACCATCTTGAGTGGATGGATTTTTACCTGTGCGAGCATTATATTTGTTGCGTAGATAAGATAATTGACCCACTAAGTCAACATAAGTGCCAGTACCGGTATAGTAGGTATTAGTGATACCCAAGCTGAAGTTATCTGATTCGCCTTTCCCTGTTTTTTTGTTACTGATAAGGATACCGTCTTTAGTACGATATTTATCAGAAAAATCAGTTTTAGCTCTGTTGTAAGACAGATAACCACCAAATAAATTCAGACCATTATTTTCCAACGATGTGATGGCGAAGTCGTGCCCAATTTGGAAACCATAGATATTGGTCTCAAAATTGAGGCGATGTTCACCATCTTGTTTTTGATGTTTACCAAAAATTCGAGCCCAAGTATTTTGACTATCGTCAGTAGCACAGTCCAAGCAATAGATATCTCCACGACGTTCCCTTAAATTAGCTAACGTTGTGTATCCTTGTTCAAAGTTGACACTCGGCATAAGTGCATAAGCCGCAATTGGATCGGCATAAATAGTTTTATTGGTTTCGACAAGTGATTTGGTTCTTGCTTTCATTGTCCAATAGTATTCATCTCGATTATCGACGGTACGTTTAGCTAACTGAACTTCTGTCAATCCAGTCGTTTGAGCTTTACCCGTAAAGGCAACTTCTGATCCGCTATTAGCAACATTGACAACTAAAACACTATTCAAACTTTTTTCAATTTGCTTTATATTACCATCAATAATGCGTTCTGTACCATCAGCAGATAATGGAACGATGGTCGTTGTGCCTTTAGCTGTTCCACTTATATTTAAAACATCTGACTTGATGCTACTATTATTTGGGTCGTCTGAAGCATTCCATATAGTATGCATTTTCACTGTACCTTGATCACCTACATAATCACCGGCAATATCAATTGAATAGAATTCGCTTGCGCTGCGGTTAAGCGATGTTGGGTGTTTAAAGTGAATGGTTCCGGCATTTTTGACATTGGTGAGAGTAGAATGTTCAGTGATTTCCCAAAGACCTGAGTTATTTAAATTAATGCTACCATTTCCAGTTTCTATCTTGCCATACAAATTACCAGCATTATTAACGACGATAGTTCCTGTAGATGTGTTGGTAAAAAGATTACCATTGTTAGCATTCAATACACCCGTTTTCGCATTGTTAATTTCTAACGTACCTGTTTTATCATGACTAACAATAGATTGAATATTATCAATTTTACTGGTATCTAATGTTCCAGCATTATTAAATATCGCTTTTTTGCCAGATTCGACAGTACTATGTATCGCTGCCGTATCCGTCACGGATTCAATAGTCAATTTACCTAAATTAGATAGTGAACCACCATCGAGAATAATGGCTTTATAACCTTGCGGAGATTTAATATTTGTATTTTTTAATATTAAATTTCCACCTGTTTGATAAATAGCGCTTGATTCTGTCGTGGTTATGTCTAACTGTGAATCATCTGCGGCAATGATGTTTCCTCCGCTAAGATGAATACCGTTGCCCAATTGGGTATTGATAGTGGTTTGTTGATTCAAATTAACTGTACCATTTTCAACATGAATACCGTGAGTAGCATGTTTAGCATTAAGCGTGGTATTTTTGGCTAAGTTGACAGTACCGTTTGTAACTTTAATTAAATTACCATTATTCGCATTTGAACTGATATTTAATTGGTCGGCTTTATCACTATTGATTGTGCCACCATTAATATTGAGACCATCGCCCATTTCGGTAAAAATAGTCGTTTCTCGGTTAAGGTTTAATTTACTATTACCACCCATAGTTATACCATTACCGGCGCCTTTTGCAGTAAGGGATGTTTTGCTCGCTAAATTAATTTCTCCCAGATCTTGCAGTTTTATGACATCACCGTTACCGGTATCCGTATTATTGGAATTGACGCTATTGGTGGTTGCGTTAAGTTCGGAACCAAAAGACACTTTCCCTTGTCCTGAGACATATAATGAAGTGCCTGATGCATAATGTTGATTCCCTGCACCATATGATTCAATTGTGGTTATACCATCAATATTCATTTCACCACCATAAATATCGATGGCGTTATGGCTAGCACCGCTTAATTTATTTGATTCTACACCCAGATTACCTTTCACATGAATCGAACCAGAAGTTTGAACAATTCCTTTTCCTTCTTTCATATTAATATTTAGATCATTATGAAATGTAGTATCACCTGCGCTGTTTTTTAAACCAACATAATTTGCTTCAATATTGACGTTTTTCTCAAAATTTAAAATTCCCCCTAATTGGGTATCATTTAATTCCGAACCATTACGAATACCGTCACCATTCGATTTTATATTGGTTTCTCCTTTTACCGTGATGCGTGCTGAGTTTGCCTTCGTCAAAGACACATCGATCGGGGCACCCGTTTCAAATTCGGTTTGTGACTGATCATTTTTATCGGGCCAGAAATCGGTGTGATTGATGTTTAAATTACCATTAACCACTAATTCACTATTGTCCCCTAATAAAATACTACTTGGTCGGTATTGTTTTTTTGTAGCATCTGGTGGTAAAGTTTGAGCGTTAAGATTAATCGTTAAATCGCCGTCAACGGTCACCGTTCCGCCTAAATTTGGACGATTATTTACTGGGTCTTGCTTAGGATAAGGTTCTGTCGTCCCAACGACCAAAGCATGATTTTGGTTTTTGCTGGTAATGGTCACTTTACCGTTAGTTGGATTAAAAGTCAGTTTACCGCCGTTATCAACAGTAATGACTTTATTATCTTGCCCTTTAGTTTCAATGCCCGTATAGCTGTCATCAGTAAGTTCACAGTTACTACCATTGACATTTATTTGGTTTTGAACATTGATTGAGCAAGGACCAGCTAATGCATTAGCGGAAAGCGAAGCCAATGCTGTTACTGCTAACAATTTTGAACTTTTCGTTTTCCCTTTTTTTGCCAGCTCTGAAACAACAACCCATTGTCGTTTAGAGGTGTGCCAGACTATTTTGTAAACTTTATTCATATTTTCATCCTTTTAAGGTATTTCTTAGTCAACTTTGTTAGAAATCAAGCCAACAAAGTTTTTTTATAATTAGATCTTATTACTTGTCTTTAACGGGTTGCGTAAAAATTATCCTAACAATATTTACATTTAAATAATAATTTGATGTGAATTATGTATCTAAATTGATTTTATTGTCAGGAACTCGTTAAAGGCGATTAATTCTATTCTTATTCGATTAATAAGTATATATAAAAATCATCTTTTTATGATCATAATTTGATCAGTGAAATTAGTGGTTAAAATCAAAAATTAAATTTTTGTTAAAATGTGTAAGTGTGCATTTCGACCCGTGATTAGGGATTAATATTATTTCGATAGGCATCGGGTTAACATTAAAAAATAATGCTAATCCCGATGAAATAAAATTAAGTGAAGTGTCTTCAACTAGTAAAAAAGAAATATTTAAAGTTCTTTTAGGATTTATTAACAGGCAATATTCATCTGATGTCACTGACTGACCCCATTCTATTTTTACGTTGTCAAATAAAAAATAATAAATTATTAACAATAAAAACAGGGATTAATATGCCAATTGACCATTTCATATACCCAAAAAAACTAGGCATCTCGATTTGATTTTGGGTCGCAATACTTTTAACCATAAAGTTAGGTGCATTACCAATATAGCTTAAAGCCCCCATAAAAACAGACCCCATAGATACGGCTAACAAGGTCTTTTCAAGCGAAGTCATTAATATTGTTGCATCACCCGATGCTAAATTAAAAAAGACAAGGTAAGTTGGTGCATTGTCTAAAAAGCCTGATAGGAGCCCGGAAAGCCAAAAATACATACTATTAATGGGGTGCGCTTGTTGATTATTGACTAATGAAACTAGTGGCGATAACGCTCCGTCACTGCCTGCTTTTAAAATGGCCAGAACTGGTACGATTGTAATAAATATACCAATGAATAGTTTAGCTACTTCAATAATAGGTTCCCAATTAAACTCATTAGCTGCGCGAATGTTTTTCGGAGTTATGCAAATAGAAATTAGGGTGATAATGATAAAAACGCCATCTCGGACAAGGTTAGGTAAACTTAGATGCGTCCCGAATAGCGTTATCTCTATAGAAGAATGCAATATTCCAGATAATAGAACCATTGCAATAATCAGGATTAACAGCAACACATTATTTAATCCATAAAACTTTATGGAACTGTTATTTTTGGGCATTGTGGCTAAATGTTGCTTTCCGTATTGTAATTGGAAATAGTGGCGATCAATGAAATAAAAAATCGTGAGTAATAGTGTTGAGGTTAACAATACCGGTAATAACATATGGCTCATTGTCCAGAAAAAATCGACACCTTTTAAAAAACCGATAAATAGTGGCGGATCACCAAGTGGTGTCAATCCTCCTCCTATATTAGCCACTAAAAAAATGAAGAAGATAATAATGTGAACGGCTTGTTTTCGATTGCGATTGGCTCTGATAAGGGGGCGTATCATTAGCATGGCAGCTCCAGTTGTTCCCATGATTGAAGCTAATAAAGTGCCCACTGCTAATAAGCATACATTTAATTTTGGGGTACTGACTATTTCACTTTTAATTAAAATACCACCTGATACGGTAAACAGCGCCAACAATAACAGAATAAAAGGAATATATTCAGCGAATATTGCATGAGTAGTTAGCTCAAGAGTTGATTGCCACCCAAAAAAATAACATGCTGATCCCATAAAGAGCAACGTCCAAAAAATGGTGATCTTGCCATAATGATGATGCCAAATTCGGGGGATCAATAATGGTAACAATGCTATCGACAACAAAATACCAACAAATGGGATACCCCAACAGAGTGATAGATGTTGACCACTAAAATCATCAGCATACAAGTCGAAAGGGATGAAGGTTAATATAATCAGTGGTGCGAGTGATATTTTAATTAATTGTTTCATTAGATCTATTTTAATTATTTATTTATCACCTATTATAACAAATATTTTAAAGGTAATAGTGATTGCTGATTGTTGTATCCGTTACAGTTCTGAAAAGTTTGAATATTTGCTATGTTAATAGTTGCAATTTGCTAGTAACCTATGTGAATGATGCCTAATTCATCATGTTTGTATTTTTCTCAATGCAAAACGCCATTATAATAAATAATAGTACATATTTCTGGAATAAACATGCCAAACCGATCACCAACTGTCAACGCATCGCCTTTACATATTCGCAATAAACATCGCCATG
>CALYQY010000073.1 GCA_945291235.1 uncultured Gilliamella sp.
CTTCGCCTTCAACATCTTCAGCAATGATTAATAGTGATTTACCTGCTTTAGCAACCGCTTCTAATACCGGTAATAATTCACGGATATTAGAGATTTTTTTATCAACTAATAAGATATATGGGCTATCTAATTCAACTGTTGCGGTTTCTGGTTTATTGATGAAGTATGGTGATAAATAACCACGATCGAACTGCATACCTTCAACTACATCAAGTTCGTCTTGTAAACCTGTGCCGTCTTCAACAGTGATAACACCTTCTTTACCCACTTTTTCCATTGCTTGTGCAATTAAAGTACCAACAGTTTCATCTGAGTTAGCAGAGATTGTACCTACTTGAGCAATCGCTTTAGAATCAGCACATGGTGAAGATAATTTTTTAAGCTCTTCAACTGCTGCAACAACTGCTTTATCGATACCACGTTTTAAATCCATTGGATTCATACCCGCAGCAACCGCTTTTAAACCTTCATTAACAATAGCTTGAGCAAGTACTGTTGCGGTAGTTGTACCGTCACCAGCGGCATCGTTTGCTTTTGAAGCCACTTCTTTAACCATTTGTGCACCCATGTTTTCGAATTTATCTTCTAATTCGATTTCACGAGCAACTGACACACCATCTTTAGTAATAGTTGGTGCACCGAATGATTTATCTAATACTACGTTACGTCCTTTTGGACCTAAAGTTACTTTAACTGCATCAGCTAATACATTGACGCCTTTAAGCATTTTAACGCGAGCGTCATTACCAAATTTTACATCTTTAGCTGCCATTTTGTATTTCTCCTAAATTCTGTCTATAAATTAAATTATTTGCCAATTACGCTTGAACAATGGCTAAAATATCGCTTTCAGATAAGATAAGCACTTCTTCGTTATCAATTTTTTCTGTTTTAACGCCATATCCTTCATTGAAAATAACGATATCACCAACTTTTACATCTAGTGGTTGAACTTGACCATTTTCTAAAATGCGACCATTACCAACAGCTAAAACTTCACCACGTGTTGATTTACCCGCAGCTGAGCCTGTTAAAACAATACCGCCAGCTGATTTTGACTCTACTTCTTTGCGTTTAATGATCACACGATCATGCAATGGACGAATTTTCATTAGTTATCTCCTAGCACTAATTTGTAAACAAATGATTATTGACAATAAATCATAATTTAATGATTTTAAAATATAGTGTGCTTTACATGGGGATATTTTTATATTCTTCAAGAGAAAGATTCCAAAAAAATAACCGATTGATTATTTATTCATCATCTTTACGACTAAATTCACCTTCAATATATTCATCAAACTGATTAACGGTTGTTGTTTTTGATGAAACAACAACCGTTTTACTAAATACTTTTTCTAAAATTGATTTGGTTATATACCTTTTTACGTACGGAATTAATAAAATCCCCCCAAATATATCACTTACAAAACCAGGAAGGGTGACAAGACAAACACCAACTGTTGTTAAAATATTTGAAAGTGTTTCAATTTTTAAACTCTCCAGTTTCATACCCTTTAGATTCGTCTCATCCTGTTGCATAAATCGATCATTTTTTATAATTTGTTTTTTAGCGAATTGAGAACAAAGAATGAATTTAGCAATCACAAAAATTAGGGTTGGCCATACACCGATTAAAGAAATCACCAGTTTAAATAAACTAATTTCGCAATAAAAATAAAATATAATAAGAAAAAGAATAAAATAGGCTAAAAATCGCATTAGTCATTACCTAGAAACAACATGATACAGTCAGAATATTTGTAGTAATATAAACCCAATCAGTTATTTTTCAACCAAACAGTTTATTTTTTTTAAAATATATCACAAAAAGAATTGACGAATTATCACAGATCGTGTTTAATGTGCATCCATTGTTGCCCGGATAGCTCAGTCGGTAGAGCAGGGGATTGAAAATCCCCGTGTCCGTGGTTCGATTCCGCGTCCGGGCACCAATCCTAAAAGAACACCAGCGAAAGCTGGTTTTTTTGTGTCTGAAATTCAAGCAAATTAAAAACTGTTAAAAATCGTTTTTAATATCGATATATAAACATGTTTACTGACCCGATATTTAATACAATCTTAACATTAGAATAACAAATAACCACATCGATAAAATATAAATTCTAATCCCAATAGAAAGTGTTAACAGTAGGATCTTGTCTTCATAACTATATAAGAACCCCTAAATTAGGCGAATTTGTTAAAAGCCAAACAGACGGCAATCGTGATATTTCTGAAAATTCTATATTTTTTACCAGAAAGTGAGAAGATATCTTACTATTTATCCAGTCAAAATATTATTACCTATAACATCACACTCCCTCATAATTTGTGGTAGGATTGGTGCCTAATGTAATACATTGTTTTTATCGGTAAACAAAAATTGGAGGCAGTTTTGTTAAATGATTACAACCCTATCTCCAATCTTTAATCTGTTCATATTTAAAACGTGTCGGAAAAAACAACATCCGATTACGCAAGTGTAGTAATAATTAGGAATAACCATGGCCATCAAAAAAACTGAACTATACACATCCCTTTGGGCTAGTTGCGACGAACTGCGCGGTGGAATGGATGCCAGTCAGTATAAAGATTATGTTCTGACAATATTGTTTATGAAGTATGTATCAGACAAATATAAAGGCGATCCTTATGGTTTGATTGTCGTGCCACAAGGCGCTAGCTTTGATGATATGGTTAAGCTTAAAGGCAATAAAGAAATCGGCGATAAAATAAATAAAATCATCAGTGCGTTAGCTGAAGAGAATGATCTCAAAGGTGTTATTGATGTAGCCGATTTTAATGATGAAGATAAACTCGGTAAAGGTAAAGAGATGGTTGACCGCCTATCTAAACTGATAGGTCTATTTGAAGGACTTGATCTCTCTTCCAACCGTGCCGATGGTGACGATTTATTGGGTGATGCTTATGAATATCTGATGCGTCATTTTGCAACTGAATCGGGTAAATCTAAAGGCCAGTTTTATACGCCATCCGAAGTGTCGCGCATTCTTGCTAAAGTGATCGGTATTAATAGTAATACTCGGCAGGACGCCACCGTTTATGACCCAACCTGTGGTTCCGGTTCTCTTTTATTAAAAGCTAGTGATGAAGCTCCACGTGGTTTGAGTATTTTTGGTCAAGAAATGGATAACGCCACCAGTGCATTGGCTCGTATGAACATGATTCTGCACAACAATGCCACCGCCAAAATTTGGAAAGGTAATACCATTACAGATCCACAATGGAAAGAAGAAAATGGACAACTTAAAACTTTTGATTTTGCGGTTGCTAACCCACCATTTTCAAATAAAAACTGGACTAACGGTATTAATCCTCAAGAGGATCAATTTAATCGCTTCAGCTGGGGGGTGCCACCCGAAAAAAATGGTGACTATGCCTTTTTATTACATATTATCAAAAGTTTAAAAAGCACTGGCAAAGGCGCAGTTATTCTACCTCATGGCGTATTATTTCGTGGCAACGCCGAAGCACGTATTCGTGAAAACCTGATTAAACAAGGTTATATAAAAGGCATTATTGGTTTACCTGCCAACCTATTCTATGGCACCGGCATTCCAGCCTGTATTATTGTGATCGATAAAGAACACGCATCGATGAGGGAAAGTATTTTTATGATCGATGCCAGTAAAGGTTTTATCAAAGATGGCAATAAAAATCGCTTACGTAGCCAGGATATTTACAAAATTGTTGAGGTGTTTACCAAACAACTAGAACAGCCACGTTTTAGTCGTATAGTACCATTAAGCGAAATAGAAGCCAATGATTACAACCTGAATATTCCGCGCTATATTGATTCTAGCGAACCGGAAGATCTGCATGATCTTAGTGCCCACCTGCAAGGGGGAATTCCCAATCGTGACGTTGATGCTTTAGATCGCTACTGGCAAATATTCCCGAGTATTCGCGCTACCTTATTCAAACTAGCGCGTGAAGGTTATAGCGAAGCGTTGATTAACGCTTCTGAAGTGAAAAATACCATTCTAAATCATGCAGAGTTCAAAAGCTTTGCAACACAAACTCTTAAACCCTTTACCAATTGGGCTGAACGTGCAAACCTAAAAGCGATAAAACAAGGTGAGCAGCCAAAACAGATTATTCATCAGATCAGCGAAGATCTGCTGCAATGTTATTTGCGAACGCCATTGCTAAGTAAATATGATATCTACCAGATCTTAATGGACTACTGGGCTGATACCATGCAAGATGATGTATATGTGCTAGTGCAAGATGGTTGGTCTGTGGGTAAAGTTCTGCGTGAATTGGTTGCGGAAAAAGGGGAAAAACTCAAAGAGACGCCTGATTTAGTGATTGGTAAAGCCAAATATAAAGCTGAATTAATTTCGCCTACGCTTATTGTGGCGCGCTATTTTGCTGATGAACAAGCTAAGGTCGATGCATTGCAAAGTAAACTTGATAGTGCTAGTCAAGAGCTAGAAACATATCTTGAGGAAAATGGTGGTGACGACGGTCTGCTCAATGATGCACTCAATGACAAAGATAAAGTCACCAAAGCTACAGTCACTACGCGTTTGAAAGTTGCCACTAACGCTGATGAAAAAGCGGCACTTAAACAAGCTAAAAAGCTGTTTGATTGTGAGGCTGATGCTAAAAAAGCGCTGAAAGAAGCGCAAGACGCACTTGATTTGGCGGTATTTAAGAAGTACTCGAAGCTTAGTATTGATGAAATCAAATCTCTAATAGTTGACGATAAATGGTTAGCGACTCTCGAATCAAACCTTATTGCTGAAATCGAAAGGATTACCCAACAACTGGCCAATCGAGTTAAAGAGTTGGAAGAGCGTTACAGTGAGCCACTACCAATGATTATGCAATCGGTAACAAGTCTGAGTGATAAAGTGGCGGGTCATTTAAAAGCAATGGGACTGGAGTGGACACTATGAGTAATGTAGAAACTAAAGTAAGTTCAAATCTTATTCCAGTTGGCTATAAGCAGACTGAAGTTGGGGTGATTCCGGAGGATTGGGATATTTATTGTTTTAGTGATTGTGGATATTTTCAATCAGGTAGTGGTTTTCCTACTAAATATCAAGGGGAACAAGAAGGCGATTATCCATTCTTTAAAGTCTCTGATATGAATAATATAGGAAATGAAAATATTTTAAGAAGTTCTAATAACTATATTTCGGAAAATATTAGAAATTTAATTGCAGCAAAAATCATTCCTGTAAATGCAATTATTTTTGCAAAAATTGGAGCTGCAATATTCCTAGAAAGAAAAAAAATATGTTTTCAGCCATCATGTATCGATAACAATTTGATGGCCTATATAGTCAATAATGATAAACTTTATTATAAGTATGCATATCTACTTTTTAAAAATATAAAGCTAGGGCATCTTGTAGAAACTACAGCTTTACCATCTCTCAGCAGCCGTGATATTGGGCAAAAAAAAATGGCGTTTCCTGCTATGGAAGAACAAGCTATCATCGCCAATGCCTTATCTGATGTCGATGTGCTGATTACCGAGTTGGAAAAGCTGATTGCCAAAAAACAGGCTATCAAAACCGCCACCATGCAACAACTCCTTACTGGCCGCACTCGTCTACCACAATTCGCCTTGCGCGAAGATGGTTCGAAAAAAGGTACCAAACAGAGTGAATTGGGGGAGATACCGGAGGATTGGGAGATTATTAATATAGAAGAGCTAGGACATGTAGATCCTGAAAATTTAAGTTCTACAACTTCATCTGATTACGAGTTTAACTATATTTCACTAGAACAAATAGAAAAAGGAGTTCTTTTAGGAACAATAAAGACCATTTTTAAGAATGCACCTTCTAGAGCTAGACGAGTTATAAAGAAGGGAGATATCTTGGTTTCAACTGTAAGACCAAATCTAATGTCTCACTATTTTATCCAGCATGATGCTAATGACTTAATTTGTTCTACAGGATTTAGTGTAATCAGATTTTATAAAGAAAAACTTTGTCCAGGATATTTGTATCAACATCTATTTTCGTCAGTGATTAATAATCAAATTGATATGTTGATTTCAGGATCAAACTATCCCGCCATTAATAGCGGTGACGTTAAAAAACTAAAAATTCAGGTCGGTAATGTAGAAGAACAAACTGCCATTGCCGCAATCCTCTCCGATATGGATGAAGAGATTCAGGCTTTGGATCAACGTCTTAGCAAAACCCGTCAAATCAAACAGGGTATGATGCAGGAGTTACTAACAGGAAAAACAAGATTGGTGTGAGTGAAAATCGTTATATAAATAATTAAATTCTTGAATCGGAGCTTGAGAATTTGCTAAATAAAAGAATAATAAAATTTAACTAAAGGCAATAGGTAAGCCGGTACATTTTTCTGCTGCAATTAAGCGTATTTGTCTAAATGGCTTAAATTTTTTATGAAAAGACTGAGTTTACCTAATTTAATGGCAAGAGGGATATCAGGCAGAACAACCTGTATGACGAAAAGATACTAGCAATCCTGATCTCTTGAGCCTTTAGTTTAAAAACACAGATGAAGGAAAATTAATATGAGTATTGTCGGTCAGCATGAGCGCGCTACACAAAATCGGATTGTTCAATTTTTTCAAACTGACTTAGGTTATCGGTATTTAGGTGATTGGAGGGATCGTGAAAATAATAAGAATATTGAAGTTGCGATCCTTAGTGATTGGTTAAAAAAACGGGGTGTAAGTGAGGCGTTAATTAAGCGCACTATTCGCCAGTTGGATATGGCAGCAGCGCTCGGTGAAGGTAAAAAACTCTATTATGCCAACAAAGATGTTTATCGTTTGTTGCGCTATGGCGTTAAAGATAAAGAAGGTACTGGACATCAGAATGAAACAGTATGGTTGATTGATTGGAATAATCCTGAAGCCAACGATTTTGCCATAGCCGAAGAAGTCTCTATCAAGGGCGAAAATAAGAAACGACCTGACATTGTGCTGTATGTAAACGGTATTGCACTGGGCGTAATAGAGCTTAAGCGCTCGTGTATATCGGTATCTGAAGGAATTCGTCAAAATCTGGATAACCAAAAAAAGGATTTTATTCGTAACTTTTTCACTACCATGCAATTAGTAATGGCTGGCAATGATACGCAAGGTTTACGGTATGCTACAATTGAAACTCCCGAAAAATATTATCTTGAGTGGAAAGAAACAATTGAAAACACTTATACGCATAAACTTGATTATCACCTAAGCCGTATATGTAACAAAGTCCGTTTTTTACAAATCATCCATGATTTTATTGTTTTTGATGCGGGAATAAAGAAAACTTGTCGTCATAATCAGTTTTTTGGTATTGAGGCCGCTAAACATTATATTGCAAAGCGTGAGGGTGGCATAATTTGGCACACTCAAGGTTCAGGTAAAAGCCTAACTATGGTGTGGTTAGCTAAATGGATACGGGAAAATGTCAAAGATGCCCGTGTGCTGATTGTGACTGACCGTACTGAACTGGATGAGCAGATTGAAAAAGTATTTATAGGGGTTGAGGAAGACATTTACCGCACCAAAAGCGGTGCCGATTTAGTGGCGACGTTAAATCAACCGAATCCTTGGTTGGTCTGTACATTGGTACATAAGTTTGGCTGTCAGTCTGAGTCTGAACGTGATGCTGAAACCGATAAGTTTATTAAAGAGCTGAAAAAGTCACTGCCATCCAACTTTAGCGCTAAAGGCGAGTTGTTTGTATTTGTCGATGAGTGCCATCGTACCCAATCTAACAAGTTACATGATGCCATGAAATCAATTTTGCCTGAGGCAATGTTTGTTGGTTTCACGGGCACGCCGCTGATGAAAAAAGACAAAAAGAAATCCGTTGAGGTATTTGGCCCTTACATTCATACCTATAAATTTGATGAGGCTGTCGCCGATGGCGTAGTATTGGATTTGCGCTATGAAGCAAGAGACATCGACCAACACATTACATCCCAAAAGAAAATCGATGAGTGGTTTGAGGCGAAAACGCGTGGCTTATCTCGAATAGCAAAAACGCAGCTTAAACAAAAATGGGGCACAATGCAAAAAGTGTTATCCAGCAAATCACGCTTGCAACAGATTGTGAATGATATCTTGCTGGATATGGACACTAAACCACGCTTGATGGATGGTCACGGTAATGCTATGTTAGTGTGCTTTGATGTTTATCAGGCCTGTAAAGCTTATGAAATGTTCAGCCAAACAGACTTAGCTGGAAAGGTCGCTATTGTGACCAGTTTTCAACCAACTGCAGCGAATATTAAAGGTGAAGAGACAGGAGAAGGGTTAACGGAAAAACTCTTTAAATATGATTGTTACCGCAAAATGCTAGCAGACTATTTTGAATTAGCTCAAGACAAAGTTGCTAATATGGTTGAACAGTTTGAAACAGAAGTTAAAAAGCGTTTCATTGATGAGTCTGGGCAGATGCGTCTATTGATTGTGGTCGATAAATTGCTAACGGGCTTTGATGCACCTTCAGCCACCTATTTGTATATTGATAAGCAAATGAAAGATCACAGCCTATTTCAGGCAATTTGTCGGGTCAATCGTTTAGATGGTGATGATAAAGAATATGGTTATATTATCGACTACAAAGATTTGTTCCGTTCTTTAGGTAAAGCAATTTCTGACTATACTCAAGGTGCGTTTGATGATTATGACAAGGAAGATGTAGCCGGTTTACTAAAAAACCGTTTAGAGCAAGCCAAGCTGGATTTGGATAATGCGCTGGAAATGGTTCGAGCATTATGTGAACCGGTAAAAGTCCCACGAAAGACTCAAGATTATATTCATTATTTTTGTGGTGAGTCTGGCTTGAATCAAGATGAATTAACCGATAAAGAAGCGCTTCGTATAACCTTGTACAAGGCCGTAGTTAAGTTATTACGTGCATTTGCTAATATTGCTAACGAAATGCCTGATGCGGGCTATTCTTCTCAAGATATTGATTTAATCAGGTCAGAAGTTTGCCACTATGAAAAAGTTCGTGATGAAATTAAGCTGGCTAGTGGTGATTTGGTCGAGATGAAGCGTTTTGAGCCCGCAATGCGACACCTGTTAGATATGTATATTCGTGCCGATGATAGTAAAGCGCTTATGGACTTTGAAGAAATAGGATTAATTGAGTTAATCGTCGAAAAAGGTGCCGGTGCGATTGATATCCTGCCTGAAAATCTACGTAATAATCCGGAAGCAATGGCTGAGGCTATTGAGAATAACGTTCGAAAAATTATTGTTGATGAAAATCCTGTTAATCCTAAATATTACGAACAAATGTCAGTTTTATTAAATGAGCTAATTGAACTTCGCCGACAAAAAGCGATTGAATATCAAGATTATCTGAAAAAAATTCAAGAATTATCGCGTAAGGTCGTTCGCCCTGAACAGACTGCATCCAACTATCCGAAATCTATGGATACTAATCCTAAACGAGCTTTTTACGATAACTTTGGAAAAGATGAAGGACTTGCAACAAAAATTGATAGTACAATTCGCTACACGAAAAAAGCGGATTGGGTTGGTGATCGTTTTAAAGAACGCGAGATTGCCAATGCTCTTCGAGATGAAACAGCGGGTTATGAAGTGGATATTCAGGCTTTAATGGAACTTGCAAAAGCGCAAAAAGAGTATCAATAATGACGATAATTGAAATTGGTTCGATAACTATACAGTTGAATCGTAAGGCAATCAAAAATTTACACATCAGCGTGTTACCACCGGATGGACGAGTACGTGCATCTGTACCTGAATATATGACAGACGCGGCTATGCGGATGGCTGTGATACGGCGTATCCCTTGGATTAAAAAACAACAGAACAACTTTATAAAACAACCTCGGCAATCAGAACGCGAAATGGTCAATGGCGAATGTCATTACCTATGGGGAAGACGCTATCGCCTCAATGTAGTAGCGCATATCGGTAAGCATGAAGCTAAACTAAATCGAGGACGATTGCATTTATATGTAAACCCTATGGTAACTGCTGAGCAAAAAATGTTAGTTTTGACGACTTACTACCGGAATGTACTAAAAAAGCGAATATCAGACTTATTACCTATTTGGGAAAATAAAATAGGTGTAGATGTTGCTGCTTGGGGTGTAAAAAAAATGAAAACCAAATGGGGAAGTTGCAATACACAAGCAAAACGTATTTGGTTGAATTTAGAACTGGCAAAGAAGCCTCCAGAATGTTTAGAATACATTCTGGTCCATGAGTTAGTACATCTACTTGAGCGTAATCATAATGACCGCTTTAAAGCTCATATGGATAAGTTACTTCCTGATTGGCTAGAACGTAAAGCATTGCTGAATGGATTACCATTGAACTACGATAATTGGCTGTAAATTTCTTTAATAAATGTATGATTTTCTATAGTGAGTTTTTCTTTAGCATTATTAGAACTAACTAAATATACGTATTTAGTTAAGGATACAATCCTTGGTACTTATATAACTTAAATTTTCCATACCTGCAATACTTTAAGCTGTATCTCCGATTCCGCGTCCGGGCACCAATTCTAAAAGAACACCAGCGAAAGCTGGTTTTTTTGTGTCTGAAACTTTTGGGGTATGTTTTTTTATTTTACCTATCAACAACTTTTTACTGAAATTATGCTAAATAGTACGGGCAAAAGCAGGTAATGTTGTTTCGATATTAGGAAGTATCCTCAGTAATTGTCATTAATTTTTAAGTGAATTGCTGATTATCGGAAAAGATTTTTTTTATCTCATCTATAATTATTCTACCGGCAGTAATATCAAGTATCCTTTTAGGAAAACAGATAATTATTTTTTTCTGTAAAACATTTTTTTCGATAATATGTAGAGAATCATCAATTAAATAGTCTGGTAGTAGGCTTACTCCAAAATTATTTTTAATAGCGACATAAATAGAGTTCAGCGTATTGGTTTCGAAAAATATAGACTTTCTACCATATTTATCAATTATATAATGGTTTTCAGGAAGGTCTTTTAAATCAAAATTGTAAAGCAATGTCTTTATCTTTTTGTCACACAATATTTCATTTTCCAAATACTGCTTAGAACAACATAAATGGTAGTTAATATTACGTAATAAATCCCCCTCATAATCTCTATCAGTATTAATGTACCTTATTGCTATATCACACTCTCTTTTATGGAGACTTTCAATGTTAGTACTTATTAAGAAATTAATTTTTACTTGAGGGTATTTATTTAATATTGGTTTTAGGCCTGGTATTAATATATTTTCAGCAATAGAAGCGCTTGATGATAAAGTAAGGGTTTGTTTTAAATGACTACCTGCCGTTGATTCTTCTTCCATATCCATCAACGATAAACTGATTTCTACAGCCTTTTCATATAAAGCTTGTCCTTCATTGGTTGGATAGTAGCTATTGTCCTTAAAAAAAATTAATTTTTTTTTCAACGAGCGTTCTAATCTCTCTATTTTTCTACAAACAGTTACATAGTTAACGCCCATTTTTTTAGCTGCTGCTGAGGCTGTTTTATTGTCGATAATTGCAACCAAATACCTTAGATCGTCCCAATTCATACTGCTCCCTACAATTATGAATATCCTATATGCAATTTATATGGTTCCCATCCAATTTTGCTGTAGTACTATGATTAAAACAGGAGAAAAAGATGATTAAAACATTATTACAGATATCAGGCGTTGAAAATAAACAAATCGATTGGAATAATTGTAATTTATTATTAATAGATATGCAAAATCAATATTTTGAGAGAGAACTCGATCTAAAAGAGCGAGGGAGAGACGCTGTCTTGAAAGCTAAAAGTGTTCTTGATTTTGCCAGAAACAAAAAAGTTAATATTTTTCATGTTATACACGTTAGTAATGATAAAGCTAAATTATTCAATAGTACCAGTAACGATATCAACATTATCAAAGAGCTGGAGCCAAGAAAAGGTGAAAATATAATTGTCAAAACGATACCTAACTCATTCTATAAAACTGATCTCTATGATTTATTGCAACTTACGGGTAAAAAGCAATTAGTTATAATGGGTTTTGCCAGTCATATGTGTGTGACGGCAACAGTTATAAGGGCCTTTGAGCTTGGGTTTGATAACTTTGTTCTCACTGACTGCTGTGCAACAAGAAAGCTTCCATTATTTGATGAAATAGTAGAAGAAGATTTATTACACAGATCTTCAATGGCATTATTAGGAGATCGTTACGCAACACTCATGAAATCTTATGATGTATTAAATTAGCCCCCTTTTCTGAATTTAGTTTGATTGCAGTTTAAAGGTGACGGTTGATTCTGTCACCAAATGCTGTAAACCAACTTATCGTTCTTTTGCCGTTTGGCATAGGTATATTATCCTTGCCAGTCACTTATAAATAGCTAAATCAATCTGCGATATGTATGGGGACGGCAACAAGCGCTTCATAAAACCTACACTTGCGAAATAACGTTAGATCAACAAATTTCATAAAGCATGTCAAAATAAATGTTACCACTACTGTAATACAACAAGTCACCAAAGCATGGATAATATTCATTGGGCTATCGATAATAATTTTAGGTATTCCGGGGGATACAAAAGCATAACGTGATAAACCGGATACTCACTGTTAAAAACTAAAAAGAAGTAAAACGAAAACTGACTATGTTTTCAAACTGAGATGCGAAAAATGTGATCTATATCTTATTTTTGGTAGTTTGTTATAAAAATTATTTAAAATTATAATTTTGATGATTATTTTATCTGCACTAATTATAATACATTCAATAAAAATCAAAC
>CALYQY010000074.1 GCA_945291235.1 uncultured Gilliamella sp.
ATTACCGTCTCACCCACGCAATCAGCTATAACCAAGCCCTAATCGAAGGATGGCAACAATACTACTGTCAGGTCATTGCACCTCAAAATAACACACTGTTTATGTGTAATAGATAATTGTTTTATCAGGTGTAAATAGCTTTTTCTAATCGAATTTATTGAATAAATTTAAAAAACTCTTCCTTAATTTCTGAAGTTTTTATGAAATTTATAAGCAAACAATAATTAACAAGATCTATTTTTAAAATGTCGCTAAGGAGATGATAATTTGATTTCAACAATCTCAGCATTGCTTGAATCTCACCTTGATATTATTGCAAAAAAACTAAACTTACCTGTTTTCGATGAAAATAGTGAAATTCTTTCTCATTCCGATATTTATCTCAGAACTTATATTTTACCAGAAGTAACAACAAGCGTTGATTCAGAAGGAAATTTGAAGGTTTATCGAGGTGTTTATCAAATTTCTGTTGTCGCACCTATTAATAGCGGTAAGTTACGTTCTCAACAAATATCTGATGAAATTATTCAGCATTTTCCACTCAATTTAGAGTTAACAAGTCATAACTTTTCACTTTATGTAAATTCTATACCAAGTGTTTATCCAGCAAAAATGGATAATGCTTGTTATAAACTACCGATCAGCTTTAACTATCGTGCTGATTCTATATTTTAAATAAAATTTAAGGAGATATATATTATGGGTTTTGCTTTACCTAATGGTTCACGTGTGTATGTGCAAAAATCACACAACGAAGTAACTAACTTTAATTCAATTTCTAATGCTAAAGAAGCAGTGGTAACGTTAAATTCAGGGCATGGACTAGTGGTCGGGGACGAAGTCATGCTCACTTCATCATGGACTAAATTGAATAATATTGTCGCAAAAATTTCTCACGTAAATAACAATGAAGTGACTTTGGGCAATATTAATACTAGTAATACAACGGTATTCCCTGTTGGAGAAGGACAAGGAACTATCACCAAAATCACAGAATGGGAACAACTACCTCAAATTAAAGAGGTTGCTACTGAAGGTGGTGAACAGCAATTTATTCAAATTCAGTTCCTTGATGATGATGCAGAACGTCAATTACCGACTATCAAATCAGCGAAAAGTAAAAGTTTTACCATTGCTCATGACAGCTCATTAACTATCTACACATTGTTACAACAGTTGGATTTAACCAATAATGTTGTTGCAATGAAAATGTATGTTCCTAAAGCTAAAGAAACACGTTATGACTCTGTCCGTATTGCTTTTGATCCGACGCCAACAACAGCCATTAATGATATTGAAACTGTAAAAGTAAGTGCGACAGTTGAGTCACCAGCAATCACTTTCTATAAAGATTAATTAGGGCATTTTAATCATGGCAAAATTTAAACTTATTGCAGATCCGACATTTAGATGTGAAGTTTCCATTCCGCGTCCTGGATTGGACGATGGTCAAATTAGCTTTGATTTCAAACATTATTCAGTTGATAAACTGACCGTGTTTGAGACCGAGCTTAAGGATAAACCTATCATTGAATTTATGATAAAAATTGTATCTGGTTGGAATTTGGATGAAGAGTTTAATCAAGAAAATTTAAATATCTTATTAAATAACTATCCTGCTGCTTGGCAAGCAATAACTAATACTTATTATAAAGAGATGTTGGGACAACGAGAAAAAAACTCATAGAGCTTGCCACTGCACTTTATTCATCAACGCCTTCAAAAGCTGAACTTGATTCTTTTGGGCTATCGGAAGTCGATTATGAAGATGAGTATATAGAAATATGGTCAGATAACTGGGATGCTTTCCAGTTATTCCAAGCCATGTCAACGCAGTGGAGAACAAGCATGAGTGGTATTTTAGGTCTTGACTATAATTGCTTGCCTTGGGTAATGCAAATGCTTGATATTAAAGGAAACCAAAAAATTTTTAATGATATTCGGTTAATGGAAAGTCAGGCCTTAACAATCATACACAAATCAAAATAACCGACGAAAGTCGGTTTATTTAATATGGGTAATCTATGTCAAAAACAACTACATTATCATTAAAAGTTGAAACAGGTAATCTTGATAAAGAGATTAAAAGAATTAACGAGTTAGATGTAAAGCTTAAAACCACTGATAAAAGTTTGAGAACACTAAATACATCTAAACTAATGCATAACAATATTAGTAAACGTCAATTGGAATCTTTATATAACCAAATTGGGGTCTATAATAAGTTATTAAGGATCATTCATCCGGTCAACAAAGCATTGGATAATCTGCTTTATGTGCAACAACAATTATCTGACAATAATGGAAATGGATTTATTGATGCTCATGCTTTTCAAGTTTTTAATTCAATAATTGAAAGCTCTAAGTATCAATTAATTGGGATAATTGAATCGCAAGAAACATTTGCCAATACAAGTGAAAAAATGAGTGCGGCATTAAGTCAGATTTCAAATCAAATGAAACAGATGTCAGCACAAGCGAATGTAAAGAAAAATCCATTAATGACACTGGCTGAACATGGAATAGAAATTGGTGAATTGTTCGGTCCTGTTGGGAAAGCTATTGGTACGATAGTTAAAGTGGGTGCCGTTGTCGGTAAGGATTTGTTTGACTATTTTGATAATGCTGTATCTGCCACTGATAGTTTAAATGAGTCTCAAGAAAAACTGTATAGTATTGTTAAACTAAATAAAGATGGAACAGTTTCATTTACTGATGAATTAAAGGAACTAGCAAATATAAATCCCAAATTTGCGACTGCATTTATTCAGACTTCAAAAAGACTTTCAGAAAAATCAATTGCGTCTTCAAAAGGTGTTTTTGAAAAAATTTTAAAAGAATCAAAGATTAATTTTAATCTCATAACTTATCATTTGGACTATATTCGACAGCATCCTAATGGTATTGAAATACCTGAAAAAATTGATAATGTTTGGGAGAGTAAAGAACAATATAAAGAGGCAATGACAAATGTGCATGAACAAATCTTTAGTTTAGTAAAATCAAGCACTGAGCAACTTGCTAAAACATGGAATATAACTAATGAAGAAGCTAAACTTTTTTTAAATAAATTGTTGGAAATTAAAAATGCATCAAATTCATTCGAGTTTGAAGCAAAATTAAATGATCTTGGGGCTTATTTTGGAGACATTTCATCAATAGCTGGAAAAGGAAATGATAATTTAGATAATTTTATAATAAAATTTAAAGAAATTATTACCAAAGTCACTAATTCAACAAAAATACTGAAGTCATCAAATGATTTAAATGGCAACCCTCAAGGCGATAAAGGCAATAGAAATAAAATAAATACTTTATTTTCTTCAAAAAATAGTGCGCCGTCATTATTAAAAACTAGTCAACGTGATGAGAAAAATCTTCAAATTCAATTAGAATCATTAAAAGAACAGAATGCAACGATCGGTGCGATAACGGCAGAACGTAAAAAATACTTTGATTTGCAAGCTCAGATTAACATCTTGGAACAAGAAAACAATAAAAGTAGACTAACCGCAGAAGAACGTTATTTACTAGCCAATAAAGCGTCGTTACTTTCTCAATATGAAAAAAATGCGGCAATTTCTGAAGAAATCAATGGTCGAATCAAAGCCCAACAGATTTTACAAAATATTACTCACAATTCTACTCAATTACAAAATGAGATTGCAGATAAAAAAGCGACCTTTGGAATGACATCATCTCAATCATCAAGGTATCAAAGTCGAATTAATTTAGAAAGAAATAAGAAACAAGATTTAGATCCGAGTAATAATCTAAGTCAAGAAAACATCATCACTATAACCCAAAATTACCTTGAGGCAGCTCAACTTTTAGAAGAAAGTTTTGTGCAAGAAGATTTACAAAAAGGAGATTGGATAGCTGGTTTAACAACCGGTTTGAAAGAATTTGCTGAAACATCTCAAGATGTTTTTAGTGTTGCTAAAGATTTTGCGCAAAATTCAATTGGATCTATGTCTCAAATGATGACAACGCTTGTCACAACAGGCAAAGCAAACTTTCAAGAGTTTGCAAAAACTATCTTAGTTAATCTAATTGAAATTATTAATAAATTGATTTTAGCACAGATTATTCAATCTGCTTTAACGAGTTTTGGTGGTGGAGGAAAAGCAACCGGAGGGCTTCAACAAGCTTATACAGGGGGTGAAATTCTTGGATATGCTTCGGGTGGAAGTGTGGGATATGCATTGGAACCGGGCGGTTTTACCGGACGAGGTAACAAGTACCAACCAGCAGGAATTGTTCATAAAGGCGAGTTTGTTTTTACAAAAGAGGCAACTAAACGATTAGGTGTAGACTATCTTTATAGTCTGATGAATGATTCTCATAAAGGATATGATAGCGGTGGTTATGTTCATACCTCTATTTCGGCTCCGATAGCATTAGCCCAACGCACAACTCCTTCTTCAAATGCAATCACTGTTAATCCCAATATTGTATTAAATATGTCTTCAGAAAATAGTACTTCTACTCATGGCAATAATACCGATCCAAAACAAGTTCAATCTCAAGTAGATGCGGTTATTAGACGGCAAATGAATGAGATGTTTAAAAAATCAGTTTCACCGGGAGGAGAGTTATACAACGTCATGTATGCAATGAAGTAACGATATTAACCATTATAGATTCTTTTAAAAATCTCTAAATGGCATAATTTTAACACTTATTGAATATCAAAACACAATAACAACTCATTTTTAATCATCCCTATTTCTTGGAATATCATCGTATTTTAGTCGTCTATAGCGCGTAAATGGATTCAGTTCAACACAATTAACTTAATTTTTTATTGCAAAGAAAACATGAAGTTCAAAGTTAAAATTGATCACATAAATAAATATCCGTTTTGATGTTTTTAATTCAACTAAATTACCTAGACATATTCAAAACCAAATTTTGTTTGAGGAGTATATGAAAGTAGATAAATTTAAATGGAAAACAATGCATTCCCCCAATGGAGGGGAAAAAATGAGTATCACAGAAGTAAAATTTAATGATGGATATTCGCAAATTTGGAGTTCAGGAATCAATAAATCAGGTGAAACATGGGATTTGTCCTATACGGGTCATTGTAACGAATTGGCTGAAATCCGTCAGTTTCTTAACAGCCATATTATTCATTCCTTTCAGTGGGTTAACCCTTGGGGAGAAGAAAGATTATATCGTGTTCAAAACGAATCAATCAAATCTGAATTTATCTCTTCGAATGTGGTAAAGCTAAGTTTTACTTTTGTCCAATCTTATGCACCTTAATTATTCAAATGTAGACCTCAAAAAATTTTCTTAATTAAGTTTTGGGGATTGATGGAGAGAACATGTCAATAACACAAGATTTACAAGCCATTGAAGGCAATGAGCTGATACAACTTATTGAAGTTGATTGTACAAAATTTGGGCTTGATGAGGTTTTACGATTTCATTCTCATAATATCTCTGCTGAAGGGTGGGCTTCCTTTGCTGTTGGAAATTTACCTTCTATAAAATGGCAAGGTAAAGAATATTTACCTTATCCGTATGAATTAAGTGATCTTGAATTAAGTAGTACGGGTGCACAACCTACCCCTAAATTGTCAATCGGTAATATTGACGGAAGAGTGACTAGATTGTGTATAGATTATGATGATTTAGTTCAAGCGAGAGTAAAAATTCATACCACAATGGCAAAATACCTTGATTCAGACAACTGGTTAGCAGGTAATGCCACAGCCGATCCAACTCAAGAAAGAGTTCAATTATTTTTTATTAATAATAAACGCGAAGAAACGAAAGCTATTGTTGAATTTGAACTTTGTTCGCCATTTGATATTCAAAATTTACAATTGCCTACCAGGCAAATCACAACAATATGTACTTGGTGTATGCGTGGATGGTACCGCTCAGGTACAGGCTGTGATTATGCTGGAAATAAGTTTTTCACCAAAGACGGAATTGCCGTCGATGATCCGGCAAAAGATGAATGTGGAGGACTATTAAAAGATTGTAAAGCCCGACATGGTAATAAACCTCTTCCGTTTGGCGGTTTTCCTGCGGCTAATCTTCAAGGTAAGTAATATGCGACAAAAATTACTAGATTCAATCAAAAAGCATGTGGATAGCGAATACCCAAATGAAGCTTGTGGATTCATTATTGATACGGGAAAAAAACAGATCTATCTACCTTGTAAAAACATTTCAGATAATCCAAAAGCGCATTTTTTAATATCACCAGAAGAACAGTTAGCTGCAGAAAAACAAGGTGAAATTATCATGATTATTCATTCTCATCCTGATGTTACGTCACTGGTTCCGTCAGAGTTTGACCGTATTCAATGTGATTATACAGGTATTGAATGGGGAATAATGTCTGCCCCTGATGGTGATTTTTGCACAATATCGCCACGAATAAATCGAGATTATACCGGACGGCAATGGTTGCTTGGTCACGCTGATTGTTGGTCATTAATAATGGATTATTATGATCGTGAATATGGGATTAAATTAAACAATTATTCAGTGCCTCGAGAATGGTGGGATAGTGGCAAAGAGCATCTTTATGATGATAATTGGCAAGCAGAAGGATTTGTTGAAGTCGGTCTGAATGATATGAAAGTCGGAGATATGATTATGATGCGCATTGGTTCGCAAGTCACAAATCATGCTGCTATTTATGTGGGTGATAATCTTATTTTACACCACCTGTACGGTCAATTATCTACACGTACACCTTACGGTAAATATTTTAGAGATAGAACTGTTCGCATTGTGCGGCATAAGGAGTTATTGAATGCTCAGTAAGTTAACATTGAAAGGTGCAATGGCAAGGCAATTTGGAAAAAAGCATACGTATGACGTAAACAATATCCGGGAATTGCTACGCGCACTTTGTGTGACAATAAAAGGGTTTGAAAAATATATGAGTACGGCTCATTTAAAAGGCATTAAGTTTGCCTTTTTTGTGGATGGAAAAAATATTGGAATTGATGAGTTTGATATTAATGTTAATGGCAAAAATTATGTGATTATGCCGATAGCTCAAGGCGCAAAAAGTGGTGGTTTATTACAAGTTGTGATCGGAGCCGTTGCTTTAATTGGTGCTTTCTTTACTGGTGGTGCCTCTTTAACGCTATTGGGTGCTGAAATTACTGCATCTTCAGTTTTAGCTAGTATTGGTTTGAGCATGGCATTAGGTGGCATTGTGCAATTACTTACCCCTCAGCCTAAATTTAACGCAGGCGGGGCATCAAATACTGAAAATAAACCTAACTATGGTTTTGGAGCGCCCGTTAATACCAATGCGGTAGGCTATCCTGTTCCTGTTTTATTAGGTAACCGTGAAATTGGTGGCGCAGTGATTAACGCGGGTATTTATTCAGAAGATCAACAATAGGTGGATTATGCAATTAATAGAAGGTCAAAAGGGCGGTAAAAAAAAGCAACATAGACCTTATGAACAACCCGATAATTTGCTTTCAACAGCAAAGCTCAAAGTGCTTTTAGCATTAAGTGAAGGGGAAATTCAAGGCGATCTAACAGAACAAAATATATTCATTGATAATACTCCACTAGCCAATCTCGATGGTACACGTAATTTTAATGGTGTTGCATGGGAATTCCGTAATGGTGCTCAAACGCAAGATTATATTCAAGGAATACCTGAAATAAGTAATGAGTTAAAAGCCGCTTTTACAGTAAAATCTGACAATCCTTGGATACGATCATTTAGTAATCTAGAATTAGATGCCATAAGAATCAAATTAAGTTTACCAAGTCATTTACATTATAAAGAAAATGGTGATACGGTAGGAACTGTTACCAAGTATACTATTGACTTATCAACAGATGGCAGTGCGTTTGAAACGGTTATTCATGGTGAATTTAATGGAAAAACTACCTCAGAATATCAGCGAGATCATCGCATCAATTTACCAAATGCATTAGAAGGGTGGAGTATACGTGTTAGACGACTAACACCTGATTCGAAATCGAATAAATTGATTAATGCGTTTAGTGTTTTTTCATATGCGGAAATTATTGACAGTAAATTACGGTATCCTAATACCGCTCTACTTTATATCGAGTTAGATGCTAGCCAATTTAATGGTTCTATTCCTAAAATTAGTTGTAAACTGAAAGGAAAAATTGTCCAAGTACCAGACAATTATGATCCGGTAAACAGGACCTATTCAGGCACTTGGACTGGCGGATTTAAAATGGCATATACCAATAATCCTGCTTGGCTTTCTTATTATTTGATGCGTGATGAGATAGCAGGTATGGGGGTCAGAATTGATTCAACAATGCTCGATAAATGGTCAATTTATCAATTAGGTCAGTATTGTGATCAAATGGTACCTGATGGTCGAGGTGGCATGGAACCTCGCTTTGCTTGTAACGAATATATACAAAGTCAAGAAGAGGCTTATAACGTTCTAAAAGATTTAGTGGCTTCATTTCGGGGTATTATATTTTGGGGTAATGATCAGATCTGTTTAACCGCAGATATGCCACAAGATGAACCAGATTTTATCTATCATCCTTCTAATGTTATCGGTGATTTTACCTATTCTGGTGGTTCATATAAAAATCGTTATACATCCTGTTTAGTTGCATATTCTGATCCTAACAATCATTATTGTGATGATGTTGAGGCTGTGTGGGATCATGATTTGATGCGTCGTTATGATGTCAATGTCATGAAATTAACAGCGATAGGTTGTACTTCGCAAGCTGAAGCGCAACGACGTGGACGTTGGGCTTTACTTTCTAATGCAAAAGATGAAGTGATCACATTTTCGGTAGGACTCGATGGCTATATTCCTTTACCTGCACGAATTATTGGGATTGCTGACCCTTCTCGTTCTGGCAAAGAAAATGGCGGGCGTATTCACGCTGTTGAAGGACGAAAAATCACATTAGATAGAGCCGTTGAATATGATGTGGGCGATCGGTTAGTCCTTAATTTACCAGATGGTTCTGCGCAAAGCCGAACAATTAGAGCGATTAGTACAGATAAAAAAACACTCACTGTTACGGCTAATTATAAACTGACACCAGTTGCTGGTGCAGTATGGTGTATTGATAGTGATAATATCGCTATTCAGTATTATAGAGTAACCTCAATATCATCGTCTAATGAAGGTCAGTTTACAATTACGGCTATTCATCATGATCCAAATAAATTCAAATATATAGATCAAGGTATACGATTAGAGTCAAAACCAATAACTGTTACTCCACCAAGTTCAGTTTCATCCCCCAAAAATATTGTTTTATCAGAAAGTAGTTATATATCTCAAGGCCTGTCAGTGGCATCATTACAAGCTTCTTGGGATGTGGTAGAAGGTGCGACAAACTATATTGCTCAATGGAGAAAAGATAATTCGTCTTGGATTAATATTGGGCGAACTAATGGAACGAATTTTACCGTCGAAGGTGTTTACGCTGGTGTTTATGAAGTTCGAGTACGTGCAGTAAATGCGATAGATGCATCTTCACCCTGGGCTTATTCACAAGCCAAAGCAATCAAGGGAAAAGTTGGTAAACCTGACAGACCAGTAGACTTTACTGCTAGCGAAAGTGTGGTATTTGGTATTGACCTTAATTGGTCGTTTCCAATTGGAAGCGGTGATAGTAGTTACACAGAAATTCAATATAGTACGACTGAAAATGAAGAAAATGCCCTGCTATTAAGCAATGTTAGTTACCCAACTTGCAATTATTCTCAGACCGGGTTAGCTATAGGTCAACAGTTTTTCTACCGTGCTCGCCTTGTCGATAAAATTGGTAACATCAGTGATTGGACAGATTGGGTTAGAGGTGTTTCAAGTACCAATACTAACGATTTGACAGACCATATTTTTGAAGAAATAAAAGAAACAGACGCTTGGCAATCTCTTGTCGACTCTGCAGATAATGCTGCTATTAATTCAATAGCGAATGCAAAATCCATTATTGAAAATGCACTGGCTATAGACGCTGAGACAAAACAGCGCAGAGTTGAAAACGGCAACTTATTCGCTGAAATTCATGAAACCCATTCAGCGTTATTAACTGAGAAAGCAGCAACAGCCATTGCTTTAAAAGAGCTGAACGCCAAATACGGTAGTATAAATAGCAACTTATCCGAATTAAAACAGACAACAGCTGAACAAAATGCCGCTACTGCCAAATCAATACAGGCAATTAACACAAAAGTTGGAGATGTTTCTACCACCATTTCAGATGTCAGTGAAACGGTAAATAATTTAAATGGTAAAGTTTCAGCTCATCGTACAATGAAAGTTGAAGTAGATGACAAAGGTCAACAGTATGTTGCAGGTATGACAATGGGTGTTGAAAATACTGAACAAGGAATGCAAAGTAATGTCATTTTTCTTCAAGATCGTTTTTCAATCATGAACTCAGCCAATGGAAATCCTCAAACAGTCTTTACGACACAGGGTAATCAAGTTGTCATCAATGATGCAGTTATTGGTGATGCTTCAATAACGAACACAAAAATTGGCAATGTTATTGAATCAAATAATTTTAGAGAGGGTGTATCTGGTTGGCAATTATCCAAGCATACAGGAACATTGAAAGCCATTAATGCTGACATTTCAGGGAGATTGCGTGCCACATCAGGAGAGTTGAATAATGTCGTTATCAATGAGAATTGTGAAATTAAAGGTACTCTAAATGTTAATCAAATCAAGGGGAATGTGCTTTCGGCCGTTTCATTTGTGAAAGATGTCACATTGCAAGAATTAAATCCGAATCAAAATGTACATATAATGAGTGTTATTGCAAATGGACAATGGCAAAAACTTTGTTTTGCTAATGAAATCATTGTGAAATCTAAATTTTGGTCTAAAGATTTTATGAGTGGCAGATGGGAAACTATAGAAAATTTTCGAGGTAATCCTACAATTTTATTCAATAATCAATATCCAATGGATTTAAAAAAAATTTACACTAAAAATAGGCTTCGAAATTTATGTCTATATATTCCGCCATTTACTTATGGTGAAAAAGTCGATATTTCGATCACAATTAATAAACCGGGTGAAGGTCGACCAATATATTTATTTAGTTTCAATACGCTAGTATTTTTAATGAAAAACTCAGATGGTTTCATAATCAATTAGTAGTAAATAAATCTCAAAGCATTCAATTAAATTCGAGGGAACTTATGTCGTGGTATAATACAGGTACGATAGCAGTAACAAATGGAAGTAAAATAGTAACGGGAGTTGGTACAAAATGGACCAATTCATTAATTGGTATTTGTGCTGGTCAAATGTTGCTGTTACATACTGAAGGTTTTATAGAAATTTGCGAAATAGCTTCAGTTCAATCTGATACACAATTAACGCTAGCAAATAAATACAATGGAAAAACAAGGAGTGGTATTAAATACCAAATTCCAACATCGCCTAATGTTTCTATTGAGGCATTAGCATTGCGAATATCTGAAATGTTAAACTATTATCAAACACAACTCGATGCATGGCAAATGATATTAACGGGTGAGGATGCGGTTACCCTAACCGCTCCTGATGGTAGGCAAGTCACAATAAAATCACAGTATTCAATTGCAAATGAACTCACCAAATTACTGGAACAGAGTAAGGTCTACGATGAACAGACATCAAAAAATGCCGATATAGCTAAAAACGCAAGCTCATCATCGAACAATAGTGCAGCATCAGCAAAAAGTAGCGCAGATAGTGCTAGTTCATCAGCCACAGCGTCACGTGATTCAGCTAAAAAATCTAGTAATAGCGCAAATGCTGCCAGCTTGTCTGAGAACAATGCTAAAACAGCTGAACAAAATGCTAAAAAATCAGCAGAAGACGCTAAAAATGCCGCATCTTCAATTGATACTACCGTTTTTCTTAAAAAATCCGGTGCAAATGATCAGTCAATTAATGGTTCATTAAATGTTAAAACGCTAAAAGAAAATGATGTTCGTGTTTATTCGCCTAATAATAAACCAACGGCTGATGATATTGGTGCTATTCCTGCTGTTAAAAAAGATGTGAACGGCTTACCTATTTATATGGTAGGTA
>CALYQY010000075.1 GCA_945291235.1 uncultured Gilliamella sp.
AAACATGGGTATTTTCTGAAACTTCTTGTCAAAATAATTAAAAATTACAAATATTTTATTGATTATTTAGCCAATTACAGACAGAATTATCGGGCAGCATGTGCTGTGTTTATTAGAGGTAATCACCTGACATATGGAATGGATCATGGATCCTACAATCTGGATTGGTTTATCCACTCTGGTTGTACTTGAAATCGTCCTTGGTATAGATAACATTGTTTTTATTGCCATCCTTGCCGAGAAACTTCCTCCCAACCAACGAGATAAAGCACGCGTCACAGGTCTTGCTTTCGCTTTAATTACGCGAATTGTGCTATTAATGTTTACCGGTTGGTTAGTCACCTTAACGACCCCACTGTTTTCACTCTCCGGTATCAGTTTTAATGCTCGTCAATTGATTATGCTTATCGGTGGGATATTTTTACTGTTCAAAGCGACAATGGAGCTTAACGAGCGGTTAGAAGGCGCCTCTCATCAAGACGGTAAGCCAAAAAAGACCTCGCACTTTTGGACAGTTGTGGCACAAATTGTAGTACTTGATGCGGTATTCTCGCTCGATTCAGTCATTACCGCCGTTGGCATGGTTGAAAATATTCCGGTTATGATAATTGCGGTGTGTATTGCAATTTGCATCATGATGGTTGCCAGTAAACCGCTGGCTTATTTTGTTAATTCCCATCCAACCATTGTTATTCTTTGTTTAAGCTTTTTATTAATGATTGGTTTTAGTCTGGTGGCAGAAGGATTTGGCTTTGCCATACCAAAAGGCTATTTATATGCTGCTATTGGCTTCTCAATAATGATAGAGTTCTTCAATCAGTTGGCAATCTTTAACCGTAAAAAAGCACTCAACAAAAAACCATTGCGGGAACGGACTGCCGAAGCGATTTTACACTTATTAAAAGGTGATACTGAAGAAGATTCAGATAACAGCTCGATTGATGATGATTCTGATACCAACAAAAAAGAGTCGGTTTTTAATGATCAAGAGCTTAGCATGGTAGAACGTGTGTTAGGATTAGCTCAACGTTCAGTCAGTAGTATTATGACCTCACGATTAAATGTCGATATGGTCAACATTAATGATGACCGTGAAGTGATACTAAAAGAGATCTTCGACAATCCTCACTCTCGTTTGGTGGTCACCGATAACGATTCGATTGATGAGCCTTTGGGTATCATACAAGTTAACGATCTGTTAAAAGACGTCATCCAAAAAAAAGAGCCTATTGATATTGCATCACTGATCAAACAGCCGCTCATTTTTCCTGAAACGGTCTCTTTACTGGTTGCGTTAGAGCAATTTAAAAAGGCGAAAACCCATTTTGCTTTTGTTGTCGATGAATTTGGTTCAATGCAAGGGGTAGTCTCGGTCACCGATATCATTGAAACCATTGCCGGTGATTTTCCGACGGAAGAAGAGGAAATTGATGCCAAACATGACATTCAATGCCTTGAAGACCATACATGGATTGCCAATGGCTATATCCCGGTCGAGGAACTAGTCCGATTTGTACCTATTCCAATTGATGATAAACGTGAATATCACACCTTAGCCGGATTATTAATGGAAAAAGCCCAGCATCTACTCGAAGTGGGTGAAACCATGCAAATTGGTGATTATCTTTTTGAAATTGCACAGATCGAAAGTCACCGGATTTTGAAAGTGAAAATTACCTTAAACAAACTCGATTTAGGTTAAGCACTTTCACCACCTTTTTAGCTCACTAAGGTGAGCTAAAAAGCAAAATTTATCCTGCCTCGTTAAAACAAGATACAAAGTTTGCTAGTAGCTAAACCCTATTGATGACTTCATCAAACAAGCCCCCCTAGGTGCTATTAACCGAGAAAGCCGACATCAGCAAATCGATTTAGCTATCACTCAATATTGAAACATAAGATAAAAATATCGCCAAAAACACCATTTCAAATAAAATCAAAACATCACCTTCAAATAATTGAAAGCAGGTCGAAAATGATAGTCCCATAGTTGCTAATCTTCGAATCGGTAATCGCAAACCTTTAGAATAACGCTTGACCAAACTGAATAACTAGCAATAATAACGCAGTGAGATATCTGTTTATTGTAAGATGTCGCGCTGTCTCGCGACATCTTTTCTATTTTTATCTGTCACTGATGCGGGTAAAAATAACAGCAACATATTAGATAAACAATCATTCTTAATAACCAAAATTGGGCCTTAACTTATGAATTCAATATTCGAAAAAATATTTCAATTGAAAGAAAAGAAAACCACCATTGGTACCGAAATTATTGCTGGATGCACCACCTTCCTTACTATGGTCTATATTATCTTTGTCAATCCTTCCATTTTATCGGCAACCGGCATGGATACCTCAGCCGTATTTGTGTTAACTTGTGTTGTTACTGCGTTTGCAACCATTTTAATGGGCTTATTTGCAAACTTACCTATCGCATTAGCACCGGCTATGGGGCTTAATGTATTTTTTGCCTATGGTATTTGTGGCGCAATGGGCTACTCATGGCAAGTTGGTATGGGGGCAATCTTTTGGGGATCGTTAGTCTTTTTTGCATTATCGTTATTTAAAGTGCGCCATTGGCTAATTGAGCATATTCCGCAATGTTTACGAGTCGGTATCAGTGCAGGTATCGGACTATTTATTGCGTTTATGGGCTTTCAAAATATGGGCATTGTAGTTAGCTCGCCTGCAACACTCTTAACCTTAGGTAATATTTTATCGCTAAAAGTATTACTTGGTTCATTAGGCTTTTTCATCATTATTATTTTAGCCGCTCGCAACTTTCATGCTGCCGTGCTAATTTCAATCTTTGTAGTCACACTATTGGCACTTTGGCTTGATCCTAATATCACCTATCAAGGCATTGCTTCAGTACCACCTAGTGTTACCAGTGTTGTTGGTCATGTCGATCTGGCCGGTTCCCTAAATGTGGGCATTATGGGCGTTATCTTTTCAATAATGATTGTCAGCTTATTTGATTCATCCGGCACAATTTTGGCACTCACCGATAAAGCAGGTATTTGTGATGAAAAAGGGCGTTTCCCTAAAATGCGTCAAGCGTTATTAATCGATAGTTTCAGCTCGTCACTTGGCGGACTATTTGGTACCTCTTCAGTTTTAACCTACATTGAAAGCTCGGCGGGTATTTCAGTTGGTGGTCGCACCGGTTTAACCGCTGTGGTTGTCGGCATTTTATTTTTAATGATGACATTCCTATCGCCATTAGCTCACTTAGTACCAAGTTACGCTACTTCTGGCGCCCTGATATTTGTCGGTATTTTAATGGTATCAAGTTTGGTTAAAGTTAACTGGTCAGATTTAACCGATGCGACACCGGCTTTTATTACTGCTTTAATGATGCCGTTTGCCTTTGCTATCACCGAAGGTGTGGCGCTCGGTTTTATCTCTTATGTCGTATTAAAAACCTTCACCGGTAAATTTAAAGAGTTAAACCTATGTGTCATTATTTTTGCCGTGTTATTTGCACTGAAATTTATTTTTATTGATCACCATTAATGGCTGAATACTACTTCTACCGTGCTCAGCGGTAGAGGTGGTTTTGTCTGATTGCCAATTATTTTCCGCTATTTAAATTATCTTCATCATGCCATAACAAGGCTCTGCACTCATCAGCTATCTCCAATTCCAATAATTCACCAATAGAGTTTGATCTACATCACAAAAACCAAAAAACATAAAAATAGTACAAAATTTAATAATTGTTGTTGCGTTAAAAATTCATGCATATTGATGACAGCACTTAAGCCATTGATAGTCTATCTAAAAATGGCTTTAAAGAAATAACGATTAATCAACCACTTATTAACCAAATTTAGAGGTAAATTATGAGTCATTATTACGACAAAATAGAACGCATCAACTACGAAGGCACACAAACAGACAATCCTTTTGCATTCAGGCACTATAATCCCAACCAAATCATTTTGGGTAAAACCATGGCGGAACATCTACGCTTATCAATTTGTTATTGGCACACTTTTTGTTGGGCTGGGACAGATATGTTTGGCTCAGGCGCATTTCACTATCCATGGCAAACTGGCTCAGATCCATTAGCTAATGCAAAAGCGAAAGCCGATATAGCCTTTGAGTTCTTTTATAAAATGAATGTGCCTTTTTATGCTTTTCATGATGTTGATGTCGCGCCGGAAGGCAATTCAATCCAAGAATATATCAATAATTTAGCAATCATGACTGATATTTTACTGGCTAAACAGCAACAAACCGGCGTTAACTTACTTTGGGGCACCGCCAACTGCTTTACCAATCCTAAATATGCTGCCGGCGCCGCCACCAATCCGGATCCGCAAGTATTTGCCTGTGCAGCAACACAAGTTGTCCACGCCATGAATGCAACACATCAATTAGGTGGGCAAAATTATGTCCTTTGGGGCGGACGTGAAGGATACGAAACACTGTTAAATACTGATCTGAGAAAAGAGCGTGAACAGCTTGGCAAGTTTATGCAACTGGTGGTTGAAAACAAATATAAAATCGGTTTTAAAGGCGCGTTACTTATTGAGCCAAAACCGCAAGAGCCAACTAAACATCAATATGATTATGATGTCACAACCATTTATGGCTTTTTAAAACAATTTGGCTTAGAAAAAGAGATTAAAGTTAATATCGAAGCTAACCATGCAACACTAGCTGGTCACTCATTCCAACATGAAGTTGCTTCTGCTATCGCACTTGATATCTTTGGCTCACTTGATGCTAACCGAGGCGATCCGCAACTAGGTTGGGATACCGATCAATTCCCAAATAGTGTAGAAGAAAATAGCCTTGTCATGTACGAAATTCTCAAAAGTGGCGGTTTTAAAACCGGTGGACTTAACTTTGATGCCAAAATTCGTCGTCAAAGTGTTGATAAATATGATGTATTTTACGGGCATATTGGCGCAATCGATACCATGGCATTATCATTGAAGTGCGCAGCGAAAATAATAGAAGATAACGTTCTTGAGCAAAAAGTCACGCAACGATATGCCGCTTGGAACGAAAACTTAGGTCAACAAATCCTACAAGGCAAGATGACGCTACAAGACATTGCCCAGTATAGTTTAGCCAATAATCTGCAACCAAAACCTTGCAGTGGTGAACAAGAGAAGTTAGAAAATCGAGTTAATCGATTAATCTTTGGCTAAGCTAATTGTTGGTTGTAAACTAATCAGGTTAACGGTATCGTTAACCTTGGTAGTCAGCAGTAAAATGGAGAAGAGTATGTATATTGGTATTGATTTAGGCACTTCGGGTGTCAAAGTGATTTTAATGGATGAACAACAACATATTGTCACAACATTAACCAAACCACTCACCGTGTCCCGCCCACATCCATTATGGTCAGAGCAAGATCCGGAGCAATGGTGGCAAGCAACCGATACAGCAATGTGTGAGCTTAGTGAGCAACATAATTTACAATCGGTAAAAGCCATAGGTTTAAGTGGTCAAATGCATGGTGCGGTATTACTCAATCAACAATCACAAGTTTTAAGACCAGCAATACTTTGGAATGACGGACGCTGTGATATTCAGTGCCACCAACTAGAACAACAGGTGCCCACTTCCCGCCAAATTACCGGTAATTTAATGATGGCAGGTTTTACCGCCCCTAAAATTAAATGGGTACAACAGCATGAACCGGACATCTTTGCTCAGATCGATAAAGTATTGCTCCCTAAAGATTATTTGCGTTTTAAAATAACCAATCAATTTGCTTCAGATATGTCCGATTCAGCCGGCACCATGTGGCTTGATGTAAGAAAGCGTGATTGGAATGATGAACTACTAAAAGCCTGTGGCTTAACACGACACCATATGCCAACGCTATTTGAAGGCAATCAGATCACCGGTTATGTGACCGATGAAATCGCTAAACGTTGGGGCATTAATCAGATTGCGGTGATTGCTGGCGGTGGTGATAATGCAGCCGGTGCGGTTGGGGTAGGTTTACATCAATCAGGGCAAGCGATGCTCTCACTGGGTACTTCCGGCGTCTATTTTGCCGTGACCGATCAGTTTATTAGCAACCCCGAGCAAGCCATTCACAGTTTTTGCCATGCCTTACCAAACCGCTGGCACCTAATGTCGGTAATGTTGAGCTGTGCTTCTTGCCTCGATTGGGCGTGTCAGTTACTGGACATTGAAGATGTCCCAACCTTACTGACTCTAATTGAAGCGCAACCGATCGATGACAAACCTTCGGTCTATTTTTTTACCGTATTTATCCGGTGAAAGAACACCTCACAATAATCCCGAAGCTAAAGGTGTATTTTTTGGCTTAACTTATCAACACAACAAAGTCGATCTGGCAAAAGCGGTATTACTGGGGGTTAGCTATGCCCTTGCCGACGGCATCGATGCAGTTCATCAAACTGGCGTCACACCCGATAAAATTTTGGTCATTGGTGGCGGAGCGCGCAGCCGTTATTGGCGACAATTGCTGAGCGATGTTTCTGGTTATCGCATTGAATATTGTGAAGGTAGCGAAGTGGGTCCGGCATTAGGGGCAGCAAAACTGGCGCAAATCGCTTGTCATCCCAATACGGCGATAAGCGAACTGCTTGCGCCATTGCCAATTGTTCAAACGCATCAGCCCGATAGCAATCTCTACCAATATTATCAGCAACAACGCACTACTTTTAGAGATATTTATCAGCAACTTAAACCATTGATGTCATAATTATGACTTGCAGAATACCCTGTTAGGGTGTTCTGCACCTGTTACCCTGCCCTTTTTGCTTTTTTTGCCTTCTTAACGATATTAAACAACTTATCACTATTTCTCATTGCCAATCTAAAAATAACACGCATTAGCCAATAGATGATTTGTTAGGCTAACCCCTCTTTTTCTAATTATGTTAATTGAATAGGAAAATTTTATTACTCAGAGTGTGACACATATCTCATTAATAAGATTTCATAAATTTGAAATCAAATTTGATAATAAAATTATCGGCATAGATAAATTATATTGGGCAAAACAACCTTAAAACTTATTTTTTTGATAAGTATTTTTATCAATAATCTAACATTAAGAGAAAATAAAAATGCCTAAAATAAAAAATCCGGTGATACCGGGCATGTCTCCTGATCCGTCAATCATTCGTGTTAACGATACTTACTATATCGCCTCATCTACTTTTCATTGGAATCCAATCATTCAAATTTTTCAATCAAAAGACCTCGCTAATTGGCAACTCATTGATTATGTATTTAAACATGGTGAGGTCAATTTATCCGGAACAAATACCCCCGCCGGTGTCTGGGCGCCGCATTTATCTTATGATTCGATAAATAAAAAATTTTGGCTAATATACTCGCATATGAAAAACATGGCAGGGCGAGAGTTTAATGCTGACACTTATGCCATTTGCGCTGAGGATATTAAAGGGCCTTGGTCAGCGCCAATTTATCTTACCTCTATCGGATTCGATCCGGCGCTGTTTCATGATGATGACGGTAAACATTATTTAACTATTTTAGAGTGGGAAACCCGACAAGGTTATCAAGCACCAGGGCATATTGTCATTGCTCAAGTCGATCTTGCTGAAGGAAAGCTCGTCAGCCCGTGGCATCGATTAACGCAAGGTTTTACAACTCGAGGTTGCGCTGAAGCGCCGCAGATTTATAAAAGGCTTGATAACTATTATTTGATAATAGCCGCCGGTGGTACGGGCTATGCGCACGGTATTGAAATCGGTCGAGCTAAAGATATTTATGGTCCTTATCAGCCCCACCCGTCCGGTGAGCCGATTGTCACCTCCTCACCTAATCATCTATTTTCATTAGGCGATCCCGATGCCGGCCATTTTGAAATGTTCAATCCTAATTCACTGATGCAAAAAGCTGGGCACGGCTCACTTGTTGAGAGCCAAAACGGCGATTGGTATATTGCTCATCTGATGTCCAGACCAATAAAAGACACACTACTCAATCCGCTTGGTCGAGAAACTTCAATCCAAAAAATGCAGTGGACTGATGACGGTTGGCTTGTCATGGCAGACGGCTCTAATTTAGCCAAAATGGAATTTGATTCTACCTTACCACTTGAGGACGAAATAAGTCATGACGTGATTGACGAGTTCGATCATGGCTATCAATTGGCGTTTATGACGCCTTATCAACATCAATCCAGCCAATGGGTGAATACCCATGAACGCCATAGTCATTTGCGAATATATGGGCGAAACTCGCTATTTTCTCAAGTGACGCCGTCGATTATGGCAACTCGGGCTACTTCGTTTGACTATTACGTTCAAACTAAAGTTGAATTCCACCCGGAACACTACTCACAAACCGCCGGTGCTGGTCTTTATTATGACTCCAATAATTGGCTCTATTTACATTTAATTTATAGTGAACATCTCAAGACCCCGGTTTTAACCCTACTACAAGCAAAACTGGGTACCAGAATCGAATATGTCAATCACCGTATTGCTATCCCAAACGGAGTTGTGGAACTAAAATTATCCTACCAACATGGCAAGGTTGCGCTACTTTACCGACTCGATGACGCATGGATGCCAATTATGCAAGCGCTTGATGTCCTTTATTTATCGGATGAAGGCGTCAATGGCGAACCGGGGGAAATAGGTGGATTTACCGGCTTATTTAATTTTATTGCAGCTGTCGATAGCTACCAACATCAATCTTATGCCGATTTTGATTATTACTACGTGATCAACAATGGTTAATATTTTAGGTAAAGTATTATGAAAACAACAATTCCATTAACTCGACTTATTCCCGGACTAATTATCGGCCCGGCATCGTGGTTAGGTCCCTATATTGCCGCATCAAGTCTCTTTTTACCGGCGCTAATTCAACAAATTGATGAAAACAGTAAGTTCCAATTATTAGCGCTATTTTCTTCTAGTGGTATGATAGCTGCGGCGATGTCAAATATGCTTGCAGGCTATTTATCGGATCGAACACACTCCAAATTCGGTAATCGCTCACCTTGGATTGTAGCCGGCGCTGTCGCCTTTATGTTATCCATGATATTAGCTTCAATGGCCAACAGTATTCCTTTTTTGTTGTGTAGTTGGTTACTCGGCCAAGTTGCTTTAAACTTTATTGTTGCTCCTATGGTAGCCTGGATAGACTTTGCCGCTGAAGAGAGAAAAGGCACGGCCTCGAGCGCTTATGGCGGACTAGGTATGGCGTTAGGTAACAACGGTTTTACAATACTTGCTGCGATGTTTCTAGGCAACTTTCGATTTGGCTTTATCGTTTTTGGTATTATTTCATTCATTGGCGTATTACTGTCGGTATTGATTGTAAAAGAGCCTTCAAACCTTAACCAAACGAGGGAAAACAAATTATCCAAAAGCGATAAAAAATTCCAAGATACATTGGATATCTTTCCCAAATGGGCAATCGGGCGAGACTATTATTTGGCATTAATTGGGAAACTTTTTCAAGGCATCAGTAACTTTACTATCATCGGTTGCATACTGTTTATTTTGACCGATTTTATACAATGCAATCCATCTGAAACAGAAAATGCCATCCAGCTCCTTAATTTAATTATGTTAATTTTTGGCATTTTAATGGGATTTATTGCCGGTCCAATCTGCGATAAATTAAAAGTGCTCAAACTACCGGTTGGGTTATCTACCCTCTTATTAGGCATTGGTGCATTAAGCTTATTGCTATGCCCAAATCAAATAGGCGTGTTAATTTATGCATTTTCCGCAGGAATCGGCATGGGAATATGGAATTCACTCGACAATTTATTGAATTTACAAGTCATCCCCGATAAGAATCAAGTAGCCTTTTTTTTAGGGTTCTATAATCTCGGTAACACAATAACTCAAGCAATTGCACCAATTATTACCGCATATGTGATCCTTTTTTGGGGCTTTTCAGCTATTTTTATTGTCTCTTTTGTGTTTGCCATGATTGGCGGCACGGCCATACTTTTAATTCGTTCAGTTGACAAATAAACGCATCAAAAAGGAAAAGGAAAAATATTATTTAAGCTTTTTCCTTTTTGTTTATGTTACCTATTATTCATGACGTTAAAGTGGCGCCGACTTAAGTGTGGTAAATTGCCGTCTAAAATCTTTAGGGGTCATACCATAACGTTTCTTAAACAGAAAATAGAAATACTGAACTGACGGATAACCACATTGCTGAGAAATGGTTTGAATGGATAAGGATGACTCAAGCAGAAGGTATTTAGCCTGATTAAATTTTTCTTCATGAATAACGGCATGAATGGTTTTACCTAATGACGATTTAAATCGAATTTCCAAATTAGAGCGTGATATCTGCATTTGTGAAATTACTTGCTCCACTTTAATTCCTTTACAGGCATGATCACGAATATAGTGAATGGCTTGGATAACATAGGGATCTTGAATCGATCGATAATCTGTCGAACGTCTGGCAATCACTTTTTTAGGAGCTATAAGTAAAGGACTCACCGGCACGTTACCTTTCATAAAGCGTTTTTGGAGCAAGTTTGCCGCATTAAATCCCATCTCTTCCGTACCTTGCTTAACGGTCGATAACGATACCATTGATAAATCATTGATGACTTCCTCATTATCAATACCAATTAGACATAACTCTTCCGGTATTTTTATGCCTGCTCTATCACACGCCTGTAAAATATGGTGTGCTCTGGCATCATTGACGGCAATAATACCGGTATTAATCGGCAAAGAGAGCAACCATTTAGAGAGCTTATCTAAGCCTTCTTGCCAATTATCAAGCGAAGTAGACATGCCTTGATAAATAAATCCTTCATACCCCTTTTGGGCTAAAATTTGCTTAAAAATGTCTTCTCGCACCCCAGCCCAACGACAATATCGGTTAGAAGGCAAACCGTAAAAGGCAAATTGACTAATCCCCTTAGCGCACAAGTGATTAAATGCACTTTCAATAATGGCAAAATTATCAGCAGCAACATAAGGCACATTAGGATAGCTCGATGTACCATGATAAGAGCTACCCACCCCAATTATTGGAATTTGAACATGTTTAAGCAAATCGGCAATATCCGGATCATCAAAATTAGCAATAATCCCATCGCAGTCAAAACGAAAAGAGTTGGTCGTGTCATAACGCAGCGTTTCAGAGATATAAATATTCCAATGAATATGATGTGACTTTAAAAAATCACCAATACCTTTTAAGATTTGACGATCGTAAATATTATTAGCATTAAATAACAATACAACTTTATAAGGTTCATTTTTTACATTCATCACAATTACGCACAACATTTATCCAATAACCAGTATCATATTACCGTTTTTTTTGATAAAAATTTAGCTTAAATTTCTAACGTTTGTCTCCTCCTATCTTAATGACCATTACCCTATGCCTAAGCTACATTGTTACTCAATATTTGCTTAGGCAATCTACGGCATTGGATAATCATTGGGATAAAAGTGATACATAAAACCTCAGCAATAACTTATCAATAAAAGATAAACTTTGTTTAATAAGATGATGCTTGATAACCAAAAATAGTTTAATTAAATAACATAATGAACTTGTGGTAATACTTGACATTATGCCTGTTGAGGTCTAGAATCTTGCGACCCA
>CALYQY010000076.1 GCA_945291235.1 uncultured Gilliamella sp.
GTCGGCGATCTTAATGCTCGTTATGGGTTATGGGATTACGCTAGATGTCGAAAATTTACGTTTTGCCGTGCTCGATCGTGACCAAAGTGAAATCAGTCAAAACTATACGCTTAATTTGTCTGGTTCCAAACGTTACTTTGTTGAAAGGCCACCTATAACGGATTATGCCGATATGGATGCCCGTTTACGAAGTAATGATATTGCGTTAGCGATTGAAATTCCACCTAATTTTGGACGAGATATTCAACGTGGTGATTCAGTTGATATCGGTGTTTGGATAGATGGTGCCATGCCACTACGAGCAGAAACCATTAAAGGCTATGTACAAGGTATGCACCTTGCTTGGCTAAGTCAAAAAGTTAAAGAAATGTCGGGAAAAGATTCAACCAGTTTGGCGAATATTGAGACGCGGTATCGATATAATCCTGATGTAAAAAGCTTACCGTCAATGGTACCGGCGGTTATTCCTATTTTATTATTAATGATTCCTTCCATGCTGGCTGCTTTATCGGTTGTCCGTGAAAAAGAGATGGGATCGATTATTAATTTATATGTTACCCCTGTGACTCGTGCCGAATTTTTATTAGGGAAGCAGGTACCGTATATTATTATTTCTATGTTTAGTTTTTTGCTGTTGCTGTTTATGGCGATTACTATTTTTGGCGTGCCAATCAAAGGCAGTTTATTCACGTTATGCTTGGCTGCTTTAGCTTATTGTATTATTTCAACGGGACTTGGGCTGTTGGCGTCAACTATTACACGTAGTCAAATTGCAGTGATATTTTTAACCTGTGTCGGCACTATGTTACCTGCTATTCAGTTTTCGGGTTTACTCAATCCTGTGGCTTCATTGGAGGGGAGTGGGCGTTATATCGGTGAAGTTTATCCGACAACACATATGCTAATCATTGCACGAGGTGTATTTAATAAAGCACTGGGTTTTAATGATTTACACAATTCTTTATTCGCATTATTAGTCACTATTCCTGTTGTGCTGTGCGCCAGTATTTTTCTTCTTAAAAAACAGGAAGGGTAGTTATGAAGCAAAGCTTAATTAATATTTATCGATTAGGTATTAAGGAATTATGGGGACTATTACGCGATCCTATCATGCTTCTGTTAATAGGTTACTGTTTTACGTTTGATATTTATATTGCCGCTACAGCAACATCTGACTCGCTTCATCATGCCTCAATAGCGGTGGTTGATGAAGATGATTCACCGTTATCAAGACAAATTGTTGCGGCTTTTTATCCACCGATGTTTAATCAACCTGTAAAATTATATTCAATGGATGAGGTGGATCGAGGCATGGATACCGATAGTTATACCTTTGCTTTAAATATTCCGCCTAATTTTCAGCGTGATGTGTTGAACAATCAAAGTCCTGAAATTCAATTAAATATCGATGCGACTCGAATGGGGCAAGCTTTTGTAGGGAATGGTTATATCACACAAATCATCACGGGTGAAGTGACAGAGTATGTTAATCGTTATAGCAAAGCAACGGATTTACCTGTCAATATTCAAGTTCATACCTCATTTAATCCGAATTTAACTCGCTCTTGGTTTGGCTCGGTAATGGAAATCATTAATATTGTAACGACGTTATCCATTATTTTAACCGGAGCTGCATTAATGCGAGAACGTGAACATGGCACTATTGATCATCTGCTTTCCATGCCTGTCACACCGTTTCAAATAATGATATCTAAGGTATGGTCAATGGGATTAGTGGTGTTAATCTCAACTTGGGTGGCATTACTATTGGTGGTAAAAAGCTGGCTTAATGTTCCAATTAATGGCTCAATTACGTTATTTTTGATTGGAGCCGCTTTACATTTATTTGTGACAACGTCACTTGGAATCTTTATGGCAACCATAGCCAAATCAACGGCACAATTTGCCATGTTGTTAATTTTAATTTTATTACCGTTGCAAATGTTGTCCGGTGGTAGTACACCAAGGGAAAGTATGCCTGAAGTAGTACAAAATATTATGATGATTGCCCCAACAACGCATTTTGTCGAATTAGGGCAAGCCATACTATATCGTGGTGCAGGGTTGAGTGTTGTGTGGACATCCTATGTATGGTTAATTGGAATTGGATCGGTCTTTTTCTTTATAGCATTAAGACGTTTCCGTAGCTCAATTGTTAATATGGGATCGTAAATCACTTACTATATGCTGATAAACCATAACCAATCTATTGATTTTTAATGAGTTGGTTATGGTTTATTATTTTTTCAATTTAATTGCCTTCATCTTCTATAATGGTCATTATCATCTTGAATCAATCATATTTACTTAAACCGATCAGTGAATAAAATTGCAATCTTCGTTTATTGAGCTAACTTAATGTTTGTCATTAATATTGGGTTGTTACGCCAAATATTTTCATAATTTTATAAATATGAATGATTTTGTCACTAAAATGAATGTAAATGTCATTTCTTTTATATCAGTTATTGTTAAAATTTACCGCAAATTTAGCCAGCTACAAGTGTTAAATCCTAATAAACATAATGGGTTAAGATTAACAGTTGTGGCAATGTTATTTTCTTGAGTAGTAAATAAATTAATGCTTGTGTTTGTCATTTAAGACTGTTGTATGAAAATTTAATGGTTTTCATATGATGAAATTCAGCGCTATTTCGTTAATTTAATTTTAGTGGTCTTGTTGTCGCTAAAAGTGTTCACAAATTTTCAGGCAAAGTCACGAAATAAGTAAAGGCTGTCTTATTTTTGTTTTGAATTAAGGCTGATTCAACCTTAATTCCTGTATGTCTATCTATCAAGATAGATATTAAAATCTTTAAAGTTCCACCATTTATTCAATTACTAGAACTAGCATGTTTACCAGCGAAAGTAATATTCATTCTTAACGTGGTTTCCATTTAATGGAATAAATGATGAAATGTTTATTAGTTTCGTTTGGTGTTTTTTAATTCTCTTGGCGTTAATCCAAAATTAGCTTTAAATCTTTGTGAAAACCGAGTGGACGAAGAATATCCTATCATTTCAGCGATATATTCTGTTGAAAAATTAGAGGTTTGTAATAAATGAAGCGCTTGTCCCATCACGAGTTTTTCCTTAATTTTTTGTATATTTTCCCCTTCAAGTTTCAATTTTCGATATAGCGTTGCTTTACTCATACAGATTTCTTTGCAAATTTCATCAATGGTTATTTTTTTATTGTCTTTTTTATTAAATATTTCAATTACTTTTTGCGTGGTTTCTTTTCGATTGGGTAAACATGCCAAATTTTCATAACCGGAATGGACCAACAGTTTAATAATTTCTTTTCTACGATTTGTAATGATGTCATCAGATGCCCATTCTAAGCATTCTATCATTTGTGAAACACATTTATAAAAGGCAGAATTTGCTTTCCCTGCGGTATATTCATTGGTTTTCTTTGTATTGATGTTGATTGATGTATCATTAAAATCAGAAAATTCAAAATTAATAAGTAATGCAAAATAATTCGTATTTGCGGGTATATTTCTCATGTTCATTGATTGAACATCGGTGAAAAAAATAAAATCTCCTGTATTGCAGGCTAGTTTTTTTTCATTACCAATCACTTTGCAACCACTTAATATAATTATCAGTAAAGGCTTTAAAATTGGTATATTTGATAAATTTTGTTGCTTTTTAGAGGTGTAAATTGAGATATAATTGCTGTTACTATTTGCTTCACTTAACTGTTTAAGTTTTTCAATTTCTACTGCGGTATTATTCATCCTAATTGCCCCATTACTTTCGTGTATTTTTTATCGTGATGATGAAAAACATGTTGACGTTGTTCAGTATATCGTTCTGTTATAAAATTTATGCTTCATACACTGAATCTATTAACGTATAAGCAAACAATAAATAAGGTCACAAAAATTTTTTACACATTTAGTACTCCAGTTGGTTATGGAAAAATGTAAGCCAATGTCCAAAAAGTTGTGGCCTTTAATGAAATTTACTTATAAAGCTTTGTTACTAAAAAATTAATTCACAACTTTTTATAAGCAATGCCATAACCTATCAAACATAATCTATGTGAAAATGTATATTTATTTAACGTATTTTAATTACTCAAAATAAAGCTATTTATTCGTTTAAAACTGTTTTTTCGAGCTTTGTTATTTCTGGATTAGCATTTTGAAGACATACTTTAGCACTGTATATTCTTCTTTTTTGACTTATTTTTGAACTGTTAGTATGCATTTAATACACGCTAACAACTCGATAAAGTTAACATATTTTAATCAAAACGTTAACTTTTTGTAAAATAAATTTTATGAGTAAAAAATCAAATTTGCATGTTATGACTATTTTTATATGCCCAATCGTTATTTATCTTAACGTTTATTATGATAAAAAAACGTAATTTAGATTTTTCTGTTGGAAATGCAAAAATTTACAACATTATTCTTCGTTATAATGATTGGTTATTTTTGTTGCTAATTATCATTTAACTAATGGTAATTCATCCCAACGTGTTGTGTAACGTTGGCTAAGCCGTTCTCGTTTGATCTGCCAAGGTGCGGTTTTTCTACTTCCGCCTAATTGAATGGTATTTTTACCCATTTTTTGATTAATGGTATCGATTGTTTTCATTAAGTTATCATTTTTTTGCTGTAAGACTGGCAGACTATTTAAAGCAAATAAGTCAGATTGGCAAAAGCTATCTTTAGCTTTTAAATCGAGTAACATAACACCTGACTTCATAAATAAAAATCCTTTTTTATAAATTGCTGTTAGTCCCTGTTGTGCCGCATGAATAATTACTCTTGAATCATCAGTAGGTGATAGTAGCGGTACGACAATCGAGGGATTGTATTGAATTAAGTCTTGACGAAACCGATTTGTTTTCAAAAAAACAAGTACAGCATTAGCAATCGATTTTTGTTGTCTTAGTTTTTCAGCTCCTCGACTGGCGTGAATACGAATGGCTTCTTGCAAATCAAATAATTCACCTGTTAACTGCCCAAAACTACGTGATGTCATAATGTTTTTTTTAGGTGTTGCAATGTCATCTAATTCAATAGCGTTAATACCTTGCAACTCTAATATGGTACGTTCAAGCACGACGGAAAATTGTTGTCTAATTTGTTTTAAATCTGCCTGACGCAGATCCCACGCAGTATGAATGCCTAATGTTTGCAATCTTTTGGCTATGCGTCTGCCAACGCCCCAAATTTCATCAACAGGAAATGATTTTAAAATCTGATCAAGTAAGGCTGAATCGTTAGGAAGGCAATAGACCCCTTGATAAATAGGCTGCTTTTTTGCAATGTGGTTTGCCAACTTTGCTAACGTGTGGGTTGATGCAATGCCAATACTTACCGGAATTCCCGTATCACGTTTTACTATTGCCCTTAAATGTTGACAATGGGTTGTAACATCGCTAAATCCCGCCAGTTTAATAAAAGCTTCGTCAATAGAGTAGGGTTCAATATCGGCAGTATAATGGCTGACAGTATCAAAAACACGTTGGCTCATATCGCCATAAAGTTCATAGTTAGAACTTAATAATGTAATTTGTTTTCGAATGTTAGCCTCAATTTGGTAGGCAGGCATACCCATTGGTACTAAAGGTTTAAGTTCATTGGAGCGTGCGATGACACATCCATCATTATTGGATAAAATGCCAATTGGTTTTCCTTCTAATTTAGGGTTAAAAACACGCTCACACGAAGCATAAAAGTTATTACAATCAATCAGCCCAATCATGCATGACCACGTTTTCGTAAAGAATGAATAGTGTGTATAACAACGCCCCATATATGGACTTCTTTACCCGCTAATGAAATAGGGGGATAAAGTTCATTGCCTGATAATAGATAATGTTGTCCATCAATAAGTCCCAGGCACTTACATGTTAGTTCACCGTCAACAGCTGCAACGACAATATCTTCTATTTGGGGTGCTAATGAACGATCTACTACTAAAAGATCACCACTAAAAATACCATAGTTAATCATTGATTCACCTTGTGCTTTAATATAATAAGTAGCACTTGGGTGTTTAACTAAGTGATCGGTTAAGTCCAGTTTGGCTTCTAAATAATCATCAGCAGGCGATGGAAAGCCAGCCCTGACAGGGGTATCAACCAAAGGTAAGTAATTTTTGATAGTGCTATCAACGGTTCCTAGCACAATACAGGATTTACTCAAGAACGTTTCTCCTAAAAATATACAGGTAAAATTTATACTATGTAGTAGTATTCGTGATAAAAAACGAATAGTGTATAAATATACAGTATAAAATTCTTGATTCAATGAAAAACACTGTAAAAAAATAGCAATGTGACAAAAAATGACCATGTGTAATGGATGATAAGTATATTTTGACGAACCAGTAAGTTTGACGATCTGAATCAAGAATAGTTGAAATAATGGCAGGATTGAATTTGTATTGTTGCAAAAAATGGAGAACAAAATCGCAAGCTATCATAATAATTGATTTAAATTACATTATGGTATTTTACAAAATCACTTAAATAGTTTACATTATATTGATTATTTATTAATTAATTTACAACATAATTCACTATACCTTGTATTTTTGTTCACAGCCCTTATATAAGTGACTAAAGGTAAACTTTAAGTGTGACTTATCGAAATAATACAAAAAGTCAATTTGTTAACCTAAGTACGCCTGATGCAATTTTGATTGGTTATCGATGATAAAAAGCGCTATTTAGTTTGTTTTAGCTTAATTTTGATTTTTACTCTAATTTAACGCTCGTTTTTTTTATTTTCTCATCTTTTGTTTTTTATAAGAATAAAATACCAATATTGATATATATCAATAATATTTGTTGCGATTTTTTGTTTTTTTAGACAGTCAGTATTGCCAGCTCGACACAAGGGCGAAAAGAATCAGATATAATATTTTCCAAGTTATGTTATTTGACATTTAAATATAGCAAGGGTTGTCGTATTAAAAATATTTTTCAAAAACACAAAGTACGTAAAACAACATTTAGTTATATCAAGTTTTTAAAAAACTGAAAAAAGGTTTTGGCGCTAGTTTTATTATAACTGGGTCATGTTCAGTTTTATTACCTACTTATTTTAGCTCGGTCTATAAATATAAATTCTAATCCAAAGTTACCGACCAATTACCGAATATGTATTTTAAGTAATATTATTTTAGGAGTTTTAAAAAAAATGAATCTAATTTGGTCTGCAGTAGGGCAAGTTGTTAGTTCTTGTCTTCCGGTGTTTTTATTAATTTTTCTTGGTTGGTTATGTGTTCATCAGAATATTTTTACCAAAGACTCCAAGAAGCTATTATCCGGTTTAGTGTCAAACTTTGTATTTCCGGCATTGCTTTTTGTGCATACATCACATGCTAAGCCGTCTGAAATATTCAACGGTATTTGGATGATTGCATTTTTCTGTACAATGTCATTTTTATGGATAATTTGTTTTTTAACCAATAAATACATTTTACATAAAGATTTAAAATCAACAGCGATGAACGCGATGTTATGTTGTTTCCCGAATATGGGGGGAATGGGCGTACCATTTTTAACATTGATGTTAGGTGCATCGTCAACCATTTCAGTCGCTGTAGCGAATTTTGTGGTGGCGTTATCATTGATACCAATGACGATTTTCTTATTGGAATTGTGTGATACGAAAATATCTGGCGGAAAAGTAACGGGCAACATGGTATTTAGCGCAGTGAAAAACTCGTTAATGAAACCAATGTTTTTAGCGGTCATTCTGGGCTTAATTGTCAGTGTTACAGATGGAACAAAATGGTTACCACATTTTGTCTTTAATACCTTTGATATCATGTCGAATGCTTGTAACTTTATTTCGTTAATTGCCGTTGGGGTAGGTATCTATGGTGTTAAATTGAATTTTTCAAAGCCGTTGATTATCAATGTGATTTTAAAAAGCTTCTTTACACCAGTAGTAGCTTTAATTGCGGTAAACCTTTTTGGTATTACGGGTATGGAGGCGGAAGAGTTAGTATTCTTGTTAGCTATGCCAACAGCATCAACAGCCGTTATTTTGGCTTATAATTGGAATGTTGAGCAAGAACAAGCATCAAGTATCTTTTTTGCTTCAACAATTTTATCCATATTTATTTTACCAACGTTGCTTTTAATTATGCATTTTACGGTACCGGGTGTGCAATAAACAATTTGTTTAAGCGAAAAATAGGTATAAAAAAACGGGCATTAAGCCCGTTTTTTTGTTTATTACTTGTTGTTTTTTTATCTTGGCGGTGTTTGCTTTAACATAAGATAAAACAGTATGTTGATAGAATTGTTTATTACAATTTAAATAAATTTATCGCTAATGTAAAAAGCTATTTTTGTGCAATAAATACCGCTCGCATTGGGGCAGGATAACCCTCAATGGTTTTACTTAGATCATTTGGATCAAGAAAATCAGCAAGTGAATCAGACGTCATCCAATCGGTTTTACGTTGTTCTTCTAAACTAGTTTGTGAAATATCCACCATTCTGACATCTTTAAAACCGCATTTTTGCAGCCAATTTATCATGGTAGGTACTGATGGAATAAAGTAAACATTGCGCATTTGTGCATAACGTTCACCTGGCATAAGCGCTTGATGTAAGTCACCTTCAATAACGAGTGTTTCTAATATTAATTGTCCACCATCAACAAGCTGATCTTTTAATTGGTAAAGATGATCAAGAGGTGAACGGCGATGGTATAAAACACCCATCGAAAATACCGTATCAAAAGCATTGAGCTTTGGTAGCTCTTCAATACCAAGTGGTAATAAATGTGCTCGTTTATCATCACCTAATAATTTTCTGACGGCTTCAAATTGACATAAATAAAGAGCCATAGGATCGATGCCTACTGCAAGTTTAGCCCCAGCGCCAATCATTCGCCATAAGTGATACCCACTATTACAACCAACATCTAAAACAAGTTTACCTTCTAAATTGTCAATATGATGAATAAGACGTTCCCATTTCCAATCAGAACGCCATTCAGTATCGATATCTATATCATAAAAATGAAATGGTCCTTTGCGCCAAGGCATCATGTTTTTTAATAGCTGAGTAATACGTTGCTGTTCCCCAGTTGAAAGAGGAGTTTGCGTTTTTACACTGACACTATGCAATAAATCTATATGATAGGGCGTTATAACAGGTAAGTGTTTAATACTATTTAGCCATTGTGTAAAACGGCTATCTAAGTTTTGTTTTTGCCAATTGGCTAATTGTGCCGGTAAGACTTCAAGCCAGCTACTGAGCCTATTTTTTGCGATAATCTGGTAAAAATCACCAAAATCGATCATTCTTTTGTGTCCTTATAAATTTGATTTTTGACTGATATATGGATTGTTAACTATCCTAAATAACGGCTATTTTATAGCAATGATAGAACCAAAATTGAAACATTGGAACCAAGTATTAATATGTGTAAAACCTGCTTTGGTTAGGCGTTCATTATGGATTTCGATAGTATCAGTCAGCATGACATTTTCTAACATATTACGCTTTTGACTAATTTCTAACTCACTGTAACCATTCGCACGTTTAAAATCATGATGCATATTGAACAGTAAGTCATCAATAGTTGAATCAGTAAAACTAAATTTTTCAGATAATACCAATATACCATTGGGGTTTAATGCTTGATAAATCTTATTCAAGACTTGTTGTCGGGATTCGGGTGTTAAAAATTGTAATGTAAAATTGAGAACAACCATGGATGCATTTTGCATCTGGATATTACAGATGTCGTCACAGATTACATCAACGGGCGTATTGGCCTTAAAGGCGTTGATATGGCGTTTACAACGTTCGACCATCGGTAACGAATTATCAATAGCCACAATATGGCAATTTTCATGTTTAATATTACGACGAATAGAGAGCGTTGCTGCACCTAATGAACAACCTAAGTCATAAATCATTGAGTTCGGTTGGACAAATCGTTCAGCCAACATACCAATCATAGAAATAATATTCGAATAACCCGGCACCGAGCGTTGAACCATATCTGGAAACACCTCAGCAACTTTTTCATCAAAAGTCCAGTCACCTAATTTATCGATAGGGGTTGAAAATAATTGATCTATTTTTGAATTCATAAAAGTTGAAGTTATAGATAACGAATAAAAAATAATTCTGTTATGATACCACTTTTTTAAGTTAATTTGTTTGAAGCATTATGAATTTTGTTATTCTTTTTATAAGTTTGATGAGTATTTTAGTCATTATTTACTTAGGTAAACGGTGGTTATTTTGGCTAGATTTTCATTTAAATGGTTATTTGAAATTGGCTTATTGGTTAGCATTAGCAACCATAGCTACCACATTTATCCTGTCAAAAGTATTGAATGATTTTCCGTCCTTTTTTGGCATATTATTCAGTTTAACTATCTGTTTTGTTTATGCGACATTGCTTTTTGACTTTATTCACTTAATAAGTAGAAAAAGATTTAAACCCGATTTTTGGGTGAGTTATGTTTATGTCGGTTGCGTAATTGTACTGTTTATATTTGGTCATCAAATGGCGACTAATTCTAAAATAGTAAATTATCAAGTTACGATTAATAAACAGGCTAATGTTGATCATTTACGTATTGTTCAATTAAGTGATATTCATCTTAATGGGTTAACCCAGCGTAAATTTATCAAGCAAATGGTGGACGAAGTTAACAAACTTAATGCCGATCTTATCGTTATCACGGGTGATACGCTAGATAAACAATTAAAATCATTTACAGAAACTGACTTTAATAAACAATTTTCACAATTGAAATCGAAATATGGTACCTATATTATTTTTGGTAATCATGAATATCTAGCCATTAATAAAGAACATCCTCATGGCGAGGATATTGTTGATGCGTTTAAAGCTGCTAATATGCGCGTTTTACGAGATGATATTGTGTACCTTAGTGATTTGAATATCACGTTAATTGGTCGAGAAGATTTTTCATCGAGTAAGTATGATTTAAAACGAGCGGAACTTGCTGATTTAATGATGTTTGCTGATACGTCTACACCCATCATTTTATTAGATCATCAACCCAAAAATCTTGATGAAACAGCTAACGCCGGGGTTGATTTAATGATTTCAGGACACACGCATGGTGGGCAACTTTTTCCAATCAATCTTTTGTTATCTGTTATTTATAAAAATGCTGATGGGATATATCATGATTCAGAAAAACAGTTTACCAGTATTGTAAGTAGCGGTTATGGCTTTGGAAGTATCCCTTTACGCTTAATGACACGTTCAGAAATTGTTGTCATTGATGTGACGTTTGATAATAACAAAGAACAATCAAATCATTCTTTAGAATAGGTAATTAATATTGACTTATCAATTTATTATAAATAATGAACAACTCGCTGATTATTGTTCAAAAATCAAAAATAGTGCAGCTATTGCATTGGATACTGAATTTGTTCGAACTCGAACTTTTTATCCTCATTTAGGCTTACTTCAGGTATTTA
>CALYQY010000077.1 GCA_945291235.1 uncultured Gilliamella sp.
AGGATATTTTTATCATTCTCAAGATCCGTTTGATTATCTACTGATTCGGTGATAGTCAGGTGTAATTTCGTTGAGAATAGACCTTTATCATAATGGCTTTTGGTTATATTGATCTTACTCATATCCTTGCTGCCATTAATTTTTTCACTGATTAATGACAGGGTATTATCAATTTCATTTTCAATTTTATTGCCAATGTACCAAGTTGAACCTAAATATCCTATGCTTAAGACTGCAACTATTCCTATTGTAAATTTAATTTTTTTCATTGTTTTCCCGTTATTTTTTATAATTATTAATTTGATTTTGATAAACCTAAAGCAACGCCTAGTTAGCCTATCAAGCTAATTAGGCGTAACTAAAAAGAGTCTTAAAGAGAAAGAATTAGACGATTAAAATCATTTTTATTCATTTTTTGTCCATTGATTATCACGTCAGAATCACTCTGTTTTGTTTTCAAATCCAGATAGATACCTTGCTTATCTTCATCAATAGAAATAAGAGGATGATCTTTAATCTTAGATTTCGCGATTAAATTAATCATATATAATTTTCCAGCAATCATATCATCAGTCACATCCGTTTCATTGTAATTTTCCGTTTGTGCCCACATACGTGCTAATACTTTAAATGGAATCTGAATGTTATAACTTAACATGCGATCGGGGGTAATATCATTATTATTGTCATCCGTTGATAAGTTGTTATCGACTATCGCTGATGTGTTGGCAATAATATCGCCTGAAGCATTATGCCAATTTAACAAACCATCCCATTGAATTTTTGAAAAGTCAGATGCATTTTTTTCAATGAATAAACTTTCAAACGGATTCTTTGTGTTAAATCCTTCAAAATTAAACTTAAATTCACCATGACCTAAATTTTGTTTGCCAAAATTGAACGATTCAATACTAGCCTCATAACTGCCCTCTGAGCTATTATTTGGATTAGATCGAACATCTTGCTTAAAGAATATATTATTAAAAACAAATGGCGCTTGTGGATTGAAACTTAAGACAGTTGTTTTCAATTTTTCTATGTTCATCTTGGATTGATAATTAGGTATATTAGCTCCATTGATCGGATCAAATGTTATTGTGTACTGAGCTGAACTACTTATATTATCAATATCTATTTGGAGTGGAAAACTTGATCGAGCGTTTATCGTTAAAGTATCAACGTTTGAGTTTAGATCAACGATATCATCTCCTTTATTTTCTAAGTTAATCTTAAGATTGCTCAATGAGATTGAACTATTCGGATCAAGTTTACATATTAATTTATCAAGCTTTACAGACATCGATGAGGTCAATTCATTTAAATCACTGGTGATGGTGATGTTGCCTTCTGAAATATCTATTCCTTCTTTAAACTGAGGCATGTCAATAGTATTCAAGGCTTTTGTGGTAATTTTTGTGACGACATAATCACTAAATTTAATCCCCATAGTGGCGGTAATAAAAGGTTTATCTCCTGCAAGTTTCCAAAGAGTTGGATTGTCTTTTTCAGTCATTTCATATTCAATCCATGCCAATTGGGGGACAAAGTTACCTTTAATTAATGCGGCCATAGGGAATGGACCATGATGGATAGTTATATCGTCATCAAAAACGGTTTTTGGTTCATTGACATCATATTCAATGCGGGGTTTTTCGGTTATAGTAAGGTGAAATTTGGATGTAAAAATATTTTTTTGATAATTGCTTGTTTTGATTGATATATCATATTGATTTTGGTAGCCATTAATCGTTTCATTAATGTTGATTAATTGACTATCTAATTCTTTCTCAATTTTATTGCCAACATACCATGAACTACCTACATATCCGATTGCTAATAGCGCTACAAAGCCGATAGCTAATTTACTTTTTTTCATTGGTTTTCTCTTTTAATTCATTGTTATTACATAAATTATGTGCTCATAATTCAGAGACGAGTAAAACTAAATTATTATCAATAAACTATCTTATTATGAATAAATAGTTTTATACGATTCTGACCTTTCAATTCTAATGGATTTCAGAACGATAAGCGAGTTTTTAAGTGATTTTATAAAATCACAATTTATTAGAGAAAATACTGATACTAATTTCATCGCATACTTAGCGATACAGATAAAAAAAGCATAGCTAATGGTCAAAATGAGTATGACCTTACTCATTAAGAAGGATAAAGAAAATGTTTGGTAGATAGGAATCAAAACATGATATTTATTCAGCTAACAAATAACGTTTTATATTAACTTCAAATTGACCGGCAATATTAATTTAGCTCTGCTCATTGCTATGTGGGTGGCATCTATACAGAGCAATGAGCTATTTATTAAACAATTTTCAAAATGTTGTGTGTTATGCTTGATGTGTGGAAAATTCAGTTAACAAGTTTTTGATATATTCAATACGCTCTATACGTTGTAAATCAGTTTTTTGTAATCTTAATCTATTATTGCCTTCTAAACGATAATTTTTAGGTTCTTTTTGAATGATTTCAATTAAATAATCAACTGAAATTTTATTATTACTACCAAATTCGATAAACCCACCTTTTTCACCAAATTCAATTTTAGTAATGCCTAATTGATTAGCATGAAAACGAATTTTAGTTGTTTCTAACAAAAATAGAACTGCATCAGGTAATTGCCCAAAACGATCACGCATTTCAACTTGTATATCGGTCAATTCATCTAAATTATTGATACTCGCAATACGTTTATACAAAGATAAACGAGTATTAACATCCGGAATAAAATCGTCTGGAATCAATGTAGGTAAACGTAACTCAATTTCCGTTTGTTGACTGGTCAACAGTGATTCAAGCGTAGGTTCTTTTCCTTCTTTTAAGGATTTTACGGCATCTTCTAGTAGTTCAATATATAAATTAAACCCAATAGTTTCAATTTGACCACTTTGATCGCTTCCTAACAACTCGCCTGCACCTCGAATTTCCAGATCATGCGTTGCTAAAGCAAAACCTGCACCCAAATCTTCTAGGGTTGCGATAGCATCAAGACGTTTTTTTGCATCTTTACTCAATAATTTAGGATGTGGTGTTAATAAATAAGCATATGCTTGATGATACGAACGACCAACCCGACCACGCAACTGATGCAATTGCGCTAAACCAAATTTATCGGCACGCTCAATAATAATCGTATTAGCATTAGGAATATCGATACCGGTTTCAACAATGGTGGTACAAACTAAAATATTAAAACGTTGATGATGAAAATCATTCATCACTCGCTCTAAATCTCGTTCATGCATTTGACCATGACCAACGCCAATACGTGCTTCGGGCACTAATTCGGCTAGCTTTTCACTCACATTATTAATATCCGAGACATCATTATGTAAATAATAGATTTGACCACCACGCAAAATTTCACGCAGGATAGCTTCTCGAATCACTAAATCATCGTATTCTCTGACAAAGGTTTTCACTGCTAATCGGCGAGCAGGAGGCGTGGCAATGATAGAAAGATCACGCATGCCACTCATCGCCATATTCAATGTTCGAGGAATAGGGGTAGCAGTTAGGGTCAATATATCGATATTGGCTCGCATAGCTTTGATACGTTCTTTTTGACGAACACCAAAGCGATGCTCTTCATCAACAATCAATAGACCAAGATCCTTCCATTTTACATCTTCCTGCAATAATTTATGCGTGCCAATGACAATATCGACTTTACCTTCTGCAAGTGCATCAATGACAGCTCGTTGCTGTTTTGCGGTTTTAAAACGAGACAAACTTTCAATACGTATTGGCCAATTAGCAAAACGATTACAAAAACTTTCATAATGTTGTTGAGCAAGTAAGGTGGTTGGCACCAAAACTGCGGCTTGCTTTTGATTGACGACAGCTAAAAAAGCAGCGCGAATTGCAACTTCAGTTTTGCCAAAGCCGACATCCCCACAAACCAATCGATCCATAGCATAAGGTGAACACATATCCCCGATAACGGCGCCAATGGCATTTTGTTGATCTTCCGTTTCTTGATAAGGAAAGGCTTGGCAAAACAGTTCGTATTGTTCACGATCTTGCTTAAATTCAAATCCTGGTTTACTTTCACGCTCCGCATAAATATCTAACAATTCGGCAGCAACATCACGGACTTTTTCTGCTGCTTTTTGTCTGGCTTTGCTCCAAGCATCTGTCCCTAATTTATTTAAAGGCGCATTTTCTTCATCACCGCCAGAATAACGGCTGATCAGGTTAAGCGATGAAACAGGTACATAAAGTTTGGTATCATTTGCATAAAGCAAAATAAGATATTCAGCCGTAATACCGCCTGTTTCTAACGTTGTTAACCCAGCATAACGTCCTACACCGTGCTCTAAATGCACGACTGGTTTACCAGGGGTTAATTCGGCTAAACTACGAACTAAACTATCGGTATTAATAGCTTGTCTGTTCTCATTTTTACGACGGATAACACGTCGTCCTAACAGTTCATTTTCAGTAATAAAAGCAAAATGCTGTTGCTCATCAATGAAACCTTGTTCACCCGCACCGACCATGACACAAAAGCGGTTATCAACCGTTGCTTGCTGATCAAGCTGATTAATGCTGGTTGGATAAATACGAATTCGACCTAAAATCTCTTGTAATGCTTCTTTACGACCTTCTGATTCAACCGAAAAAATAATCTTGCCATTAAAGTTTTCAGTGAATTGATTAAACTGATGATAAGGGTCTTTCAATTGAATCTGAAAACCAATATCAGGCAAACTCATAAAAGGTAAATTGATATTTTTAGATGACTCATCCACCGTGTTATTCGATACAATCATCCTTGGATAATGTTTAAAATTAGCAAAGATTTCATCCGTTTTAGACCAAATAACCGCGGGTTCAAGTAAAGGACGCATAGGATCAACTTTGCGACTATCATAACGTTGATTAATATCTTGCCAATATTTATTGGCAAACTGCTCGATATTGACCGTATTAATAATTAGCGTATTATCTAAAAAATAAGAAAAAAGTGTCGTTAGCGGCTCACTAAAAAACAAGGCCTGCCAGTATTCAATCCCTGTTGGTAAGATATTTTTACTGACTTGCTGATAAATACTTTCAGGCTCTAATCTGACTTCAAATTTTGCACGCCATTGGCTACGAAACAATTCAATAGCCGCTTTATCAAAAGGAAACTCATGAGCTGGTAATAACTCAATTTCAACAATTTCTTCAAGCGTTCGTTGTGTTTCAGCATCAAACGTTCGGATACTATCAATTTCATCATCAAAAAAATCAATACGATAAGGTTTATCGTTACCCATAGGAAAAATATCAAAAAGTGCGCCTCGTGTGGCATACTCGCCATGTTCCATGACTTGGCTAACAGCGCGATAACCGGCATTTTCTAATTGCATTCGCAAATGTTCACGGCTAATTTGTAAGCCTTTCTTCATGATGAACACATGCCCACCTAAATAACTTTTTGGGCAAACTTTTTGCATTAACGTATTGATCGGTAAAATTAACGCGCCTTTGGTTAAATGTGCAAGATGATAAAGGCAAGATAAGCGTTCAGATACAATATCTTGATGAGGTGAAAAACTATCATAAGGCAAGGTTTCCCAATCAGGAAACGAAATAGCCGGAAAATGGCTAAATTGCTTCAGCTCTTCATAAATGCGGGTTGTTTGCTGCATATCATCGGTGACAATTACCACTAAACCGTTATGCGCAGCAATTGCATCGGCACATAGTTTCGATAATGAGGATCCCACCAGTTGTCCAAACTGTTTTACTTCACCGGGTTTTTGTGGAATAAGTGTTGAAATATTGAGTTTTTTAGACATGATAAATTTAATTGATATTGGTGCAAAAAGTATTAATACATTATAACGTAATTACTTGGATGTTTTCTATAACTGTTTAATCCTGTATGATAAACGTCTTCTATTTAACTTGCAAAACTTTGTCAAAAAGTTTCGGAAATGATAAACATTTATGTCAAAAATATTTCGTCCATTAGTGCTTTATATTGGGTTACGTTATGTATACGGTCAAAAGACTGATGGCTTTGGTCGCTTTGTTTCATGGTTATCGATGATAGGGATCATGCTTGGATCATTGGGATTAATTCTGGTGTTATCGGTCATGAATGGACTAGAAGATCAGATGCAAAATAGTGTGTTAAAGTTCTTACCGCAAGCACAAATCACCACACCACAAGGCAAAATCGTCATAGATAACACGGCATATGAACAATTTGGACAGATTAATGGCGTAAGTCGCATTACGCCGTTAGTCACTAGCGACGTGGTATTGCAAAGTGAACAAAGTATCAATGTAAGTACCTTGATGGGCATCAATCCAGAAGATGATGATCCCATTCAAGATTATATTTATACCGGATCGATATCCGATCTACAGGCTGGGCAATATAATGTAATCTTAGGACAAACATTAGCCAATCAACTCGGCGTGACAGTAGGTAATAAAATACGTTTAATGATTACCGATGCCAGTCAGGTCACACCAGTGGGGCGTATACCATCACAACGTTTATTTACTGTTGTTGGACTATTTTCTGTTAACCATGACATTAACCAAACCTTAATTTACGTCAACCAAACCGATGCCCAAAAATTACTCCGTTACCCAGCTAATACAATTACCGGTTGGCGATTATTTTTGAAACACCCTCTACAAATTGCTGAAATTACGAATACTCCGCTACCGGAAGGACTTGAATTTAAAGATTGGCGAGCAAAACGGGGCGAATTATTTCAAGCAATAAAAATGGAAAAAAACGTCATGGGTTTACTGATTAGCCTTATAGTGATTGTTGCAGCATTTAATATTATTACGTCTTTAAGTTTATTGGTGATGGAAAAACAAGGTGAGGTTGCCATTTTAAAAACTCAAGGATTATCACGTTTTAAAATAATGCTAATTTTTATCATACAAGGCGCAAGTTCAGGGGTAATAGGTACACTACTAGGAAGCACATTAGGACTTGTACTTGCTTGTAACTTAAATAACATCATGGAAACCTTAGATTTATCGCTTGCAGGTATAGAATTACCGACATTAATCGAACCTTCACAAATTGTTTTTATTATTATCGGATTACTCATGTTATCGCTAATATCAACCTTATATCCTGCTTATCGTGCTGCAACCATTCAACCTGCCGAGGCGCTACGTTATGAATAATACTCAGCCATTACTGACTGCTAAAAATCTCTATAAAACCTATAAAGAAGGGAAAATGGTGACTGAAGTCTTAAAAAATGTTTCATTTGATCTTCATCCTCAATCACTACTCGCTATTATCGGAAGTTCAGGTTCGGGTAAAAGTACACTATTACATCTACTGGGTGGATTGGACAAACCGACATCAGGTGAAATCATATTCAAATCACAACAGCTTAATCAATTATCAGAACAAGCAAAAGCAAAATTACGCAATCAAGATATCGGTTTTGTCTACCAGTTTCATCACCTTTTACCGGATTTTACCGCACTTGAAAATATCGCTATGCCACTCTTAATTGGTGGTGTATCGCCCAACGAAGCCAAAAAACGGGCAAAAGACATGTTAGCATCAGTTAATTTAACAAACCGAGCCGAACATCGTCCATCCGAACTATCGGGCGGTGAACGTCAACGTGTGGCAATAGGACGGGCATTAATTAATAACCCGTCTTTAGTCATGGCGGATGAACCCACCGGAAACTTGGATAAAGCAACAGCGGATGCCATATTTGATTTGCTTATCAAACTCAATAAAGAACAAGGAACAGCTTTTTTGGTTGTTACTCATGATCTTGAATTGGCTAAAAAATTAGATAAACAATTGGTTATGAGTGACGGGCAGCTTTCTGAAAGCGGACATTAAAAAAACGATTTAGTGGAAAACAAAATGAATCTATCCTTAATGACGGCAATAAAATTTCGTCAAGGTCGCCGTAAAAGTGGCATGGTATCACTTATCTCGATTATCTCAACTTTAAGCATTGCAATTGGAATTGCCGCACTCATTATTGGCTTAAGTGCCATGAATGGCTTTGAATATGAATTAAAAAACCGAGTGTTATCGGTTGTACCACATGGACAGATATATTCTCAATATGGCAATTTAGATGACTGGCAGCATATTCAACAAGAGTTAGAAGAAGATAAAAATATTGTTTCAGCGGCACCATTTATCAGCTTTACAGGGCTTATCGAAAATGGAAGCAAGCTTGGCGCCGTTGAGGTACAGGGAGTTGATCCACAGCGCGAAAAAGCCATAAGTGCATTACCAAAATATGTGTTAGATGATCGTTGGCAATATTTTAAAAACGACAGTCAGCAAATTATTATCGGATCGGGACTGGCAAAAAAACTATCGGTAAAACAGGGCGCATGGATAACATTGTTAATTCCGGTATCAAGTGATAATAACCAACTCAAACCACCTAAACGTGTGCGTTTACAAGTGATGGGAATTTTAGATTTAAGTGGTAGCTTAAGTAACAATGTTGCGTTAATCCCTTTAGCTGACGCTCAAAAACTTTTAAATATTGGTGACAGTGTCACAGGTATAATGGTCAATGTTAATCAAGTTTATTTGGCTAAAAGCCTATTAGGCAGGGCGATACTAAATCTTGACGAAAATGTCACGTACACCAGTTGGGAAAACTCGTACGGTTTTATGTATCGAGACATTCAAATGATACGACAAATCATGTATTTAGCAATGATTGTGGTGATTGGTGTTGCCTGTTTCAATATTGTCTCGACATTAGTGATCGCTGTAAAAGATAAACAACGAGATATTGCAATTCTTAAAACACTGGGCGCAAATAATCGCCTAATTAAACATATCTTTATTTGGTATGGGGTTATTTCAGGCTTAATAGGCAGTTTACTCGGCGTTGTTTTAGGCGTTCTATCCGCTTGGCAGCTGTCAAATATAATGAAAATAATTGAATCGCTGATCGGGCATAAAGTATTAAATGGAAATGTCTATTTTATTGACTTTTTACCTTCAAAAATTCATGCAACTGATGTGCTAATTGTATTTATTACTGCCATGCTATTAAGTTTAATCGCCAGTTATTATCCGGCTAAGCGGGCATGTAAAATTGATCCGGCAAAAATATTAAACAGTTTTTAATATGATAAAGCAGGCGCTGATAGCATTAGTTATCAGCGCAATATAATGTAATTAATAATGATATTTTAAATTATCCGGTAATTCATAATGCACATAGCCCATATAAATTCCCCAGATAGTCACGATAAATAATAAACAAATAAACAGTATTGTAAATTTACTTGAATACCCAAACCATTTTATCAATAGCGACACGACCAAACCCAAACCAAAACCGGCAACAGCCCCCCCCAAATGCGCCATATTATTAATACCAGGAAGCAAGCCTAAGCCAGCGGTAAGCACTAAGCTAATGATAATAGCATTGATGGGCATTTCTTTAAGATTGGCCCGATTAACCAAACTATAAGCTAATAACGCGGTAATAACCCCTAAAATTGCACCGGACGCCCCACAACTTATCACCGTGCGATCAAGATTGGCAATATCACTGACTAAATTACTGATTAATCCAGAAAGAAAATAAATACCAATAAAGGCAAATTTTGGAAGGCGTTTTTCTAAAATGATGCCGACACTCCATAAAGCGATCATATTCATTAACAAGTGTGACAGGCTGACATGCATAAATAAGCTAGTGAACATGCGCCAATATTGCCCCGAAAAAGTCAATTGCGATACATCGGCGCCCCAATCGACCAAAAACAAGTTTTTTAAAGAATCAACAAAACTACGGCTATCACAAAGACGGGATATAACAAACCAAGCAATATTAATCACAATCAGTGAACTGGTTATTTTGGCTTGGCGTCCTAGATAAATTAAATTTTGTGAAATGGTCATGTAAACTTGTATCCTTATAAATAAAGTGCATAAGTTATTTGATATTGACAACGTTTAAATAAGTGATTTTCCAAAAATAATTAAATCACGCTTTACACCGTCCAGTTCGGCAATCTTTGGACATAATCCCCATTGCTGATACTGCATTTTACTAAAAAGACTGATACTGGGAATATTATGACCAAATACATAACTTAATATGCTATCGATACCGACTTTACGGGCATATTCTTCAATTTGAGCAAGCATATATTGCCCAATTTTTTTACCTCGAAACTGTTCATGAAGATATAAACTCACTTCGACCGTTTTAGAATAAGCAGGTCGCCCATAAAACGAAGATAAACTAATCCAACCACAAGGTTGATTTTGATGCTGAATTAACCAAAGAGGGCGGTTATTCTCATTATGTTGTTCAAACCAATCACGCTTACTGTCGATTGAAACAGGTGATGTATCAGCTGTGACCATACGGCTGGCAATGGTCGAATTATAAACCTCAACAATAAAAGGCAAATCACTGAGTGTGGCATGACGATACGTGATCATAAAATAGAGTCTGTCAATGGATAAGGGAAGGTATTGTAATGAGATTATTTAAATCAGACAACCAATTAATTACCGAAACCGAGTTAACCATTATCAATAAATACAGGACGAAAAATAGTCAATAAACGTAGTTGCAATAATGCTTGAAGGATAATCATTATCACCATGGTTATAAATTAACTCTATGATAAACAAATAATTATTTTGCAATGTGTGTTAGGCTCTTTTATAATGGCAAAGTGATTATCACTACAATGAATAGGAATAGCAGAATGAATGGAGCCGTTAACCAACCTTATATCGCCTTTGATCCTGAAGAGGCAGAATTTTTGTGTGATTACGATGTCAAATTAGAGTCTAAAAAAATTATTCTTTCCAATATCCACAATATAGTTCTTCGATTTCACCTTCCTAAAAAAAGAATACTAACCTTTATCGCATTAATTGCGTCTTGGGTACTGCTTACTGTGCTATACCTAAATTATAATCCGACAGATAAACTATTTTTTAACCTTCTATATGCGATGTTGCTAGGTGCTATCATGATAGTATTTTGGATTATTCAACATTATATTGCAGTTTCATTTGAAATCAGGCGACTAAAAAAACTTTACAACAGCTTAAAATGGCCTGTCACCAGTTATTATGCCTTTTTTGAAGAAGGAATTTTAGTCAAATCTTATGATATAGAAGGGATATTTTATTGGGATGACTTTAAAAACATCATAGCCAGTTCTAACGTTATTACTTTTCAATTTTATCCTAAAGGTACCCCAAAAGGTGACTTACTAAAAAATCACTATCCAAAATTACGCCCATTTTATTTAATTATTGATGATGACAAAAAAATCCAGTCAATTTTGGCAAAGGTCAATCATCAACATGATGATTTAGTTGAATTTAAATGATGTATTTAAGCAAGT
>CALYQY010000078.1 GCA_945291235.1 uncultured Gilliamella sp.
ATGATTCAACTACTTTTCCTGATACTTCATATACCCCCGTTGACGCGCGTAAAGCAGGGTTGAGAACTCTTTGTTCTCCTGAATAATGGACAACTAGTGTTCCACCTCGTTGCGGTGTTTTTTCATCCGCCATTGAATAAAATGGTAACAAAATTGAGAGTAGTCCTATAATAAATGTTTGTTTGATATTGAATAATTTCATGTATGCTCCTTACAATTGTTGTCACCATATTTTCGGTATTTATCACTATGAAATTTTTAGGATTTCACTATAAAAATTTTTAGTAACGTTGAGAAATGCCGATATCGCATATTTATATTACTTTTAGTTATATATTTACCCGCGAGGCTAACTTGTAGAATTTTTATTATCATCATTATTTTTAGATGTTTAATGTAAGTATCGCTTATCGGTATAACGTTAAAAATAATTCTTATTTTTATTGATATTTGTGAAATAGCGCATATTTTTTTTTAATAAATAGTCTAAAATACAACCAATTTGGTTTTGAATTTTTAAATATTTAGGAGAAAGAAATGAAAGCAGCTGTAATTAGACAAGAGTGCGATGGTCAAGTTGAGATTAAAGATATTCCGGTTCGTCCTTTAGAAGCGGGTGAAGCTTTAGTTGAGGTTGAATATTGTGGTCTTTGTCATACAGACATCCATGTCGCATCCGGCGATTTTGGTAAAAAACCTGGTCGGGTGATTGGTCATGAAGGTGTAGGGATTGTGACCAAAATAGCGCCAGATGTAAAAAGCTTAAAAGTCGGAGATCGGGTCAGTATCGCTTGGTTCCATGCCGGCTGTGGGACTTGCGAGTATTGTATATCAGGTAATGAAACATTTTGTCGTAGCGCCTTAAATTCAGGATACAGCGTTGACGGTGGAATGGCAGAGCAGTGCATTGTGAAAGCGGATTATGCTGTGAAAGTCCCGGACAATTTAGATCCGGCGCAAGCAACCAGCGTCACTTGTGCTGGTGTGACAACTTATAAAGGCATTAAAGTGGCGGACACCAAACCGGGCCAATGGCTTGCCGTTTTTGGTATTGGTGGGCTTGGTACGCTGGCTATTGAATACGGTAAGAATGTTTTCAATAATAAAGTTGTTGCGATCAGTAATAGTGACAGTCAATTAGAGCTGTGCAAAAAGCTGGGCGCTGATTTAGTTGTCAATCCGAAAAAAGTACCGGATGTGGGTGCTTATATTAAAGAGCATACTGGCGGTGGCGTACATGGTGCCGTTGTAACATCAGTTACTAAAACTGCATTCAATCAGGCAATTGAGTCTGTGCGTCCGTTAGGGCGTGTGGTGGCGTTAGGCTTGCCTTCAGAAACCATGGACTTAAGTATCCCGAAAACGGTGTTAGACGGTATTCAAGTTTTAGGTTCACTGGTGGGTACACGTGAAGATCTGGCTGAAGCATTCCGATTCAGCGCCGAAGGAAAAGTGGTGCCTATTGTTGAAAAACGCCCATTAGAAGATATCAACGAAATGATTGAAGAGATGAAAGCCGGTAAAATCCGGGGTCGTATGGTTATTGATATGAAGATGAAAAAGCAAAAATAGGGTAATAATCTTTTAATTTCAGCCAAAATAAAACAAAGCTAGCTTATTGCTGGCTTTGTTGCTTTTAAATAATTCAACCTTTATTTTGCTTGCATTGTCATCTTATTTTGTCAAATATCATCAATCTTTCTTGTATTTTATCTATAAAGCCCTATTATAGGCGAATTTTGCTAGTATATTTATCTGTTTAGGGGATAGTTATGTCTGAACACAATTTAGAAAATAAATTGCGCAAAGATCTGGGGTTAGTCTCTGCGTTATCACTGGTTGTCGGTATGGTTTTAGGTGCCGGTGCATTTATGAAACCTCCTGCGGTGTTGGAAGTTGCGGGCGATTATAACCTTGCGCTATTGGCGTGGATCATTGGTGGCGTTTTTTCAATTTGTGGCGGATTAACCCTTTGTGAATTGGGTGTCATGTTTCCGAAAACCGGTGGCATGCTGGTTTACTTAGAAAAAATTTACGGCGATAAAGTTTCCCACCTTTATGGTTGGATGATAACCGTATTATTTGCACCGTCATTAGTGGGGGCATTAGTCGGCTATTTCAGTTCGGTTTTTTGCCTTTTATTCAGTATTAATGATGCCTACCGAATGGCTGTAAGTGCCGGTGTGTTAGGCTTTATTGCTATAATCAATTCAATTGGTGTTAAACAAGCGGGCTATCTGCAAACTATTGCCACCGTTTGCAAACTTATTCCGATATTACTGTTAGCTGTATTTGGCTTACTGAAAGGTAACGGTCAAGTTGCGTTGTTTAGTGCCAGCGGACAAGGTATCGAAACCTATGCACCGTTTGCGGTGGCGATTTTAGCGACCTTGTTTGCTTATGACGGTTGGGCGCAAGTGGCATCGGTTGCCGGTGAGATTCATAATCCAGCAAAAGTGTTACCTAAGGCGATTATTTTAGGCATTATCTTTTTGGTGGTGGTTTATGCCTGTATCAATATTGCTTTATTTAAAATTTTCCCGGTGCAAGAGATGGTTTCGCTCGGTCATGATGCATCTGCGGTGGCATCGCAACGTATGTTCGGGCATTTAGGTGGAAACTTAGTTGCTGTGGGAATTATGATCTCAATTTTAGGCGGTATTAATGGTTATATTATGACATTATCCCGCACTATTTTTAGTATGGCAGAGCGGGGAACGATCGTCGGTGCGCGTTATTTAAGTACCCTTGATGAAAATAGTCGCTCGCCAATTAATGCCATTATTGTGCTGGTGATCTTCTCTTTCTTATATTCCACCTTGCTCGATGCCGATCGCTTATCGGAAATTTCGATGTTTTCAATATGGGTATTTTATCTATTAACATTTGTCGGAGTGATTATTGCTCGCAAAAAATATCCTGATGTACCAAGAAGTTATAAAGTTATCGGCTATCCAATTATTCCGATTATTGCAATTTTAGGTGCCGGTTATGTGATTTATGGTATGTTGGTTTATCAAACAACAAACGGCATTGCTTCAATTATTTTGACGTTAATTGGCTTACCGTTGTACTACTATTATCACCGAAAAAATAAAGATAAAGATCTTTCACTCGGTGAGATGAAAAACTATCAAGCGAAAACCAAATATATGATTGTTGTCATGTTGATGTGTATTATTGTCGGTTTAGTCTTTTATGGCTGCCTGTTTAGTCATTGATGAACCGCAATAATCTGATAAAACGATGATTAAAAAGCCGACGTCTGTCGGTTTTTTTGTGCCAAATTTTAGAGATAAGATGAAATTAGTGCATACAGATTTTGGTCATAAAAAGTACCGTTTAAATATTCTGCTTGCTTAAGTACTCCCTCGTGCTCAAAGCCACAACGTTTAGCTACCCGATTACTTTTATCATTGGCTACTGAACATTTGATAACAAAACGTTTAATCATTTTATTCACAGCGTAATATTCGGTTAATGCCAGCGTTGATTGCGTGATAATCCCTTTACCTTGTGCTTGATTATCAAGCCAATAGCCAATATATGCCGTTTTGTTTGCTTTATCAATTTGGTTAAAAGCAATGATACCTACCGGCTTATCTTCAAATAGAATAATGTAGGTTTTACTGATATCTTGTTGATGCGTAATTAAACTGTCGCTCAAAAATTTTTCAGTGTCAGAACGATTTTTTACCCACTTAGGCCAGGCCATAAATTGGCTAAAATTATCACGATTGGCATCGATGACTGAGTATAGCGCTGTTGCATAAATTGTATTTGGCGCTGTTAAATATACATTTTGATTGACATAGATAGTATCGGTGTTTGGGGTTATCATGATTTATTCCATTAAATGCGTTCGGGCTACCCATAGCGTAACTATATTTGTTTATTGTACTTCGGCTAATTTTAGGGAAAAAATTGCGATAAATGAGCGTTAAAGTCAGTATATTATCACGCTAAGCGGTTATCATCGATTATTCATTACAGTTTAGTCAATAATAAAATGCCAGACATCTTTGTCCGGCATTTTATAGGGTTTAGGGTAATTGACTATTATTGGTTTTCATTCTCATCTGTCTTAGTTTTGACAGTGTAGTTGTAAACGACTAATAAAGCAAAGATAGCAATAATAATCCACATAATGACATCTTTATTAAACCATTTTGCCATATTACCTAAAATAATGCCGACGCCACAAAAATCGACATCAGAAAACGTGGTATTGGCAAAACCAAGTGATCCTAAAACCGGTAATAATACCACCGGTAAAAATGTCACTAATAAACCATTGGCAAATGCGCCAAGCATTGCGCCTCGACGTCCACCCATTGCATTACCAAATACGCCAGCAGTTGCACCACAGAAGAAATGTGGAACCACGCCCGGTAAAATGAGCACAGCGTTAAGTTGACCTAGAACAAATAATCCGACTAATCCACCTAAAAAGCTGAATAAAAAGCCAATTAATACGGCATTAGGGGCATAAGGAAAGACGACAGGACAATCTAAAGCTGGTTTTGCATTTGGGACTAACTTTTCAGAAAACCCTGTAAATGCCGGGACAATTTCAGCAAGTATTAAGCGCACACCTTGCAATATAATAAAGACGCCTGCGGCAAACGTAATTGCCTCAATAATGGCATAAACTAAATAATTATCACCACTGCTAAGATTGCTTTCAACATAATTTGAACCGGCAAATACAGCTAAAATAAGGTAGATAATCATCATGGTTAACGAGATTGAAATTGAACTGTCACGTAAGAAGCTTAAGTTTTTTGGCAAATTCATCTCTTCGGTTGAACGAGATCCTTTTCCAACTGCCATTCCAAGCCAACCAGCTAAGACATAACCTAGTGTACCAAAGTGACCAAATGCGACATCGTCATTACCAGTAATTTTGCGCATTTGTGGTTGAGCTAAAGCTGGGAAAAACGCCATAATTAGCCCTAAAACTAATGCGCCAGTAAAGACTAATTGCCAATCTTTAAACCCTGAGACAGTTAAAATAATACTAATCATACAAGCCATATAAAAAGTATGATGACCAGTTAGAAAGATGTATTTTAAACGAGTAAATCGGGCAACGATAATATTTGCAATCATGCCAAACGCCATAATTAAAGCAGTTGCTGTGCCATACTCATTTAATGCCATTGAAACAATAGCTTCATTGTTGGGAACAATTCCTTGTAGTTCAAATGCTTGTTCAAACATTAAGCCTAATGGGGTAATGGCACTGATGAGTACTGTTGCACCACCGCCTAATACCAAGAAACCTAAAATAGTTTTAATGGTTCCTTTAACCGTATCGGCAAACGATTTACGTTGAGCCAATAATCCTACCATTGCGATTAAACCAACAAGTACCGCTGGAACTTTTAGGATATCAACAATAAATTTTACTATTTCCTGAATCATAGTAACACCTCAAAATTTGCTTAGTTTTTGGCAAAATGTTCAACGAGTTTCTTTTCCAAATCGTTGATATCAATAATATTATTTAATACTACTAATTTTTCGGTTGGAATTCCTGAGCTGGTAGCTAGATCTTTTGTCATCACGAACAGGTCTGCTTGATCTGGCGTTGCCGAAGCAAGATCTGCATGGGTCACTTCTGCATCAATGTTAAGTTTTTTGAGGACTTTTTTGATATTCATTTCAACCATAAAACTACTACCAAGGCCTGAGCCACAAACTGCCATAATTTTCATATTGTTTATCCTTTTACTTATACGTTGGAAATTAATATTGTTTGATAACCGCCAAAATTTCATCACGATTTTGTGCATTGAAAATTTTCTGGATATCGTCAGATTCGCCAAACAGTGCCGCCAATTGAGTTAACATTTCGATATGGCTGGTACTATCGTTAGCGGCTAATAGAGTGATTAAATAGACTGGATCGTTTTCTTCTGAATTAAATTTAACGCCTTGTTTAACCAATAACATCGATAGGCTTAATTGGTTTACGCCTTGTTCTGGCCTTGCATGAGGCATTGCAATTCCGGGTGCCAAAACATAATAAGGACCTATTGATTTGTGTAGTTCAAAAATAGCCTTAATATAATCTGATGTAATTGTTTTATTCTTTAATAATGGCTCAGCACAAAGTGTTATCGCTTCTTGCCAATCTTCGACTGAATCAACAACATTGACTGTTTCATTAGTTAACCATGTACCTAACATTTTACCTCCATTAAGACCGTTAATCATTTTGATAATCGGTTAGAAAATTATCATATTAAGTAATAATAGAAATCAAAAATTGTCAGAAATGTGATAGCGCTATCAAAGTTAGAAAATTTTTTTTCGATTGTGTGACATAGATAACATTTTTAATGTATTAATTCTAAACTATTCCGCTTTGACATACTAGAATTAGAAAAAAGTCATAATTTAGCTATAAACTGCTTGATGCATTGTAGATGATTATTGAGTAATCTTCTGTTTTTTACTATCTTTACAGCAAAAATTGTATGCGTAAATGAATATATAAATCAAATTCAATCGGGATGAAAGATGCAGGATACTAAAAAACGTCGAAATACAGGGCAGATTACTTTATTTGATGTTGCTAAATATGCTGGCGTGGGAACAATGACGGTCTCTCGGGCTTTACGCACGCCGGAAAGGGTATCAGATAAGCTTCGACATAAAATTCAATTAGCTGTTGAGACATTGGGCTACAAGCCGAATGTCGCCGCCAGTTTATTAGCTTCAGCCAGCGCCAATCGAGTGATTGCCGTTATTACCACTCGAATTTATGATTATTCCGTAAGAATATTGCTTGATTCGCTACAGACACAGTTAGCTAAAGAGGGGTATACCACGCTTATCATTGAATCTTATCATTATCATAAACAAGAGTCCCAATTATTAGAGACGCTTTATAGCCATAATCTTGAAGCTGTCTTGCTGTTTTATGTTGAAAATGATGATCTGATAAAAAAAATTGTTCAAAATAAAACAATCACCGTAATGAATATCGGTAAAAAATATGATGAATCAATCGATGTCGATGTTGGCTATGATGATAGTTTAGCGATGTATAAATTAACAGAGCATGTGATTAATAAAGGGTATCGAAATATTGCCTTACTTTGTGCAAATCAGCAATATCATCTATTTCAACAGCGTTTACATGGTTGGCATAAAGCGATGCTCAATTATCACTTGCCGACTAATCGTATCATTCATGCCGCCAAACCAGCGAACTTTAGTACCGGCGCACAGTTGCTTGCGGATATTTTGTTAAACTGGTCTGAGGTTGATGCGTTAATTTGTACCACCGATGAATTAGCTTGCGGTGTGCTATATGAGTGTCAACGGCGACATATTCGAGTTCCTTATCAATTGGCAGTCAGCGGTTTTGGTGATAATGAGTTTAGTGAAGTCTGCTTTCCGCCGTTAACCACTGTTGCGTTACCGTCTAAACAAATTGGCGAATACACAGCGACGTTATTGCTAAATAAATTAAAAAATGGGAAGCCAATTAAATTGGAAAGCACGGAGCTTTTACCGATCATAAAATCACGAGCCAGTTTGTAATAAAAAATAATAAAAGAGATAATAAAAAGCCTACTCAATGAGCAGGCTTTTTTTATATAAAGATAAATTATCAGCAATATTTTGATGTCCATATTCAAGACGGATCTATTAAGTAAAAGGAATAACACACATGATTATATTGATTTACATTACGTATTACTTTTTCTCAATTTTGCCTATTATGATTTCTTATCGCTTTAGAAAATATACAATAAGTGATTATCACTATAATAAAAAGTTGAAATGGCAAAGGCGCATTATGTTGGTTTTACATTATATTGCTCTGGTTATCCAAATTATAATTGTAGGTAAACTTAAAACTATAGTACGTTCTAATCAACATATTGCATAATAATAGAAATGAAAAAATAATAGAAATGTGATAGCGCTATCAAAGTTAATATAAAATTTATCTGTTTTGTGATACAGATAACATTTTTAGTAAATGGATAAAAAATATTTTTTTAAAGTACAAATATTATATCGATAATAATGATTAAAAAACAGCTTAAACAATCGGCTCTTGATTACTAACCATACTTAAATTCATTTCACGGTTTTTGAATAAATTACTAGTAGATAATAAGGTTAACGTTAGTAATTACTATACGTGACATAAATCAAACTATTAAACAATAAGTATTTTATTTTTCAGATTAAGACTTTTTCTTCATACCAAGGTGTAAAATTATGTATAAAGAGGTGTTGCAAATAAGTTATTACGTAATCTTTCAATAAGTTATAATAATTTATTCTGCTATAAGATCGCATAAATAAAGTTTTTTAGTTTGTTTTTTAATTCATTTGATATAGTATTATTTGTTCGAAGTTTGTTAAATGAAAATATTATAATGAGTAAAAAAATTGCTGTAATAGGTGATGATACAACAACCGGTGGTAAAATTATTTCGTCATCAGTTCTAGGTTTTAACCATATCGACGCTATAGCATGTTTAGGGGATTATGCTTCATGCCCTAAGTGTAAAGGTTCTGGAAAAATTATTGAGGCGACTGATAAACTAATCGTTGAAGGCAAACCAGCTGCTTATGATGGGTGTATTATTGCATGTGGATGTCGTCCTATCGGTGTTAATCGAATTATTGCAACCAAAAGTCTGATATTTGTTGATGTAACAGCCTCCTATTATACAAATAAGTCAAATCCTATTAATAATGCGTTTTCAACAATTGCGCAAAATGATATTCACACACAAATTAAATCATTAGTAGCATCAAATGAAGATAAAACAAAGATTCGTCTTGACGCTCAAAATTTACTTAATTGTGCGCATGAAGTTTGTGAAAAACACCTTTACCATGATGATATAAAACAAGATTTTATTGATGATATTGATAATTTTGCCTCACACATTGTAAATCAAGTCGAAAGCGGAGCTATGAGTTATGAACAAGGCTCAAAAGCGATAAAATCTGAAGAAAAGAGTTTATGGGATCAAAGTCTTCACTGGTTAGGTCGGGGACTAAGTGTTTTAGGTGGTGCAGGCTTGCTGGCTACGGGGCTTGCAATGTGCACAACTGGTGGGGGTTGTATACTTGGCTTATATGTAGCAGCGCATGGAGCTAATAGTCTTTCAGAAGGGATAACCGGTGAGGATGGTTTTTTAAAATCAGTGTATCAAGATGCGGCGGTAGGATTGGGAATGTCTAAAGAGACAGGTTCTTTGGCTTATGATTTAGTTGATATTGGGCTATCTTTACATGGTAAACTTAAATTAGTTCCTAAAATTGATAAAAGTTTTGCAATTAATCAATACAATCGTGCTAATTCAGCGAAATTTAAATTATTTCATTATGGTAGAAAGGATTTGATACAAGCATTTAGACAGATGAATAAATGGTTGTTAAGTTTTGAAATAATGAGTGATGGTTTATCTTTATATGAAATTTATGAAGAGGCTGAAAATATATTAGTTAAAGACAATGAAAGTAGTGAGACAAATCTATATATTTCAAAACCAGAACAGATTGATAATATAGAGAAAATTGTAGATAGTTGTGCAATAGTAATACGTATTACTACAGATCGAGAATCTGATGAAGATGACAAACATAATTATTCATTGTGCACGCGGTTGGATGGTACTACATATCGGCAATATTTTGATGACCATATCCAAGATGGATCTATTAAGTAAAAGGAATAACACAGATGATTATATTGATTTACATTGCGTATTACTTTTTTTCAATTTTGCCTATTATTATTACTTATCGCTTTAGAAAATATACAATAAGTGATTATCACTATAATAAACGTTTGAAATGGCAAAGACGCATTATGTTGGTTTTCAATTATATTGCTCTGGTTATCCAAATTATAGTTGTAGGTAAACTTAAAACTATAGTACGGTCTAATCAAGATTATGGTCCTCTTTTATTATCAGCATGTGTATTTCTAATTATTTATACTTTTCCAATATCTTGGTTAGAAAGCCCAAAAGAGTATTTAAAAAAGAAAAAATGGAAATAACAATAAATTTAGTGAAGTGGGCTTTTCGCCATTAACGACTGTCACATTATTTTCAAACAAATTGGAGGATATATGGCGGCTTTAATATTACATAAATTAAATAACAAAACGGATTTGATCGAACCTACATTACTCCAATTAGAGCTGATGATTCAAGCTAGAGTGAAGTTTATCGCTATTTAAAATATATGTTAAATAAAAAAGAGAATTAATGGGATAAATTTTATTATCAAACCCCAGAAATAAAAAAGCCTACTCAATGAGCAGGCTTTTTTCATATAAAGATAAATAAATAGTTGTTAAGTTTTGAAATAGTAAGTGATGTTATGTATTTAAGTAAAATATATGAACCAAGCAAAAATATTTTTTAAATAATGAGCTTGATGAGATGAATCTATATACTTAAAATCCAGAAGAGATTGATAATATAGAGAAAATTGTAGATAGTTGTGCAATAGTAAAAGGATTACAGGTTAAAAATCTGATGTAAATGACCCACCTAATTATTCATTGTGTACGCACTAGGGGGATTACATATCGACAATATTTTGTTGCCAATATTCAAGACGGATCTATTAAGTAAAAGGAATAACACACATGATTATATTGATTTACATTACGTATTACTTTTTCTCAATTTTGCCTATTATGATTTCTTATCGCTTTAGAAAATATACAATAAGTGATTATCACTATAATAAAAAGTTGAAATGGCAAAGGCGCATTATGTTGGTTTTACATTATATTGCTCTGGTTATCCAAATTATAATTGCATGTGAACTTGAACGTATCGTTCCTTATAATCATGATTATCGTCCTCTTTTTGTGTCAGCATGTATATTTCTAATTATTTATAATTTTTTTTCAATATCCTGGTTAGAAAGCCCAAAAGAGTATTTAAAAAAGAAAAAATGGAAATAACAATAAATTTAGTGAAGTGGGCTTTTCGCCATTAACGACTGTCACATTATTTTCAAACAAATTGGAGGATATATGGCGGCTTTAATATTACATAAATTAAATAACAAAACGGATTTGATCGAACCTACATTACTCCAATTAGAGCTGATGATTCAAGCTAGAGTGAAGTTTATCGCTATTTAAAATATATGTTAAATAAAAAAGAGAATTAATGGGATAAATTTTATTATCAAACCCCAGAAATAAAAAAGCCTACTCAATGAGCAGGCTTTTTTATATAAAATTGGTCGGCGAGAGAGGATTCGAACCTCCGACCCACTGGTCCCAAACCAG
>CALYQY010000079.1 GCA_945291235.1 uncultured Gilliamella sp.
ATCAGTTGTTAGTTGATTTTACAACAGGGATGACCGCAATTACGGGTGAAACAGGTGCAGGTAAATCGATTGCGATCGATGCATTAGGGCTTTGTTTAGGGAATCGTTCCGATGCTTCATCTATCCGATCCGGCGCTGATCGTGTCGATATTTCAGCTTGCTTTGTGCTTGATGACACCCCCGCTGCCTTTTCTTGGCTAACTGAGAATCAGCTAGATGAAGGTAATGAGTGTATTTTACGACGAGTTATTAACCAAGATGGACGTTCTAAAGCCTTTATTAATGGTCGGGCAGTACCAATATCACAACTAAAAGATTTAGGACAACTATTGATTCAAATTCATGGTCAACATGAGCCTCAGCGACTTTTACGTAGTGACTATCAACAGCTTTTACTTAACCATTATATGAATGAGCCATCGTTGCTTAGTCAAATGAATCAAGCATATAAACAGTGGAAAACAGCTTGTCAAACTTATCAGCAATATCAAACCTCCAGACAAGAGCGTGAAGCACATATTCAACTTTTACAATATCAACTTAAAGAGCTTAATGAGTTTTCCCCTATTGAAGGTGAATATCAGCAAATTGATGAAGAATATAAACGCCTTTCCAACAGTGAACAGTTAATTCAGCTTAGCCAACAATCAGTGATGCTGTTGGACGAGGCCGAAGAATATAATGTCAGTAATTTACTCAATAGCGTGAAACATACCGTACAGGAGTTATCGGCTTTAGATCCAACTCTAAGCGATATTTGTAATTTGCTTGAAGATGCTTCCATTCAAATTAAAGAAGCCAGCTACGAACTACGCCATTATAGTGAGAGTTTAGAGCTTGACCCTGCCCGTGTGATGCAACTTGAACAGCGGCTTTCAAAACAAATAGCCTTAGCTCGTAAACACCATGTGGCTCCTGAAGCTTTACCGGAATTACACCAAAATCTTTTAGCTGAGTTTAAGCAAATTAATCAACAAGACGAACAAAGCGAACAACTGAAAGCTGACATTAATAAATACCACCAAGTCACATTAGAACTTGCCAGTAAATTACATCAAAAACGTTTAGCCGTCAGTAAAACCTTAGCGAAAAAAGTGACTGCTATTATGCATGAGTTATCGATGCCAAATGGGCAATTTAGTATTGAAATTGCCTATGATGAAAATCGGTTAAATGAAGATGGTGCCGATCAAGTCACGTTTTTAGTAACAACCAATGCCGGCCAACTCGCACAACCACTGGCTAAAGTTGCATCGGGCGGGGAGTTATCTCGTATTGCCCTTGCCATTCAAGTTTTAACTGCGCAAAAAATGGATACACCTGCATTAATTTTTGACGAAATCGATGTCGGTATCAGTGGCTCTACAGCGGCAAAAGTAGGGCAACTGTTAAGACAATTAGGTCAATCAACTCAAGTTATTACAGTCACGCATTTACCACAAGTTGCTGGTCAAGCCAATCAACACTATTTTGTCAGTAAAGAAACCAACGGTAAACAGACATCAACCGATATGCAAAAATTGGATGAAAAGGGTCGTATAAACGAACTGGCACGGCTTTTAGGCGGTGATAAAATAACTAATGCAACATTAGCCAATGCGAAAGAGCTACTTATTATCTAATTGAATTGTGGTAATATAACGCTTTCGATTTGGCTATAAAGGAAACGCGATCATGAATCTAGCGGGTAAACATATTCTATTAGGGATTGCCGGAGGCATTGCAGCTTATAAATGCCCTGATCTTGTTCGCCAATTAAAAAAAGCCGGGGCGCAGGTACATGTGGTACTCACTGAGTCAGCGAGCCACTTTGTCACACCGCTAACACTACAGGCAGTATCAGCAAACCCTGTATCAAGCGACCTGTTTGATCCGTCAGCTGAATTATCAATGAGCCATATTGAGCTGGCAAAATGGGCTGATTTAGTTTTAATCGCACCCGCCACTGCAAATATCATTGCCAAAATAGCCAATGGTATTGCTGATGATCTATTATCGACTGTTTGTTTAGCAACACCAGCGCCAATAGCTATAGCGCCGGCGATGAATCAACAAATGTATAAAGCAGCAGCAACGCAACATAACCTTTCCATTTTAAGTGCCAGAAATTGCCTAATTTTAGGGCCGGATACAGGTTTTCAGGCGTGCGGTGATTGTGGTCCGGGTAGAATGCTTGAGCCACAAACGATGATAAACCAACTCGATAGTTATTTCGCTGATTCATCTTTACTTGCCGGAACATCAATTACTATTACCGCCGGACCAACGATTGAAGAAATCGATCCAGTCCGCTATATCAGCAATTACAGTTCAGGTAAAATGGGCTTTGCTATTGCAAAAGCTGCGGCTGAAATGGGGGCAACGGTCACCCTTATTAGTGGACCGGTAAATTTAGATACACCGAATAATGTCAATCGAATTGATGTTAAAAGTGCAAATCAAATGTATAATGAAGCTATCAAGTTTGCCAAAAAATCGTCTATTTTTATTTCTTGTGCTGCCGTAGCCGATTACCGTGCTGAAACAATCGCCAAGAAAAAAATAAAAAAAACAGATGACAACAATGAGCTAATTATCAAATTAGTCAAAAATCCAGATATTGTTGCCACTGTTGCTGCATTAAAAAGACAGCGCCCTTTTGTAGTAGGTTTTGCTGCCGAAACCAACAATGTTAAGGCTTATGCCCTTAAAAAACTAACTGACAAAAATTTAGATTTAATTTGTGCTAATGATGTTTCCGATAAAAGTATTGGTTTCAATTCAGATCAAAATGCATTAACCCTTTACTGGCAAAATGGTGAGCAAAAATTACCATTAGATAATAAACAGCAATTAGCCAAACACTTACTTGAAGCATTGATAATACGATATAAAGCGAGTCATGATGAAAAGAAAAATCGATATTAAAATATTAGATAAACGTTTAGGTGAGACATTTCCACTGCCAACCTATGCCACTGAAGGATCAGCGGGTATTGATTTGCGTGCAATGTTTGACAAAACAACCGAAATCAAGCCAGGTGAAACCATTTTAACCCCTACGGGTTTATCAATGCATATTGCTGATCCAAATTTAGCCGCATTAGTTCTACCTCGCTCCGGTTTAGGCTCTAAAAATGGGATTGTATTAGGTAATTTAGTCGGTTTAATCGATTCTGATTATCAAGGGCAACTGTTTGTACCAATTTGGAACAGAAGCCAAACGCCTTTTGTGATTGAACAAGGCGATCGAATTGCGCAATTAATTATTGTGCCAGTTGTTCAAGCTGAATTTAATATTGTAGATGAATTTACCGAGTCAGTGCGCGGTGAAGGTGGATTTGGACATTCGGGTAAAAAATGATTGTGAGTAATAAAAATAAAAATCGCAAAGAGGATATATTACAAGCGTTGGCAACAATGCTTCAATCCAATGAAGGGACACAGCGAATTACTACTGCTAAACTAGCCGCGACCGTTGGGGTGTCTGAGGCGGCGCTCTATCGTCATTTTCCAAGTAAAACCAAAATGTTTGAAAGTTTAATTGTCTATATTGAGGATATTTTACTTTCTCGTATCAATGTTATTTTACAAGACGAGCCTAACACAATGATTCGTTTGAAGTTAATTTTAGCGTTGATATTAGGCTTTTCAGAAAAAAATCCTGGCTTAACCCGAATTATGACCGGGCATGCCTTAATGTTTGAACAAGATCAATTACAAGAACGCATCAGCCAACTATTTGAACGAATAGAAACACAAATTAAGCAAGTTTTACGAGAGCGTAAAATCCGTGAAGGAGTTGGATTTACCACCGACGAACGAATTTTATCGAGCCAATTATTAGCTTTCTGTGAAGGTATGATGTCCCGTTATTCTCGTTCAGGATTCGAGTATCTACCGACGATAAATTTTGAGACACGTTGGGCATTATTAGCTAAACAATTAGTGTAAAAAATAACTAGCTACTTTTATGTATCAATTACGTGATCAACTATCAAGGATTCCATTATGAATTTCGAAAATACTATGGAACAAATCATCTTATTTATTGAAAAATATGATAGTGTTGTTCTAAATTATATCGCCCATTTTTGTTTTGCCATTATTATTTTCATCCTTGGGCGGATGATTGCCAGATTTATTAGTCGTCAATTTAGACGCATTTTAACCAGTCGTGAGGTCGATCCGACAGTGGTTAAGTTTGTGAGTGCTTTATCTTATTATGCCATTATTATTGTATCGCTGGTTGCCGTATTAGGCCAATTAGGTGTACAAACCGCTTCAATTGTCGCTGTAATCGGTGCAGCCGGTTTAGCCGTCGGTTTAGCCTTACAAGGGTCACTATCTAACTTTGCCGCAGGGGTAATTTTAATAATTTTCCGCCCATTTAAAGTGGGTGAAACAGTCATTATTAATAATCAACGAGGTGTAATAGACTCAATTCAAATCTTCTCTACCACAATTATTACACCAACCAATGAATTGGTGGTGATACCTAATAGTCAGGTAGTGAGTGCCAATATTATCAATTATACTCGTTTACCGGAAAGACGCTTAGACTTAGTAATTAATGTCAGTTATGATTCTGATATTCAAAAAGTTTATCAAGTGTTAACACACGCAGTTAACCAAACTCAGAATATTTTGACCAGTAAAGAGACCATCATTCGTTTGGATCTTTTAGATGCTTCGTCGATGAACTTTAATGTCTTAGTTTGGACGCTTAATGCCAATTATGGATCGGTCAAGGCCGAGTTACTTGAAAATATTAAAAACAGCTTAACTGAAAATGGCATCAATATTCCTTATCCAACTATGGATGTCAATGTTAATCCAAACCATTAAATAGATTAATAACCTATCTGCTAACCAATAACGGATAGGTTATTTTACCTTCACTAAATTAAATAGTCTTGATCCATATTTAGCGCTGGTTTGTCACAGTCAGGGCAACCAACCACTTTTGCCGGCACGCCAGCGACAGTTGTGTGCGCAGACACTGGCTCTAATACCACTGAACCGGCACCGATTTTAGCCCCTTTGCCAATTTCAATATTTCCTAAAATAGTAGAGTGTGCACCAATCATTACTCCCTCTCGAATTTTAGGATGACGATCACCGTTTTCTTTACCTGTACCGCCTAGTGTTACTGATTGTAAAATAGAAACATCATTTTCAATCACAACCGTTTCACCAATTACAATGCCTGTTGCATGATCAAACATCACACCACAACCAATTTTTGCCGCAGGGTGAATATCCACGCCAAAAACAATAGCAATCTGACTTTGTAAGAATGTGGCTAACGATTTACGATTTTGCATCCAAAGCCAATGTGCTATTCGGTATGCTTGTAAAGATAAAAAACCTTTATAATAGAGTAATGGCGTTGTGTAGTAGTTGGTTGCCGGATCGCGAATATAAACGGCCAAAATATCGGTAATAGCAGCCTTGATAATCCCCTTATCAGCCTCATACGTTTGACGAGCTATCTCTCGAATTTCAATTGCTGGCATAACTTGCGTAGCCAGTTTATTTGCCAAAATATAACTTAATGCACTGCCTAAATTTTCATGATTTAATAGCGTTGCATGGAAATAACTGGCTAACATGGGTTCACTTTCAACTAATTCTGTCGCTTCTTGCCGAATGGCTTGCCATAGCATATCGGGTTTAACAACCGTTTTTATATTGTTCACAACAACTACCTATAGATATTAATCAATATAGTGAACATTGTTTCTCAAACTTAACAAGTAAGCAAGCATTGTCTGCATTAACCGATATCAAAAACAGAAAAATGGAAACAATTTGTTTCCATTTTATCTATATATTTCATGATTGATGGGATTGAAGCTTAGCTTTTTTATCATCACATAGAGTAAATATACCAATGAGTAAAATTGTAAGAACAATACTGGCAAGAATATAAAACGTGGTTGTAAACCCGTTATTGTCAAATAACTTACCGACTATCCATGACAGCACAATAACACCAATATTTGATGAAATATTAAATCCGACTAAATAAAGGGTAGAAGACAACCTTGCATCAAAATTCGCAACTACATATTTAAATACCGCTAAAATAAATAACGGTGTTTCGATAGCATGAAAGAGTTTAACAAATGAAATTAAATAAACATTATCCAATGTGGCAGATAACGCAATGCGACAAATCATCACTAATACGGCAATTAATAGCGATCGTTTAGCGCCCATTTTATTAATAAAATAAGGAGCCAAAATCATAAAGCCCGCTTCTAAAAAGACTTGGAAGGAATTTAAATAACCATAGGTTTCATAACTATCTTCAGGTATCTCAAAAAAACTGGTATAAAAATTAGGAAATAACTGCTGATCATAAATAGTATAAAAACTATTGGTACCAATGATAAAAAAGACAAATAACCAAAACTTCTTCATACCAAATAGTGAAAAAATTTCGCTCATGGTTGGTATCGTTGATTTTGTTTCAGCTAAAACTTTACTACTGTTATCGGTTTTTGATGCTGGATCGTGTTTAGGTTTAAAAGCAAGGTTAATGACACAATAGGTTGTAGCAATAACCGATGCCATCCAGAAGTTAATATGCGGATTAATACCAAATAAGATACCTGCAATGAATGTAGCAATCGCATAACCAAACGATCCCCAAAATCGAGCGGGTCCAAATTCAAAACCAAATAATCGACTAATACGCTCGATAAACGAATCAATTAATGCACAACCCGAAATAAAGCCAGCACTTAACACCGGTGCTCCAATGCAAGCTCCCAAAATAAAATCGTTTTTAAGTAGAGGTTCATACACATAAATTAAAAATGGCCCAATAAGAATCATTACAATACTTTGGAAGGTAATTATCGCCTTTCCGATTTGTAATTTATCTTGAATAACACCGTAGAAGATCATAAAAAACATGGCAGCAGCTGAGTTAGCGGAATAAACAATTCCCAATTGTTCGCCGGATAATCCTATATTACTTTTTAGCCAAATGGCATAAAAAGACCACCAAAGCGACCAAGCTGCATAAAAAGTAATAAGGTAACCTGATGAGAACCAATAGTTTCTATTATATATAATATTCATATTCATATTCATTACTCTTATGTTGTTGAAGTTTAACGTTAACATGTTAAGGTTAACATTATTGTCATAATTAATATGAAATAGATAGTATCGATTATCATAATTGTTACTTACCTCACACTTTTTATCATTTTTATTTGTGGTATCATCAAAATAATAAATTTAAATAATTAATCTTTTAATGCTGAGCAAAAAGGGTTTAACTATGGTTTCACTTAAGGATGTTGCAAAGTTGGCATCGGTATCATTGATGACGGTATCACGTGCAATTAATAATCCGGAAAAACTAAATAAAGAGACTTATAAACGAGTCAAAAAGGCGATTGAGCAACTTAACTATGTTCCGGATTTATCCGCCCGTAAAATACGCGGTGATCATACCGCCCCACACGCTATTGGTGTTTTGGCATTAGAAACGGCAATGACACCATTTTCTGTCGAGCTTTTACAAGCCATTGAAAAAACTGCTCAACAACATGGCTGGAACACCTTTATTGTTAATTTGTTTGATGATAAACAGCCCGATCATGCAATTAACACCTTATTATCTTATCGCCCTGACGGAATTATCTATACGACAATGGGGCTAAGAAAAGTAGAATTACCTGAAAAACTCCTAGGCAAAGATGTTGTATTAGCTAACTGTATCAGTGATTCAGAGCAGCTTGCCTGTTATATTCCTGATGATTACAACGGTCAATATCTGGCAATGCAACAGGTTATTAAAAAAGGTTATCAAAAACCACTTTGTATCTATCTATCTGAAAACACATTAGCCGGCAATATTCGGCGCAAAGCAGCAGAGCAAGCATGGTTAGATGCGGGTCGAAATTTAGATGATATGCTTAGCTATCACACAGTATTACAACATGACCTTGCACAAGAGTATATGATGACGGTGGAAATACTAAAACAGCATTGTAAAAATAAACCGGAATTTGATGTATTGATTTGTGGCAATGATCGAATTGCTTTTGTTGCCTATCAATTCTTACTAAGTCAAGGCTTTAATATTCCAAACGATATTGCAGTTTTAGGTTATGATAATATGGTTGGTACTGGCGAATTGTTCTACCCACCACTAACAACGGTACAGCTTCCACATTACGAAATCGGCGAGCAAGCGGCTTTACATATTATTGGTGGTAACACACAGAAAAAAACCACCTTAGTGGCATCTCCCTTTTTACAACGAGAGTCATTATAAGCAGGATCTTAAATCCACCACTTTTTTGTGGTGGATTTAAGATTGGTTAGGCATAAATCGATTTTAATTGCCAACTATCTAATTGCGTCACTACCGCCTGACCATTTTCGGCAAATAGATTAATCATTCTTTGAGCCGGTAATTTTGGATAAATACGGCTTGAAAAGCTATATAGATCGCCATTAACAAAGACCTCAACCGAGGAAGCATCTACAAACACATGCAGAGTTAATTTTTTCGTTTTAGGTAAACGAACGCTACGATAACCTTTTAATTCAAGCCCGGAAAGACTGCGATCAAGTACAATACGGTTTGATTGTAAATCAACATATAAAAGCGTCGCCTGCTTACCATCTTCGGTTGCCGCAAGTTGTAAGCCAAAACGTTCAGCATTACTTTGCGTTAAATCGATTTCAACTTTTAACTCACAACTAATAGATTCTATGCGAGTATTTTTAAGTTCATTATTTAATACAATATTGGATAATGATTGCGGTTTTTCACGCAATGCTTCAAGCTCTTTAATTGGTCTGTTACGAACATTATTATGACGATCTAAAATCAGTTCACGAGGCAGGGTAAAAGCGCCCATCCATTTATCCATTTTACTAGGCATGACAGATTCCCACATGTCCATCCAGGCAAAAACAATGCGGCGACCGTCAGCGGCAAGAAACGACTGCGGGGCATAAAAATCATGGCCAAAATCCATTTCTTGAAATGGTTTAATTACGGAGAATGTTTTTCCCGGTTGCCAGTTACCCACAATATAGCCGGATTGGAATCGATTACGATATTGATAACCTTTAGCTTTCATACCTTGCGGAGAAAACATCAATATCCATTTATCGCCGAGAGGGAAAAAGTCAGGGCATTCAAGCATATATACATTGGGATCAATATCGCTGATCAGCACATGATCGAATTGCCATTTTTTAAGATCCTGAGATCGAAAAAGTAAAATTTGCCCCACATCATTGCTATCACGTTGGCCAACGACCATCCACCATAGATCATCTTGTTGCCAGACTTTTGGATCTCGAAAATGCATAATGCCGTCTTCTGGCGTCAAAATTGTGCCCTGTTTTTCAAAATGAATACCGTCTTTACTGGTAGCAAGACATTGGGTTTGGCGGATTTGTTCATCATTACCTTCACCTTTTAACCAAATATGGCCGGTATAAATCAAACACAGTTCACCATTTTTATCGACAGCAGAACCCGAAAAACATCCACTTTTGTCATATTCATTACCCGGAGCAATAGCAATCGGTAATCTTCGCCATGTTACTAAATCATCACTAACAGCATGCCCCCAATGCATTGGCCCCCAATTTTCATCATAAGGATGATGTTGATAAAAGGCGTGATACTGCCCTTTAAAGTAAATCAAACCATTAGGATCATTCATCCAACCCGCTTGTGGCGCCAAATGAAAATGCGGATAATACTGTTTATTCATTTTACTTTCTAATTTTTTAATAGCTTGATTAGCTTTATCAATAGCAGTAGACATAAAATCCCCTTTGTTCATCCTATATATGATTAATATAATAACATGGTACATCAATTTAATTGTTAACGTTAACTATAGGCAAAATAAACAGTAAAATATGTGATGTTAATCACATATTTTTAACGTTAACAATGAATTTTTTTAGAAATCATTTAGTCTATTGTTAATGACTAATTGTTAAACAAAGTCTAATCTATACCTAATTGGCTAAATTAAACAACAAATTGCCAACACAGTAATAAATTTTCAACCAAATTAACCATATATTATATAGAGTAATTAAATGAATAACACAAAAGTCTGGTCGCTTGGGGATGCCGTTATAGATTTATTGCCATTTGGCGATATGAATTATCAAGCTTGCGCTGGTGGTGCGCCGGCTAATGTTGCTATTGGTGTTGCTAAATTGGGGCTTCCTTCAGCGTTTATTGGCCGAGTCGGTAACGATCCATTTGGTCACTTTATGGAAAAGACATTCAAACAATACCATGTTGACTGTCAAAGCCTTGAAAAAGATGATAATCATAGAACAAGTACTGTTGTTGTAGATTTGGGTGATAATGGCGAACGTAGCTTTACTTTTTTAGTCTCTCCTTCGGCCGATCAATTTTTATCAAAACAAGCATTGCCTAATTTTAATCAAGATATCTTACATTTTTGTTCTCTTGCACTGGTGGGGCATACCTGCCGGCAAACGCTAAAAACTGCAATTGAAGATCTGACGGCCAAAAATGGGTTGATTAGCTTTGATATTAATTTGCGCGAACAGATGTGGCAAGATAAAGACGAAATGCGCACAGTTATTACGCAATTTTGCCATGATGCCGATATCCTTAAACTGTCTGATGAAGAGCTATTTTGGTTAACAGAAAGTGATGATTGGCATCATGCCTTAAATAAATTAACACAACATTATAATGCTCCGCTTAAGCTAATAACTAAAGGAAAAGATGGCAGTATTGTTATATGGCAAGGTAAACGATTTTCTTTTGATTCCTATCATGTCAATAGTGTTGATACAACGGGGGCTGGGGATGCTTTTGTGTCAGGATTGTTAAGTAGCATAGCTTCATCAGGAATGCCCGAAGATAAATTAATGCTAGAAAGCATGATGACTATCGCCAGTGCCTGTGGTGCATTAGCAACAACCAAAAAAGGGGCGTTGACGGCGCTACCCGATAGCGCATTTTTACAATCATTTATTGGCGACAATCCAGCCTTAACCGCTAAACAAATGGCATAATTTAATGACAGAAAAAGAAAAGATGCTTGCCGGTTTGTTATACGATCCCTGTATCAATTTACTGGCTAAAGAACGGCTTTATGCGCAATATCTCTGCTTTCAAATTAATCAACTATCACCACTGGTTGAAGAGCAGCGACAACGATTATTTCAAACCCTGTTAGGAAAAACAGGAAAGCTATTTACAATTATGCCCGGTTTTCAATGTGATTATGGCTACAATATTGAAATTGGA
>CALYQY010000080.1 GCA_945291235.1 uncultured Gilliamella sp.
GTTTGATCGATGGTGATTCCCCAGCCTCGACTTACATCAGGAAAATCCGTAACTTCCCCTTTTTTTGCTGAATCTGCAAAGATTAAATAATCTGGTTTTTTTTGTATAATCATTGAATAGTTCCTATTTCTTGAAGTCGAACAAATTTGCCTAAATTAAAACCGAATGAGACATTGTCATGCGAAAATCCAAACGGTTCGTTATTAATTAGAACAATATATTGATACATAACACCAACAGGTCGGGCTAAAATATCCATTTTACTAATTGCATACAAAGTAAGTGAATTGAGTTGATCACTGTTAACTAATACGTTCATTGTCATATTTTGGGAATCAATAATATTTCCATTTCTGCCAATCACGAATTTAATTGATTTTACAATGTTTGATATTTCACCTCTTTGATAATTTTTAGTAATTTTTGCCTTAATAAAGAAACGATAATCGCTATCATTTAATACAACAGATGCCGTTAAAGCATCGCCATGTCGATAAAATTCACCAATATCAAATGATAAAGCTGTGTTATCTTCTAACCATCCAAAATATTCTTTGGTGATAGCAGAAGGTAATACACGCAAGACGCCAACATGACGACCAATCAAATCAAGTGCATAACCTGTCGCGTCATTGATGCTGAGAACATCCGCAATTTGAATGACATTGTTAAACGTGTTACCAGTCTCTTTATTGATAGCTCTGATAGTGCCTAATGCCTTGGGTTTTGTACGATATTGCCAAATGAGGAATTTTTCTCTATTCATCTATTAGCACCTCAACATGCGTTATCTGTGCATACTCTCGATAATCGATATTGACAATGTTGGCACTGTTTACAGCGAGTTCTTTAATATAAAATCCGTCAACTAAGTTAATGCTTGAAATAATACGGGATGCATACACATTTTCACCAATTTCAAAATCAAGACTTTTTAAATTAGCTTTAATCTGTTCTGAATTGATATCATTAAAAGATTTGTAACGACCAATTGTCATTGAGACATTGATATCGACTTTTCTTGGTCTATCAAAGTGAACTTTTCGAGGTATTTCATCTAATAAATACATCGTCTCAATTTTTCCAAATAGTCCACAACCGCCAATTTTCTTTTTAGTGATCACCTCTGCTATTTGTTCATCATCGCCACCAAGGATCACGGCATTAAATGAATGAGCAGGCACACCCTTTTCATCCGTTTTATTCGTATAGTTTTCATATACTACGCATTTAGTCACACCGGTTATATTCATTAATGCAGACTGTATGCCTTGGCGATCATCATAATTATTGATTGAATGAGATAACATAAAGCGTTTTAATAGTTGAGCATCAGTTTCTTCATCAACTCCGCCATAGCTTTGGGTGTTGGCAGTAATTTTATCTATGCCGATGATAATAGTGCTCGGTGTAAATTCATCCATTGCGTTAACGGTATAATGACCTAACTCTAGCGACCTAAATTTTGAACGAGCACTACCTAAATCATTTAATTTTATTGGCTCAGTTGTTACCCATTTATTTTTGTTTTTATCAACATAAATAGCGTTTTGAGGAATCAATGTGTTTGGCATTCCATTAAAAATGACTTCATCGATGTATGAATATGATGCGGTTATTCTGGTTAATCCTGCATACATTGCCCGTTGTTCCAACCACTGCCCAGTCGCTTGATAAGGGTCTAACATCTGAATAATAAATGATACTGCTTGATGTATGTTCGATAATTCCTGAGAAAATAAACCGAGCAATTGCCCATCTGGCGTATCACTATCTAAATTGACATTTTCACCATAAATCGATTTAAAACTTGTTATTAAACGATTTTTAATTGTGTCAAAATCATCAATAACAATTCCTTTATCTGTTATCTGTAACATTAAATGAAGCCTCATTAGAATTGTTGAATTTATCTGTGTAGGTAATTTGAATGAGAAACTCACGCGTCTCGCTATCCAATAAAATATCGAACTCATCAATACTAATCACACATTCAATGTTGAAAATTTGTTTTTTTATATCAATTTCCAACTGTTTAGTATTTGGGTTTTTAGCAAGATAATCAAACCAGGCAATACCGTCATTGCGATCCAAAAACCAATCTTTTTTTAAGGATAATAATTTAGTTTTTACACACTGGGCTATTGCATCTGACTGATGTAAATAATTAGCCAAACCTTGCCCAAATGTCCAATCATGATTATTGTCTAGCTCTCTTACTTTCATGTTGGCTCTCCTGTCGTGTCATCGCCGCTTTTCACACCTGTATGTCTATGAGTATTCAAACTAATTCCTTTGTTTGTTATGACATCTTGTGCAGTGATTATGCCGGCACTAATTGTATTGCCATTAGATTGATTGAAACTACCAATTTGGTCATAGTTTCCAAACTGTTGCTTATTTCCTTCATGTACAATATTGCCTTTGATATAGATTGTTCCTTGCGTTAATCGAATATGAGTTTGACCGTCATCTGTTTGCATCGATACGCCATCATGATAAAAATCTGGAATTTTGTTAGGCACACTGTTACAACCTACGATAAAAAAACCATCGCTTAAGTCATTCATGCGATTATCAAGCGGTTTTGATGCTTCGCCCGATGCAAACCAGCCATCAATACAACGGCTGGAAAAGACCACCAGACCTTCATCACCTGCTTTGATAGGTACCGTCATACAAAAACCGCCGGCGTGAGGAAATTGTGCAGGAACATCAACCAATGGCGGAATCGATATCTCTTCCCCATTTGCTAATACTCTATTAATCATCGGTTTACATTGCACTGTATGACCATCAAAACTGATCACCTTTGCAGGCAATGCCGTATAAATATTTGATTGGGCACGTTTAATTTGATTTTCAATTGCTTGGTATAGCGTATCAACCATAATTTACCTACGAATTTAAGCCAATAAAAAACCACCTTAAGCAGGTGGTTAATTTATTGTTGGTTACAGAGTAATTGTCTTGTATTGACTGATAGAATGATTATTTTAATTAAAATAACTTATTGTTTTATAGAAGATATCAGAAATTTAATTTTGATTTGATAGATTAGAAAATATTTGAAACGAATGGAAATAAAAAAATTACGTTGAGATTGCAATCTTTAGCTTCGGGAACGTTAGTGTATATCTGCTAACTTTAATATTACAGTAAAATGTTTGATTCGATTAAGCGTTTAACTTTGTTTTAATAAAGCTTTACTTAAGACATCTAAACAATGGTACAATAACCATAAAACTGACCTGATTCCAAAAATTGCAATCTTTTTTAGATATTAATCATGAATATTCATTTGATTGCATTAATAGAGTTAATTAATTTGCTCAGCAAGTTTAATCACTTCTGAAACAGTTTTACCATCAAGTTTTTGCTTCATGATTTCTTCCATTTTCTTATTATCGTAATTTGCTTCAGTAGCCGCTTGCATATTAATTTTACTCAAAGCTGCTGTAAAAGATTGCGCTTCACTGAAGTTAAGGTCTTTTACAACTTCAGCTAATGATTCTTGATATTTTTCAGGTGTTGAAGCATCAATCTTTTTATCGCCACAAGCAGTTAATAAAGTTATAGACATTAAAAGTACAAGTAATTTTTTCATTTTTCCATCCTTTTATAAATTATATTGGGATGCTCATCCTATATCTAAATTGATAACAAATCAAATTTTTTCGAAGTTACCAAAAATACACTGTAATTTGCTTTGCCAGTTATTTCCATATAGATCCCCACTATGTTGTAACGCATTAATTTTATAGTCTCCATTAAGTTCTGTGAGTTTAGATTCAACTCGAATTAATGCACCTATCTTATAATGCGGATTACATAATGTTGTTATTTCTAACCCTTTATCTGTCTTTTTAGGCGTTCCTATCATGCCCGTCGTTCTTGAAATAACAAATCCTTCATGATTTGAAATAGCCTTATTTTTGGGGATAACAATCAGTTCGTCATCTTGGATAGACCAATCGGCATCATTATTATTTGCTATTTGGTGCATAAGTTCGCGAGTATCACACATGAAAACTTTTCCGCGAGGAAGTGCTTTATTATTAGGAAGATTAACATTGCCTTTTTTTAAACCAAAACTTTTTAACGCTTCATTAAAAAAATCATTGTCAGTTTGTCCTTTTTCTAATGTTTTGATAATAACTTTTTCTGTAAAAGCTTTGTGACCATCAGCACACCTTAGGGTCGTGATAATATCCAGCTCGGAAAGTTGATTTTCCACCGTTAAAATATCACCACAAAAAATCATCCGTAAGACATCATCTTGATAACTAACATATAATTCTACATAATCATATTGTTTCGTGCTGATTAAATTACGATTTGAATCGTTGAGGTTGTATATTGAAATTTCAGCGGTATTAGGATCGGAAGTAAGTGTTTTGTTGACCGAGAAAGTGACTCTAAGATTGTTCAATACAATACTTTCTTTACGATTGCCTATTTTCAGTTCTAAAACTCGCCCGAATTGTCTCACGATATTCATCCTTTGTCATAATTAATAATTGCATTCGATTATGTAAGTCATTTTTCGTTATTGCATTAATTCCTAATCCTGATTTGTCATAAAGGACGAAAACAAAAGGAAGGTCAAATTCAATAAGCGCTGGACTGCCTACAGACAGTCCTTTATTGGTTGTAATATATTGATTATTGTTAATATCAAACAAATCAAATTGGTAGCCGACTAATACCGTATTGAATCTTAATGTTAATCGTAAATTCATATCGTATAATGTAAAGGTTTGTTCTAGCACATCATCATAAGTTGTCTGAATTATATACATACTAATCTCTCAAATTTTCTTTATTTACCAACAACTAATCACTTTTTTAGCTTTGAAGTTATCTACGTTACTTAATAAACCAACTAAAAATCTTATAAAGAACAGATTTTAGTTCTTCGATTTTCTGTGGTTGTGTTTTACCAAGATTCTGTTTTTTAACCGTTTGATTTAGACCACTTGCAATTTGCGTTTCGACGATAAAAATCTCTCGAAACGTTAAGGCAAACTCACCATAAGTATTTTTTTGTTGAGTTAAACCCACAGAACTTAGAACCATATTATTATATTGCTTAGCATTAGTTTGCAGGATAACAGGTTCACCACTCCGTTGAATTGCCAGCAATTTTTCGTAAGCGTCTGCAATACGATCTGAAAATAAGCTATTTATAATAGGAGACTGATATTCAGGTAGAAAATCGGCCACGACTTGATTCAACCTTTCAGCGCTTGTTTGAAAATGTGATGCAAAACGATTTACCATGTTTTCCGCTTGTGCTGCAAAAGTTTTGATTGGCATCGGCAAAGGGTAATTGGATAAATCTATTCCTAAAAAATGGTCAATCGAGAAAGTGTTTTTTTCATATCCCACAATAAGGCCATTTATTGAAATTTCTTTTGGTTCTAAAACTGCATGATCAGCAATATTAGCACCATTTTCAATGGGATTTTCCGTAACTTTTAATTTTGATGTATGCTGTTCGACAGTATTAATATCTAAACTGAACACAAAATTGTCAGTAACAATTAACCCACTATTTTTTGATGATTTGTTTAAGATAGATTGAAACATCAGTTAGACCCCATCGCTGTAGCTGTATTGTCATTGATTCTTCTCGCAGCATTGTCGACAATATTGTAAACTTGATCGAAACCATTCTGAGGTGTGGTAACATTCATTGTATTATGGATTGTTATTTCACTATTATTATTGACGTTTTTATTTAATGCAGATAAACCTCCAGCTTTTGCTACATCTGTACTCACGAGTGCAAGATTTTGGGTTGCGGAATAATTCGTGGCTTTAAGATTTTCTTCTTGAGCTTGTTCATCTTTATCACTACCAAAACCAAAAAAAGAAAGTACACCTTTTATTTTACTTTTCATCTTATCGATGACAGCAAAAAACTTGTCTTCAATCCATTTCAATCCATCTTTAAAAGGTTGCGTAATACAGTCAAGAATACCAGAAAACGTTTTTCCTAAATTATCGATAAAAGAAGTGACATCAACACCCCAAATCTCAAATAATCCTTTTATGAATTCCCAAGCAGCTTTAAATGGCGCTGTAATAAAATCAGTTATTGCTTCAAAAGTTTGACCAATTTTCTCAGTTGTTGAAGTGCTATCATCCGTCCAAATTGTAAATAAGCTTTTAACCAATTCCCAAGCAGCCTTAAATGGTGCCGTAATTAAGTCTAAAATTGCGTCAAAGGTAGCGCCTATTGCATTGACCGTTTTCTCGGCATTTTCTTCACTCATACCAAAGTACATGAGTATATCTTTTATACCATTTTTAAAGAAATTAGTAACTTTATTCCAAAAATCAGAAAAAAAGGAAACAAGAAAATCCCAATTATCGTAAATAAGATAAGCAGCCAAAGCGATAGCAGTAATAATAGCCAGAATAGGATTAGCTATCATGATAGACGTCAGTGTTTTTATTGCACTGCCAATTGTTTTAATAATTTTAACTAAATTTCCAAGCGTTTTGAGAGCATTACCAATACTTAGAATAGCATTGGAGATTGAGGTAATTAATTTAGCTTTAGCTGATACCCACGCTATTTTTCCGCCTAATAAAAGCAAATAGCCCAATACGGCAAAAATAATACTTTTCCAGTTTTTATCTAAATTTTGCCACCAAGTTATTGCATTTTTGATATTGTCGATACACGCTTGCCAAAATGGAGCAAATTGACTCTTACCACCTTTTAAGAAAACCATAAAATCATCAATGATCAACAATAATCCAGCTATCAAACCGATGACTAGCCCAATCGGACTAAACAGCATAGCACGATTTAAGACTGCCCAAGCAACACTCAAGGCTATTATGGCATTTTCCCAACCAATGGTCTTAGAAATTATCATATCGATAAATTCAAAAGCATGTTTTATAACTTGAATAAAATTCGAAACAACACTAATTACAACGTTGATACCTTTGGCAATCAATTCCTTGTTAGCTTTGAGCCATTTATTAAAGCTTATTACAAGATCAGTTACCCTTGGTAATAATCCTAAAGCAATTTTTGTTTTTATGCTATCAATCGCAAGACCGGACTTCTCAAGTTCGATCTTATATTTTTTTACTTGTGCCAGTTCACTTTTTGAAATCGAAAATAAGAGATTTTTTTTACCAGCAAGTTCTTCTGCTTTATCAATAGCGCTATTAAAAGCGCTAATCAATTTTTCCCCATAGTTTTTGGCTGCAGCCGTAATACTTGTTAAAGCTTGTTTTAAAATCTCAAATTTAGATTTAGCTTTTTCAGATGACTCAGCCACTTTTTCATTAGATTGACTCGCATCGTTAATCGCATTATTAAGTGTAGTATTTATAACTTTACCAATGTTAGATAACTTCATTGCACTGATTTCTAAAAAAGCCGTGACTTTAGTTAGATTGTTTACCTGTGAGATATCAACACCAATTTTTATCAAATATTGCTCTAGATGCACTTTAATTCTCCTTTGGCTTTTCAGCCAATCTAACTTCTGCTATCACATGGTGCATATCGATAACATCATCAAGTGAATATACAGTTTTTAATTCGTGGAGTGTTGCATAATTGTTGACAATAACACTCCACATAAACCAATCTATATCGCTTTCTTGGCTATCTCCTCCAAGCTGAGCGTATTTAGATTGGATAATAGGCCACTTGGTAAAAAAGCCAAAAAATGGAACTTCAATCCTTCAATGATGATTTGGTAATAATGACTTCTATGCGCATTAAAAAATTCACTGGCTTCTCTTGGATTTTGGAATAGTATCTTTTTTCCAGCTTCATCTGTGGCAGTGACATAATCGAGAATAAATCGCTCAATTTCTTCAAATTGCTCAGTACCAATATTAGAAGCTAACTGTCCAATATCAAATCCTGATGTAGTATCACCGACAGAAAAACAGCCCTTTAAGAGGGCTGTGAGTTTTTTGAGATATTTATTGGCTTTGTAAAAATCTGCTTGTTTAAAGGTATAAACAACATTATCTAAAGTATAATCTTTGTTTTCCATTATTGACCTCCTTTGATGTTAAACTCAGCTTTCGTTGCTTTAAGTGTCCATGTTAAACCATTGTGAGCTGTACCACGTGCAATAGTTGGTGGCGTGGTAAACCAACATCCAGTCAATAAAAATTCATCACCATTACGCAAATCTTTATAGGTAATTAATTTACCTTTAGCTTTTGTCGGATTATTTATTTGGGCTTGTCGTAATTGATTTAATACTTCGTTAGTTTCAGTGTGCTGTAATGTTTTAATCGTGACAGTAGCACCTTTATTGCAAGTGTTAACAAACACCCCTTCACCATTGATACCATAAGTGATATCACCGTCATCCCCTATGGGTGCAATACTAATGGAATCTTGAGCATTTTCATAACCAGTTATTTCATAGCCATCTATTGTTAAGACAGCATCTTCTAAAGAAAAAGATTTATTAGACATCGTGTATCCTTATCGATTAAATTGAACAATAATATCAACGCTGTGACCTGCACCAGCAAGTTTCAATGCGCAATTAATTGGCATCATTTTGCGCGCTTCACGATCAGCCGTGTCTTGCGTATCAAAAGAATCAGAATAGAAATAGTATCCATTCACAGTATCGCCAAATTTCAGCTCACCAATATCGCCAAGCGACCATTTACCCATGCCAAGAAAACCGTTATTGACAAATTGCTCACCAATAATTTTTAACTTGCTGATTAAGCGTTGTTGTCCTTTATCAGTTTGTGGAATTTTAGTCGGTTCACTTTGTAACGCATTAAATGCTTGTACTTGAATTGCATTAATGAATGCATCTAGTCCTGTGGTTTCATCAATGAATGTCCCACCAACCATAACGCCTTCTGCAAGCATATTGACACCGGCATAATCTGTATAAAAATTGACACCTAAACGACGACATTTCATCGCTTCATTGACAGTGATTTTGTCGTCTGATGTAACACTAGCTTCTTGTTTAAATTTGACTGTTTTAGCGGTATTAATACCTGTCCATACGGTGGTTAACGCAATGCCCATAAGTTCAGCAGCAGCATGGTTATTCCCTTTGTTGTTATATTGAACCATCAAGCGTCCGCTATTTCGTTTTGACAATGTTTTAAGAACATTATCATCACTGTATTCAATATTTTTTTCTCGAGTTTCGGTATAGGCTAATACTTTTGCATTTTCAACCCCTTGAGCAACAACCCAATCATGCGCTTCCACTAATTCACTATCTGTAATAGTATTTGCAAAATACACACCATACCAATTTTGATATTGATTTTGTAATGCAGTTAATGCTTCAGCAGGCGACTCTTTACGATAAGTTGTTGCATCCTCTCCTTTAATTAATGATGCTTTACCATCAATTAAATTACAAAGATTACCGATATAAGAGCCTTCTGATTGAGAATCAAACACATATCCAAAATTGTCGCCCTTACCTTCTTTTTGAGCAGCTAAAATAAATCTATTACCAACAGAATCATAAATAACTGAAACTCCACTATCTTTTAATTTAGTATTGATGACAGTTGCAACATCATTCATACTTGATACATTGCTAAAATCCAGATCAGTAATTTGATGTTTAGCATCACCAAAGTAAAAAGAAAAATAACCATCTTTAATACTCTTAAATTGAATATAGCTGACAGCTAAAGCAGAGCCATTAATTTTTGAACTCAACGCTTTAGTGGTAACCCCCTCTTGCATATATTTAGCAATCAATGCCGTTTTCGGTTTAGGTTGAGCAGAGAATAATGCGCAAGCAGCTTGATATGCATCAGAATCAGTGCCAAATAAATTTGCAACTGTTGTTGCATCTGAAACAACAACATAACGAATATCTTTATTGCTGAATTCTTCACACATATCTTTTGTAAAAATAGCCACAACGCTTAGGTCACGTTTTTGTGCCCCTCTTGGCGATTGTTGTAGAGTTGCATCTACGACTTGACTTAATGGTAAACTCATTTAGTAACCTCGAATGTAAAATTAACGCTATCACCGCGTTTAACGCTGGTTTTAACGATTGGATTGATGGAAAAAATAAGATCTACTTGTGCATGTTGAACGGTTTTGTCTGCAGAAGTTGTAGATACGTTTTCAATATCGGAGCATCGAAGATACCCCATTCTTAATTTCTTTAACTTTTGCCAAACAGGCGTGAACTGCATTGATTCTGTTAATTTGCATAGCTGTTCATAGGCATCTTTACCGTAGGCTTTGACGGTAATGGTTGCTTCTTTTAGTGTCGATATCACTTCTTCTTCATCTTCACCGTGATATAAAATTTCTTTGCCTATCTCGGTTTGAGACATATTAAGAACAGTGATGAATTTATCTAAACGAGAGACATCGGGTATGTTATCCTCCTCAAATATAATTGTTTCAGGTAAAGACAGAATTTCCGCTATCAAACGTCTAACTTCAGTCATTTCAAGCTTAGAAACAGTCGTGATTGGCATAATAACTCCATAAAAAAGAAGATAGGGTTTAACGATAAGGTGATAATATAAAAACCATGCTGTTGTTGATTTATTATTTATAATAAATTGATAAATCTAGTTGAATTGATTGTTCACATTATCCATTGTTAAATCACATAAACAGGGATTAAGTAGGTTAAAAATTTTTTAACCCAATCGAAGTAAAAATAATTGTGATTGTATAAAACTAGTTTGATATAACGTTATAAAACTGCGTTAATCATTAGGATGTAATCATCATAACGCCATATATTATTTAATATTACAAAAAGGGGGATGCATAATTTATTTATTACACATAAACAGTGTGTTATTTTTAGGTGCAATGACCTGACAATAGTATTGCTGCCATCCTTCGATTAGGGCTTGGTTATAGCTGATTGCGTGGGTGAGACGGTAAT
>CALYQY010000081.1 GCA_945291235.1 uncultured Gilliamella sp.
TATGCGTTGTGTCTTGTGTAATATGCCTTTATTTTTGCCTTTGCATGGTATTTGTAGTCAATGTTTAAAAAATTTACCTAAATTAAATAAAGTCTGCCCCCAATGCGCTTTACCCCATTCACTACCGACGGCCATATGCTATCGTTGTCGGGATAATACACCTTATTGGGATGAGCTAATTGCGGTAACGGAATATATCGATCCGTTAAAAAAATTGATACATCGTTTAAAGTTTTATCATCAAATTGAATTAAATCAGGCGTTAGCAAGATTGATGCTGTTAGCATGGTATCAAAGACGATTAAATAGTGGTTTGGCTAAACCGGACATCGTTACCTGTGTGCCACTGCATCATATTCGGTACTGGTATCGTGGATTTAATCAAGCGCAATTATTGGCTAAACCCATAGCAAAATGGTTAAGTTGTTATTTTGATCCAGCTCTGTTATCACGTCATCAGTTTGCTCACGATCAAAAAGATTTATCGCTTAAGCAACGACAAAATAATGTACAAACGCTTTTTACTTGCCGGCCTAGTGTGAGTAATAAATCGATTTTACTTATTGATGATATTGTTACAACAGGTAATACGATTAACGCTATTAGCCAACAATTAAAAAACAGTGGTGCAGCTAAAATTCAAGTGTTGTGTTTGTGTCGTACGATCTTGTAAAATCGAAAACAAGCCCTATAATAACCAAGAAAGTTAGTCAACTATTATGATAAATGGTGCATACGATAGTCGAACGTACAATTGCACCAAAGTGAGGGGTTATGTCAATTATCACTATTTCTGAATCAGCACAACAGCACTTTAAAAAACTGCTTGCCAATCAACCGGAAGGAACGCAAATTCGTGTATTTGTTATCAATCCTGGCACGCCTTCTGCGGAGTGTGGTGTATCATATTGTCCGGCTGATACGATTGAAGATAACGATATTGAAGAAAAGCAAACGGGTTTTTCGGTTTATATTGATGAGCTCAGTGCCCCTTTTTTAGAAGAGACCGTCATTGATTATGTGACCGATGAACTCGGCGCTCAACTCACCTTAAAAGCCCCTAATTCGAAAATGAAAAAAGTGGCAGATGACGCCCCGTTAATTGAACGGGTAAATTATGTGATTCAAGCACAAGTTAATCCTCAGCTAGCTAGTCATGGTGGGCATGTAAGTTTAGTTGAGTTAACCGAAGATAATTATGCCATATTACAATTTGGCGGTGGTTGTAACGGTTGTTCTATGGTTGATTACACCTTAAAAGAAGGGATTGAAAAACAGCTATTAGCTCAATTTCCCGAATTGGCTGGGGTAAAAGATATTACTGAACATCACGCCGGAAGTCATTCTTATTGTTAAAAAATTTTTGATTTAAACCTTGCTTATTGCTGGGATTAAGTCATAATCGGGTGATGTGTGTCAATTCATTTTATGATGGGGTTATATGAATCAAGTTAGTATTATTTCAGATCTTATCGTTTGGATTGAAAAAAATCTGGAGCAACCGTTATCAATTGATCACGTTGCGCAAAAATCAGGTTATTCAAAATGGCATTTACAACGTATGTTTAAAGAGGTAACAGGTCAAGTGCTTGGTACTTACATACGTCACCGTCGGCTTACTTACGCTGCGCTCTCTTTACGTATGACCAGTAAGCCTATTTTAGATATTGCAATGCAGTATCGCTTTGATTCACAACAAACCTTTACCCGTTCTTTTAAAAAGCAATTTAACGAAACACCGGCAAGTTATCGACGCGGTGAATATTGGGATCCAATTGGTTTAACGCCGGCAATTGAGTTAAACAAAGATCAATTAACCCTACCCGAACCGAAATTTGTTAATATGCCTAAGCAGACATTTTGGGGAATTAGCTACAAAAATAACTGTAATTTGAGTCAATTATTAGATGAAGAGAACAAGTTACGAGCGCAGTTCTTCCATAATTATTTATCTCGTTATTCTCATAAAAAAGAGAATTTACCGGATAAAATTTATGCTTTTAGTCGTATTTTAAAAAGCAAAGATAATGCTAATGAGCAAGAGCTACTTTATACCATTGCTTTAGAACATAATAATAATCTTGAGCATATCGAACAAATTGTTAGCGAAGGTGGTTTGTATCTGTGCTTTAAATATATCGGGGCGCCGGAAAACTTTAGTGATTTTATTTCACAAGTTCATTTAGCGGCAATGCCAGCTTTAAAAGTTCGCTTACGTAGTTCAAGTTGTATAATCGAAATTCACCATAATCATCATGATGATAGTGTTCACTCACTAAAGGATATTAAAAGCATGGAGTGTGATTATTGTGTGCCTGTTGTGACCGAGAACGAAGTAAATATCCAACAAAATTTATAACGCCAATTTTGCTGTAGAGCAACCGTGACCGGATGCTTTTAACTGTCTGATTTTAATAAAATATTCTCAAGCCAGGTTTTAAACTCTGGTGTTGCCTCTTTCAGGCTATTTGAGCCTCGGGTCACTGTTGCAATGCCGATTTTTAATTGTTCTTTTAATTGACGCTGATTAATTGAGCCGTCAAGTAGCGAACGAACTATTTTAACGCGTGTGATGAGCGCATCACGCTCATCAGCAGTCATTAATAATTTCAATATATCAAGTGAGTAACCGTCATTAAATGCTTGGTGTAATATTTCAACTGTCTGTTTCCATTCTTTAGTTTTCATTGTGTTCACCATTAATAGTGTTTACTAAATTCATTTTCCGTTAAGATTTTACTCTTTTTCTGACCTAAAATTGTTTGGTAAATATAATCATAAACTAATATATTTTTGACATAATTCCGGGTTTCGGTAAAAGGTATACTATCGATAAAGGCGACTGCATCGAGTTTTCCGCCACTTTTACTTAACCATTTTTTAACCCGACTAGGTCCTGCATTGTAAGCAGCAGAAGCTAAAATGCGATTTCTGTCATTTTGCTCATATACTTTATTTAAAAAGTAACTACCTAATAAAACGTTGGTTTGTGGTTCAAATAATTGAGATTGCGAGTAATAAGTCACTGAACTAACTTTTGCCGCAGTCTCCTTAGCAGTGGCTGGCATCAACTGCATTAAACCACTCGCCCCGGCAGGCGATTGAATTGCTGTGTTAAAAGCGCTTTCCTGACGAGTGATAGCTAAAGCATAAGATAACGGAATGGTTTTATCTTTTAAGGCATCTTTATACAGCCCTAAGTACATTATCGGTAAGCGTTCAGTCCAATTATCCCATAGTTTACCGGAAATTGTGGCTAAAATACTTAAATCGCCCCAACCTTTCTGATGAGCATATATGGCTAGATCTAAATATGCTTTCGCTTGAGTCTCATTTTTTAAGACCGCACGCCATTCGGCAACCGACTCGGACATCATACCTAATAATCTTAACTCTTTTATTCTTTTTACCGCAAGTTGATTGTCGTATTTGCTGTTAAGTGTATTGATTTGAGCAGATGACGGGGTTTTCGATTGATTATTAACAATATATGGTTTTTTGAGCGTTTGAGCACTTATCATGCCGTAAAAACCACGATTAGTCTTCAATTTTTCTAAAATTTCATGGGCTTGTTTGGTCTCTTTCTTATCTAATAGCACACGCGCTTGCCAATATTGCCAGTCCTCTTTTAATTGATCTTCAGGCGTAAGTTGTGTTAACCAATAGGCTAAATCTTTATAGTTGTTGTCATCGATTGCCTTACGAATGCGTTTTTCAACTAAGGTAGTATCATGACTTTGGGCAATATAATCATCTCGCCATTTTATTTGTTCATCGGTTGCAAGATCACTGAAATAACTATTAGCCAGACTTTTTCGTAGCAGGTTTTGCTCGGTTTGAGACAGTTTTTGCTTTTCAATTAATTGTGGCAATAAAGTCGCCGCTACATTCATATCGGCTTTAGCTAACCGTGGAAAAGTTGCCATAACAATTTTTTTAGTAAACGGACTGGCGCCAATATTTTTAGAAAAGTCTTCTATTTTTCGAGGATTTTCTAATAGGGCTAATAAATGCGTTTTCGTGGTTTGATAATTTGCATCTAATTGGTTGGCTAAATAACGTGCCAACTTAAGGTTGTTTGCTTCAAACGCAAGTTCGACACGTAATAAGATCATATTTGCGGTGCGTTTTCCACTTTTAGACCAGGCATCAAGTAGCGGATCGCAGGCGGAAGGAAGCTCTTTGCCTGTCTTCCATAATGATTCGACCGAATCGAGGACGTCTTGTTTATTGTTTAGTTGTAATAATGCATATTGATTTCGGCAAAAGGACGAAGTTGAATCATCTTTGGGAAACGAGATAATCGCTGACCAATCTTTTCGATTGGTTAATTCGGTTAGATATGTTTGAGTGAGCGAAGATGTTAATGGAAAGTTTGGATATTGACGGACAAAATTACTGACTAAATCAGGGCTAACCGTTTTACGATTAAGTTGAAAAAACTGTGCGGCTGCATAAGGGTATAATGGATAGTCTGTTAGTGTATTGAGCAGTTTGAATTGTTCATCATAACTCAGTGTTTGATAGGTATTTTGCCATTTTTTGAAGCTTTCTCTTAACGTAATTTGAGTATTATTTGCCCATACATTATTTGTCACTAATAAACTAACGATCAAGAAACATCGAAATACAAAACTCATTTTCTAACCCCTGCATCAAATTGGAGTGCTAGATTAGCATATTTTGTTATCAATCGTCGATGAAAGAAGCGATAGATTAATTCCCACTAAAATAGTCAACTAAATACTTGACTAAAATTAAAGGAAATATAAAATATTCACATTACACACAGGGGAATGATTAATGAAATTGACATCAAAAGGGCGATATGCGGTAACCGCAATGTTAGATGTGGCATTGCATTCACAATCAGGCCCTGTATCACTCGCTGATATTTCAGAACGTCAGGAAATATCACTATCTTATCTTGAACAACTATTTTCTCGTTTACGTAAAAATGGCTTAGTAACCAGTGTTCGTGGTCCGGGTGGCGGTTACGTTCTCAGCCGTAGTATGGATCAAATCGCCATAAGCTCAATTGTCAAAGCCGTAAATGAAACCGTTCATGCAACAAAATGTCATGGTCAAGATGGGTGTCAAGGCGGTGTAAGATGTTTAACCCACTCTTTATGGAATGACTTAAGCGAGCGCATTGAAGAGTTTTTAACCAGTATCACGCTAAGTGAACTAGTCAACAATAAAGAAGTTAAAGCAGTAGCGAATCGACAAAGTCATATCCAACACGTCACAATTAGTTAAGAACTATTATACAGATATACAGAATTTGTTTTTTGGGAGCAGTTAATGAAATTACCTATTTATATGGATTACGCAGCAACAACGCCTGTTGATCCTAGAGTTGCTGACAAAATGATGCAATATTTAACCTTAGATGGTATTTTTGGTAATCCGGCATCTCGTTCACATAAATTTGGTTGGCAAGCCGAAGAAGCGGTTGATATTGCCCGTAACCAAATTGCCGATCTTATTGGCGCTGATTCACGGGAAATTGTTTTTACCTCTGGGGCAACTGAGGCTGATAATCTGGCTATCAAAGGCGCAGCGCATTTTAATAAAGCCAAAGGTAAACACATCATAACTTGTAAAACTGAACATAAAGCCGTACTTGATACTTGCCGTCAACTTGAGCGAGAAGGGTATGAAGTGACTTATTTAGCCCCGGAATCTGACGGCATACTTGATCTTAATAAGCTTGCACAGGCGATGCGTAGCGATACGACCGTTGTCTCGATTATGCATGTCAATAATGAAACCGGCGTGATACAAGATATTGAAAAAATCGGTGAAATGTGCCGTGAAAGAGGCATTGTTTTTCATGTTGATGCCACTCAAGCTGTGGGTAAATTACCGATTGATGTATCGAAATTAAAAGTCGATTTAATGTCATTTTCCGGTCATAAAATCTATGGACCAAAAGGCATCGGTGGGCTTTATGTACGACGTAAACCACGGGTACGCATTGAAGCACAAATGCACGGTGGTGGGCATGAGCGTGGTATGCGTTCGGGTACATTACCTGTACATCAAATTGTTGGCATGGGCGAAGCCTACCGTATTGCCAAAGAGGAAATGGCAACTGAAATGCCACGATTATTAGCCCTAAAAAATCGGTTATGGAATGGTTTAAAAGATATTGAAGAAGTGTACTTAAATGGCTCTTTAGAGCATAGCGCACCAAATATCTTAAACGTTAGCTTTGCTTATATTGAGGGCGAATCATTAATGATGGCATTAAAAGATTTAGCAGTGTCTTCCGGCTCTGCCTGTACATCGGCAAGCTTAGAGCCTTCTTATGTACTGCGTGCATTAGGACTTAATGATGAGCTTGCCCATAGCTCGATTCGTTTTTCATTAGGACGATTTAGTACAGAAGAAGAAGTTGATTATGTCATTAAATTGATTAAAGACTCTATCGATAAGTTAAGGGATCTTTCCCCACTTTGGGAAATGTTTAAAGATGGTGTTGATTTAACGACAATCAAATGGTCAGCCCATTAAAATTAGGAGTAAATTATGGCATATAGCGAAAAAGTCGTTGATCATTATGAAAACCCTCGTAATGTGGGTTCATTCGATCAAAATGATCCTAATGTTGGTAGTGGTATGGTCGGTGCGCCAGCATGTGGTGATGTAATGCGACTACAAATCAAAGTTAACGATGAAGGCATTATTGAAGATGCTAAATTTAAAACCTATGGTTGTGGTAGTGCGATTGCTTCGAGCTCTTTAGTGACCGAATGGATCAAAGGTAAATCGCTCGATGAAGCGCAAGCGATTAAAAATACCGATATTGCCAAAGAGCTGGCATTGCCCCCGGTTAAAATTCACTGTTCAATTTTAGCCGAAGATGCAATTAAAGCAGCAATTGATGACTATAAAACTAAAAAAGGACAACGTTAATGGCTATTACATTAACTACTAGCGCAGCCAATCGAGTTCAAGCGTTTTTAGCTAATCGTGGAAAAGGCGTTGGGCTCAGACTTGGCATTAAAACATCAGGTTGTTCGGGTATGGCTTATGTTTTAGAGTTTGCCGATACAATTAATGATGATGATAGCGTTTTTGAAGATAAAGATGTAAAAGTCATCGTCGATAAAAAAAGTTTAGTTTACATTGACGGCACCGAACTTGATTTTGTCAAAGAAGGCTTAAACGAAGGCTTTAAATTTAATAATCCTAATGCGCATAACGAATGTGGTTGTGGCGAAAGCTTTAATGTTTAATTGGAGCGATGATTGTGGATAACTATTTTGAGCTGTTTCAATTGCCGATAAGTTTGCCTGTCGATATGGCGCATTTAACTGCGCACTATCAGCAGCTACAAAGACAGTATCATCCGGATAATTTTGCTAATGCAACTGATAGCGAAAAAGTGGCAATTATTCAAAAGTCGGCAATGATTAATGATGCTTATCAAACCCTTAAAGATCCAATTAAAGCGGCGCAATATCTGTTGTCTTTACAAGGATTCGATGTGGAAACAGAGCAAAATATTATTCATGATGCTGACTTTTTAATGGAACAATTCACCTTGCGTGAACAGCTTGATGAGATCGAACAGCAGGCGAACTTTGCCCTTTTGGATGATTTTGATGCGCAAATATCAGAGCGAAAGCGAGCGGTCTACCAGCAACTATTGCAACATATAGCAAAGCAAGATTGGCAATTAGCACTGAATCAAATCTATAAAATCCGTTATCTAGCTAGATTGATTGAACACATCGAAAAGTTACAAGAAAAACAATTTCCTTTATAATTTAAGATAAGTCACACATCAATTAGAGATAGATTAAATGGTTTTATTACAGATCAGTGAACCGGGACAAACCCCAGAACCTCATCAGCGCCGCCTTGCGGTCGGCATCGATCTTGGTACAACAAATTCATTAGTGGCAACAGTGCGTAGTGGCAAATCAGAAGTATTGCCCGATCTAGAGGGTGAGGCATTACTCCCTTCGGTTGTTCATTATGGCCTTGATCATGATGATAATATGATTATTACTGTCGGTAAAAATGCCAAAACTAGTGCGACCAGTGATCCGCAAAATACCGTCAGTTCAGTAAAACGGCTAATGGGGCGAAGCGAAGCTGATATTGATGTCTCGCATTTTCCCTATTCCTTTTCATTTACTGAAAATGGCGTGCCTTTATTAAATTTACCCAATATTAAAGTCAACCCAATTCAAGTATCAGCAGAAATTTTAGTTGCGTTGGCTGAGCGAGCTAAGCAGAGCTTACAAGGTGAAATAGACGGTGCGGTCATAACCGTTCCAGCCTACTTTGATGATGCCCAACGACAAGCAACCAAAGATGCGGCTAAATTAGCCGGTTTGCATGTTCTTCGTCTGTTAAATGAGCCAACTGCCGCTGCCATTGCTTATGGTTTGGATTCGGGCAAAGAAGGCGTAATTGCGGTTTATGATTTAGGTGGCGGCACGTTTGATATCTCTATTCTTCGACTTCATAAAGGCGTTTTTGAAGTACTGGCTACCGGTGGCGATTCAGCCCTCGGCGGGGATGATTTTGATCGGTTAGTGGCGAATTACATCAAAACGCAGTTAGGTATAGATTCTGCTGATGATCATCGCTTAAACCAGCAAATTCTTAATCAAGCTGTCGAAGCTAAGATAGCCTTAAGCCAGCAAGAGAGTGTGGAATGTCAGATTAATAATCAAACATTAACCATTACCCGAACGCAGTTTGAACAACTCATTGAGCCATTAGTTAAGCGAACTTTAGCCGTTTGCCGACGAGCGTTGAAAGATGCCAATATCGATGCCGATGAGGTGTCAGAAGTGGTGATGGTTGGTGGGTCAACTCGTGTGCCATTAGTCCGTCAACTCGTTGCTAACTATTTTAGGACTGAGCCATTAACCTCAATCGATCCAGATCAGGTGGTGGCAATCGGTGCTGCCATTCAAGCTGATATCTTAGTTGGTAATAAGCCAGATTCTGATATGTTATTGCTTGATGTCATTCCACTGTCTTTAGGGATCGAAACCATGGGGCAGTTGGTTGAAAAAATCATTCCTCGTAATAGCACGATACCTTGCGCACGTGCTCAAGAGTTTACCACTTTTAAAGATGGGCAAACGGCGATGATGATTCATGTGCTACAAGGGGAACGGGAAACGGTTGCCGATTGCCGTTCGCTAGCACAGTTTACGCTACGTGGGATTCCGCCAATGCCAGCCGGCGGCGCGCATATACGTGTGACGTTTCAAGTTGATGCTGACGGTTTATTAAGCGTCAGCGCCATGGAAAAATCAACCGGGGTTGAAGCAGCCATTCAAGTCAAGCCTTCTTACGGTTTAACCGATAATGAAATTGCTAACATGATTCAAGATTCAATTAGTCATGCCCAAGAAGATAAACAAGCTAGAATGCTTGCTGAACAAAAAGTTGAAGCAGCAAGAGTGCTGGAAACACTACAAAGCGCTTTAGATAAAGATGCTGATTTATTAAGCCCTGCGGAACTGGAACAAATTTTAGCCGCTAAACATCAATTACAACTCGCCAGTGAATCTGACGATCGTTACCGCATTCAAGCGCAAATTAAAATTGTTGATAGTGTTACGCAAAACTTTGCGGCTAAACGTATGGACAGATCAATCCGTCATGCATTAACCGGTCACAATGTTAATGATATTTAACTAACGAGATTATTATGCCAAAAATTACTTTTTTACCTAATGCCGATCTTTGCCCGGAGGGAAAAACCGTTGAAGCAGAGGAAGGCGAATCTATATTAGAAGTTGCTTTACGCAATGATATTGAAATTGAGCATGCTTGTGAAATGTCGTGTGCTTGCTCGACTTGTCACTGTATTGTCCGTAAAGGATTTGATTCACTGCAAGAGAGTGATGAACAAGAAGATGATATGCTTGATAAAGCGTGGGGCGTTGAGCCACATAGCCGTCTGAGTTGTCAGGCACGAGTTGCTGATGAAGATTTAGAAGTAGAAATTCCAAGATATAGTCTTAATCACGCCAAAGAAGATCATTAATTTGTCGCCATAGTGGCGACTTTTATCACGCTATATCGGCTATCTTTATTAAGTGTATTCAATCGTTTTTATGCCGATAATGTGATTTTGGTATTTTCTATCTTGCCTTACTTTTATTTGAGAGTTAATGGCTGACATTGAATATCAGGCATTATCCAAAAAACGATAATCTACTTTACGGGTATGAAGTCAAAATAAGCAGATTGATAAATCACTAAAAGAGCAAAATTTAGCGAGTAACTATTCTATTGACGCTCTCATTGACTATCGAACTATCTAATCTCATCTTGCTAACCTCATCTTGTAAATCTTCGTCCGATGCGCTATCGCAAGTGTCACCTTAGAAAATTGCCGGTGTTTAGTTTTTGACAACCCAGTTTATTTGCTAACGATATCTAATTATCGATAAGTTTTGATGAATTACTCCTTGCATTAGTTGATTATTTACGTATAATTGACGCACTTTGTTTGTTGCATTTTCGATAAACAAATGCGTATGACGATATAATCGTATATAAAAATATTGAATTATATCAACAATATTCCCGATTTGGGAATTACGAAAAAGAA
>CALYQY010000082.1 GCA_945291235.1 uncultured Gilliamella sp.
TGTTGCTGAAGTTAAATCTGATCTTATGGGAGAACAAACGATCCTTTGCGGTATGTTGCAAACCGGGTCATTACTTTGTTTTGATAAACTTGTGGCAGACGGTGTGGATCCGGCTTATGCATGTAAATTATTACAATTTGGTTGGGAAACCATTACCGAAGCATTGAAACAAGGTGGTATTACCTTAATGATGGATCGCTTGTCGAATCCGGCTAAGTTACGCGCTAATGCATTAGCTAAAGAATTAAAAGTGATCATGACTGATCTTTATCGTAAACATATGGATGATATTATTTCGGGTGAATTTTCAGCAACCATGATGAAAGACTGGGCAAATGATGATGCTAACTTATTAAAATGGCGTAAAGAAACCGGTGAAACAGCCTTTGAAAAAGCCGCTGAATACCAAGGTAAAATTGATGAACAAGCCTACTTTGATCAGGGTGTAGTCATGGTCGCTATGGTAAAAGCCGGGGTTGAACTTGCTTTTGAAACCATGCTTGAGTCAGGTATTTTACCAGAATCAGCTTATTATGAATCCTTACATGAACTTCCTTTAATTGCCAATACGATTGCCCGTAAGCGTTTATACGAAATGAATGTGGTGATATCTGATACTGCTGAATATGGTAATTATCTTTTCGCTAATGCAGCGATACCATTATTAAAAGAAAAATTTATGCCAATGTTACAATCGGGCGATCTTGGTAAAGCGATCCCTGAAGGTAGCGTTGATAATGCGCAATTACGTGATGTAAATGATAAAATTCGTCATCACCCAATTGAAATTATTGGCCGTAAATTAAGAAGCTATATGACTGATATGAAACGTATCAATGTTGCTAGTTAATCAATCAATTAGCCAAATTGGCTTGGTCGCAAAAAGGTGCTTAATTGCACCTTTTTTTATGGATAAATGTTAGAAAAAATAGCGGGTTTGTTTAAGTTAAATTTTAGTATTAAATTTGATGTGATCTTAAAGGATCGCAAATGGGATCAAAAGGATCTAACTTAGATCGTTTTGATCTTGATAATGGATCACTAAAATTTTTAAAAATTATATAATTAAATAAATTTTATTTTACTTTTTTATTTATTTTTTACCTAAATTATGTTATCTTTTATGTAATTTTTTAATTTTATGGAGGGATAACATATCAATGAAAATTGCTTTTCGACCAACTGATTGTTGGCGTTGGTATTTTGATAATCAATATGATAGTTTGATGCTTGAAGTATCAAACGATATGTTATTTCGTTCATGTTATTCCAGTAAAATGTTAATTCCTGATGTTTTTAGGGAATTTCCATTTTCAGTGAGTGATGCAACATCCTATTATCAATTTTATGATAGTTGTCAAATATTGGCATTAACTGACTCGCAAAAGATTGAATTATCCATTAATGCCATTGTTGCGGCTAATTTTATTAAACCTCAAATGCCAAAAAGTTGGTATTTTTGCCAACAACCTAAGCTATATCGTCCTAAATTAGCGGACATTGTTGAAGTCAGCATGCAAGAAGGTGATCAACGGGTTTTTTTATTAGTCGTTGAAGCGGGTGAAAATGCTTCACTGTGTATTATTGCTCAACCTACATTTGTGGCAATGAATAAAACATTTTATTTTTCCGAAGCAATTAAAGTGATGAATGATCGACTGGCGCCAATCCAAAAAAATGTCATGGATCAGAGTTCGTTGATAGACCTTAAGTTAGAAGCCATTTCGTAAACAATACCATTCTAATCCGACTATTGTCTTGTCAGTAAGACTTAATTTCGATTTAAACCTGCTATATTTTGATTTTGTTATTCACAACAGGTTGTGAAGCAGGCAATGTATTGACCTGTTTAATCGATGACTTAAACGGCATTTCGTTACGGTATCGCAGTTGAACGCTTTAAAACTGAATACAAATGACTTTAAAGGATAGCATTTAGCATCAACGGTTTTAAAATGAAGCCACATAACATTATTCGCGTATTGATTGGCAGGCTAACTTGTCATCATAGCGGGGTAATAATTTATTAAGTATCAATCAACCATTTTAATCAATAATTAACGATTTATTATTGATAAATCAGGATTCTATAACCAATGATCATTAAGGTTTTTTTATTAATTCAATGTTGATATCACCCTCAGGTATACAACTACAAGCTAAAATACGGTGATCGCGTTTTATTGCAGATTGAGTAAGAGGATTCACTTTTCCTTGTTTTAATACCACTGCACATTTACCACAAATTCCAACTCTGCATGAATAAGGGAGAGTAATATTATGTTGTTCCAGTTGTTCCAGAATAGTTTGTTGCTGATTTCCTTTGATTGTATTGTTCTCTAAAGTAATATTACACTGTTCGTGGTTAAATCGATTATTTTCGGGAAAAGATTTTAAATACTTTTTGGCCGGTTGCCTTTCAAGTATCTCAACAGGATCGTCAATTGATATTGATCCGACATTGCGAGCTATCATATTCATTCCAAAATCTATTTCCCCTTGCTCATCAGTCCGAAAATAGCGGAGCGTATTGAGTGGTTCATTATTTGCTAAAGGCTTTGCTGTATTAATATTAAAAGTGGTAAGTACACAGCGACTACAAGGTTTAACGATATCAAAGATTACATTGCCGATTTTGATGGTTTTCCAGCCATCTTCGGCAAAAGGAAGCGCACCTTGAATGATGATATTGCTTCGAAACTGCTGAATATCGAGCTTTTCCAAGCATCTTTGTTGTAAATAATTGAATGATGCTTCATTCAATAGTAGATAAGGATAGCCATCTGCAAAGCTTACCGGTGTTTGAGGATATCGTTTTGTTCGTCTTGTCAAATTAGTGCCAATCCAACGCAATTGCACATTTTTTTGAAGGATGTGACTAAAAAATTGGTTAAGTCTGATTGGCGCAATATGAGAGGTAAAATGGTTACCCCAAACTTCGGTTGGTTCATTAGTTTCAATAAATTCATCAAATTGAATTGCTATTGATTCGTTATTTGACGTTGAAACAACAATACTGTTGTTAACTATAGCTGTTTTTAGTTTTAAAAGCTCAGGAAATTGTCTTGCGGTGATAAATGTTCCGTCAGGTTCACTAATCATCAATACACGATCATATTTGAATCCCCCTTCAACAACATTCGACGTATTTAGGGGAATACCTGCAAGCGATTTAATCGGATAGATAAATAGTTGACTGACAGCGCTCATAATAAATAAAGTGATGAGTAAAAATGATCTTAATTGTAAACTGAATTCATCGTAATTTATAGGCAGTAGATAGTACGCCTATAAATAATCGATTGGCTACATAGGCAGATCTTGTAGAACTTTAGCATATTTTACTACATAGTCTAGGAAAATATTAGCAGAAGAAATGTAATAAACGAAATGTCCTTTAGTTATGATAGCATGAGGACCTTTATTTACTCCGCAGTGGTAACCAGGATTTAATTGAAGCTCTGATTTTTCAATTATTTTCTTATATTTTTCAGCTTCAATCGTAGAATCAAATGTTAATATCAAAACAGAAAAAGAAGGATAATATTTATTGTAAATACGGGTATTACTTTTAAAACCGTACCATTTTATACCAGATCCATTAAATTGATAATATTGATTCGAATTACAATCAGAGAAGCGAACCGAGCCGGATCGTTCAAAATAGAGTCGTTCATCTTGATTGAATCCATCTTGATTAAGTCTCTTAAAGAAAGCATCTAATTTGCCAAATTCGACTTGATCAAATTTTAAGGTTAATTCAGTATATGGTACTGAGGATGTTCTATTATTGAGTTGAAAAAAATAATAAAAAATTATTATTAGTAATATTATTAAAAAAAATATGCATTGAAAAAACAAAATTTTTCTTCTTTTCATACCAAACCCCTAATTCCTTAATGATTAATTTGTTAAAATGTTATGTAATTGGAGTATAGCTAATTTCAAGGATAAAAAAATAAGTTTTACCACTAGGTGTCATTACTGATATTTCATCGTCAACTTTATGACCAATTAACGCTCTGGCAACAGGACTATTAATAGAAATCCAATTTTTTTTAGGATCAAATTCATCGGCTCCTACAATGCGGTAAATTTGTACGTGACCGGATTCATCTTCTAGTTTAACCCAAGCACCAAAAAATACTTTGCCTTCTTGCCTTGGATCAGGATCGATAATGGTTAATATTTCTAGGCGTTTTGTTAAAAATCGTACTCGTCTGTCAATTTCACGCAATCGTCGTTTTCCATAAATATATTCTGCATTTTCACTCCGATCGCCAAGGGCTGCCGCATCAGATACAGCTTGAGTAACACGGGGTCTTTCTTCTTTCCATAAATATTTCAATTCACGATCGAGTGCCAAGTAGCCCTCTCTTGTTATATAATTAGCTTTTTGCATAATAAATTTACATTCCGTTAATCGACGAGATATACAGAGATATCATGATAAATAATCAAATAAGCCATATTATAGCGGGTGAATTGACAGTAAAACCAGAACAAGTTTTAGCTGCTATTCAATTATTAGATGAAGGAAGCACTGTTCCTTTTATTGCGCGTTATCGTAAAGAAGTGACCGGTGGGTTAGATGATACCCAACTACGTACTTTAGATAGTCGGTTAGGTTATCTGCGAGAACTTGAAGATCGTAAACAAACGATATTAAAGTCAATTGAGGAACAAGGAAAACTCACCCCAGAACTGAGTCAAAAAATTACCCAAACACTTAGTAAAACTGAACTTGAAGATCTCTATCTACCCTATAAACCTAAACGCCGTACACGGGGACAAATTGCTATTGAAGCAGGACTTGAACCATTGGCCGATGCGTTATGGAATAATCCATCACTTGATCCTGATAGCGAAGCGGAAAAATTCTTCAATTCTGAAAAAGGAATCGTCGATACCAAATCTGCATTGGATGGGGCACGATACATCTTAATGGAACGATTTGCCGAAGATGCGGCATTACTGGCTAAGGTGCGCCATTATCTATGGAATAATGCGCATTTAGTTTCGCAAGTGGTTGCAGGTAAAGAAGAAGAAGGAGCAAAATTTCGTGATTATTTTGCGCAAAGCGAACTGATTTCAAAAGTGCCTTCTCATCGTGCTTTAGCGATGTTCAGAGGACGAAATGAAGGCTTTTTACAACTTTCACTTAACGCCGATCCGCAATTTGAAGAAACGCCAAAAGAGAGCTATTGCGAGCAAATTATTACAGAGCATTTAGGGATTCATTTTAATGATCAACCTGCAGATAAATGGCGTAAAGCAGTTATTAATTGGACATGGCGAATTAAGATTTTAATGCACATGGAAACCGAACTGATGACCACTTTACGTGAGCAGGCGGAGGAAGAAGCGATCAATGTGTTTGCCGCTAACTTGCATGATATGTTAATGGCTGCGCCGGCAGGGATGAAAGTTACCATGGGAATGGATCCAGGATTACGAACAGGCGTAAAAATTGCTGTTGTTGACGCAACGGGTAAATTAGTCGCAACTGAAACAATTTATCCGCATACCGGGCAAGCGGATAAAGCGGCAATGATTGTTGCGGCGCTATGCATTAAATACCAAGTTGAATTAGTGGCGATTGGTAATGGCACGGCATCGCGTGAAACCGAACGTTTTTATCTCGATGTACAAAAAAAATATCCTGAAGTCAAAGGTCAAAAAGTCATTGTAAGTGAAGCAGGCGCATCGGTCTATTCCGCATCTGAGCTAGCCGCTCAAGAATTTCCTGATTTGGATGTATCAATACGTGGTGCGGTATCGATAGCTCGCCGACTACAAGATCCACTAGCCGAACTGGTAAAAATTGATCCAAAATCAATTGGTGTTGGTCAGTATCAACATGATGTTAGCCAAACTCAGCTCGCTAAAAAACTGGATGCTGTTGTGGAAGATGGCGTAAATGCCGTTGGCGTAAATTTAAATACGGCTTCGATGATGCTGTTAGCTCGCATAGCGGGACTGAATAAAGTTATTGCACAAAATATTGTCAATTGGCGTAATGAAAATGGACAATTTTCTAATCGTAAACAGTTATTAAAAGTTTCACGCCTTGGGCCTAAAGCCTATGAACAATGCGCTGGATTTTTGCGTATTATGGATGGAGACAATCCACTTGATGCATCTGCTGTTCACCCTGAAGCTTATCCGGTTGTGGAACGCATTTTAGATAAAAATCATAAATCATTAAAAGAGATTTTAGGTGACTCGAAATATTTAAACTCACTCAAAGCAGTTGATTATGTTGATGACCATTTTGGTGTGCCAACCGTGACCGATATTATCAAAGAACTTGATAAACCCGGACGCGATCCACGGCCTGAATTTAAAACAGCTCAATTTGCCGATAATATCGAAACCATGGACGATTTGAAAGTGGGCATGGTCATGGAAGGTGCGGTAACAAATGTGACTAACTTTGGTGCATTTGTTGACATTGGTGTACATCAAGATGGGTTAGTGCATATATCAGCCTTATCTGATAAGTTTGTTGAAGATCCTCGAAGCGTGGTTAAAGCCGGTGATATTGTCAAAGTTAAAGTGATGGAAGTCGATATTCCGCGCAAACGTATTGCTTTATCGATGCGACTTGATGATCCAACAACGTCAAACTCTGAAGGTGCTAAATCAAGAATTAACAAATCAACCAGCACGGCTAAAAATACACAGTCAACGCCTATGACCAATAGTGCAATGGGTAATGCTTTTGCCGCAGCTTTTAAAAAGGGAAAATAGCGGCGTTAATATGTGTTCCATAAAACGAAAAGGAGGCTAACGCCTTCTTTTTGTTTAATGTTTATTTCATAACATTTTAATAAAATTACTAATAATAAATACAATGGTTAAAAATAAAATCAGTTAGGTTAACTTATTTAGCTTGTGTATTTTTCCATCCAATATTCATCTGAAAGCCATTAAATAATGATAAATCAATATTTAGTTATTCCATATTACTCATATTATTATATACTATACACAATTGATTCAGTTATTTGTAGTCTTGCACAATTAGTTATCTGTAATTAATCAAATGGTTAGTGTAATTAAACTGTTTTAACCTGATCTATTATATAGCACTCCTTAATTTAATATTCTTAAAAAGAATAGTTAACAATACTAGAATATTGCACTGTTTTTTAGAACGATATAGTCCATTGTTACCAATTTATTCAATAAAATAGACCTTTACATGGATGCAATTAACAACTTTCGAATAGTTTTTAGCGTGTATGCTGTTTTTTTATAAATTTAAAATGTAATCGGTAACAATTTTATCAACGTTTTGATAAATTTGTCGTTCACTAAAACTTCAAATCAATAACTTTGTTTCAACTTATAGACAAGCTTATGGGTAGAGGAATTAGCATGAATAGTGATATGTTTGTTTCCAAAAAACTTTATTTGATGCAATTTATATTGAATATTGCCGTTATTGCTATTTTTGGGCTTTTTTGTCGCATTGCTTTAGCAGGATTATCTGTTTCTACAACCACTGTGGAATATATTCACGGTAATCCACCAGATATTCTTGAAACCGCTGACACCAAAGTCTTAAACGGAATTCAATTCAAATTAAACATTGATGGTCTTGATCCGGCAATTGTTTCGCCGGGGCCTGCCAATAAGATTTCTGTTGCCTACAATACTTCACCTAGTTTGTATTCATTTGCTGTTGATACTTCAAGTTTAAATGAAAGTGATATCAATGATGTGGATGGTGATAAATTAGCTACCAGCGATAGTTTTATCATTCAATCGATTAATGCTGAGTGGCGCGACCAGAACAATAATGTTATTCCTTCTGATTCTACAGCATTTTTGGGTAGTGATGTGTGTAATTCATCTACGGCTAATGCAAAATCATCGGTAAAAGTGACGATTCAATTTATTGCTAAAACTCAGTACGGTGAGCCTGATACTTCAGAACCAAGAGAAGTATCAAAAACATTTGAAGTAAGTGCTGATGACGGTATCTGTTTTATCAGACCCGGTATACTGGCTTTGATTACTCATAATGGTTGGGATGAAGGTGGGAACTATGCGCCTTATGGTGCTGATACAATAGATGTTAATCCTTCTTATAACAGCGATCAATTTACTATTCATCAAGGCTTTAAGGCCACTGCAAAAGATCAAAATGGTAATTATTTCCCAACTTATGCTTTTCCGGAAGCTCGTTTCAGAATTGTACCGGTTAATCCAATATCTGATTATAGTTATACCTTGGTCAAAAATCCGAATAATTCATTAGTTAATACTGCTCGTGATTCAAATGCTGATTCTAAAAGTGAATTTAAATTTACTGACAATGTACCTGGTCAAGGTGATAAATTTGTCATATTAGTGACGAATAATCGAACGCTAGCACAGTTTTATTATACTTTTTCTATAAAACATTGGTTATATTTCTTAAATAACCTTCCGGGTAATTGGCAAAATTCAAATAGATTATGTCAAAACAATAATGATAGATTGCCAACACGAGCTGAGATTACAAACTCGTCTTTAGCTTACACGCCAACCACTAATGATAACTATTATGTAAAAGATAATGGGTACAAAAGAGCAATTGGTGAAGGATTAACGCCAGAATGGGGTAAAGTCTACTTCTATGCACCTTTAGATATTATTGGTCGAGATATGTTAAATGGTTTGTCAAATTTGAAAAATTTCATCTATTATGATTTCTATTTCACCAGTGAACAATCATCAGTAAAAGATATATATGGAAATAATCGATACTACAGTGTAGGGATTGTAGAAGGTAACGTTATTGTTGAACCAGATATAGCATATACCTTATGTGTTAAATATTAGAGAATATATAAAATTATCTGCTTTTTCAAAAAGCGCAGTTAAAGTGATAAGATAATATCTTTAAATTTAATTTTGGGTTTCCACTAAATGAGCAGATTTAAAAACCTGCTCATTTTTATTGTAAAAATTTTACAATAATAAAGATGTAGGTCGATATCTCAATCTTTTTAATTAGCTCGTCATCGTCCTGATATTTTGGCTATTTTCACATTAATCAAAACTATTTAATTATCATGATAAGTAAACAGTGGGCAAAATAATATTTTTCAGCCCAAATTGTTTTAACTCAGTAGCAAAATTTTCGACATGTTGTTTTGATGCTGGTTCCCATGTTTTGGCTATTCCTTGTACACCATGGTGGTGAAAAGCATTGATTCTCACTCTGATACTCGGATCCAACGCCAATAAAAAGTGCGCGATTTGTTCTGCCTTATTTTGAAGATCCGTATGAGTTGGGATGATCAAGAATCTGACTTCATGTAATTTATGGATCTTGGAAAGATATTCTATTGTTTTTATGACTCGATGATTATCTCTGCCGGTTAACTTTTTGTGAACTTGGGTATCCCAAGCTTTAAGATCAATCATCGCACCATCCATGACATTCACTACTTTTTGCCAACCCGTTTGAGATAAATAACCATTGCTATCAATAAAACAGGTTAAATGTTTTAAGTCATCGGCATGTTTAATGGCATGAAACAGTTTTTCAATAAAAGGTAATTGAATGGTCGCTTCCCCGCCACTGAGCGTAATACCATTTAAAAAGGGAAGGTATTTGCGAATGATGTTTAATATATCCTCAACACTATATCGGTAAGTCATTGGTGTTGAGTGATATTGGCAAGTCTGAAGGCAAGTATCACATTGCTGGCAAGTTGATGTTTGCCAGATAACTTGATGATGACTAAACGTTAACGCCTGATGTGGACATGTGGCGACACAGTCACCACAATCCTGACATAGTGAAATGGTATAAGGATTGTGGCAATTTAAGCATTTAAAATTACAGCCTTGTAAAAATATAACTAATCGGTTTCCCGGCCCGTCAACGCAAGAAAAGGGTAAAAGTTTATTAACGATTGCCCATGACTTGTTCATGACTGATCACCCGTGGTGTACGGCATAAATAGCTATTATTAACAGTATCTTGTGCGGCTTCACTTCCTAAAAATGTGGTATTAATCCGTGAACCTTCTTCTTTATATTTTTTGATATCTGATAATCTCACCATGTAGCCCGTTACTCGTACCAGATCATTACCACTAATATTGGCGGTAAACTCTCGGAAGCCAAATTGAAATGCCGCTTTACAAATTTGCAGTAAAGCGGAAGGATTATTTTTAATGGTTTCATCAATCGTTAAAATATCACTAATGCCTGATGTATAATAATGGTGATGTTTAAACAGTGCCATAATATGGGTAACAGGATCCGGCTCGTGACCATAAGGAATTCGTAAGCCCGGTGTAGTGCCTCTATCCGTACTGATGCCAGATTGAGCATGTAACATAGCTTTACCTTGCCAAGCATGGTTAATTTTATGATGATTAATAAAGTCGGCTAATTGTTTAGAAATGGTGGTAGCCAGTTCATTAGCATCTTCATCGACACCATAGCGACCCGCTAAGTTCGATTTTTCTTGTAGTATATTAATCGCTTCAGCCATAGCATAAATACCAAACATGGGTGCAAATCGGTTGGCATCAATTAATCCTTCTTTTACTAAAAAACTATTTTGAA
>CALYQY010000083.1 GCA_945291235.1 uncultured Gilliamella sp.
GCTGACGCCGTGTCAGTGGATGCGCATTATAGGCACTTCATTTTTTTTTACAAGCAAAAAAAGCAGATCTTTGCTCCGTTCGAGTAAGGTTTAAACACGCTAAATATTAATATATTGATATTTATTGAGTTTATATTTAGTTAATTTGTCAGTTAATTTTTCAACATATTGGTTATAGTTGGTACTCATTACAATATTTTCCTTAGCACTCTTGTTTTCTGCATTTAAATCAAATTGTTCGTTGAGCAAATTATAGACACGAGTAGCAATAGCATTTCCTGAATCAATAAATGTCGCATTAGGAAAAATTACTTGTAACTCTTCTTTGATAAATGGATAGTGAGTACAACCTAATACAATAGTATCTGGTATAACAGGTTCAGAAAGCCACGGCGCAAGTAAAGTTTGTAATTGATTTATATCGACAGTAACACCTTGCAATTTATTTTCTGCAATAAATGCAAGCTCAGATAAGCCAAGTAGTTTAACTGTACAGTCCGTTGCAAATTCTTGAATGAGATTTGTTGTATAAGCGCGTTCAATGGTTGCCTTTGTTGCCAGCAGTCCGATACATTTGTTTTGGGTAATTTGGCAAGCTGGTTTAATAGCAGGAACAACACCTACAATAGGAAAAGAAAATTTGGATCTTAAACTCGGTAAACAGATAGTACTTGCTGTATTACATGCAATAACAGCTATGTCAATAAAATAATGTTTCGAAATATGTCCAATAATTGACGTGACCCTATCAATAAGAAATTCGGATGACTTATCGCCGTAAGGAAACATTTCATTATCAAATGCATAAATGTAATGTAGATTAGGCATCTTATTGTAAATGGCGTCATATACCGATAATCCACCAATACCGGAATCAAAGACTAGCACTGTAGGAGTTGTATTTTTTATTTTCATATTTCTGTAGATGTTTAGCTAATTGATAGGTAAAAACGCAAACTATCGTAAATTGATTAAAAATTAATGCAAGTTATTTTATTACCTGTCATTGATGAAAAGACATCATTAGAAAAATTTTTTAACTAGACGTCTAGATGGTAAAACTGCTAAAATGAGCGCTATTTTGAATTTATATGTTATTCGTACGAATAAATTTAAGAAGGTATTGAATGTCAGAATTTCTATTCACTTCTGAATCAGTTTCAGAAGGTCATCCAGATAAAATTGCCGATCAAATCTCAGATGCGGTACTTGATGCTATTTTAAAGCAAGATCCTAAAGCTCGTGTTGCATGTGAAACCTATGTAAAAACAGGTATGGCACTTGTTGGTGGCGAGATTACAACCTCAGCATGGGTAGATATAGAAGAGTTAACCCGAAAAACAATTAGTGATATTGGATATACCAGTTCAGAAATGGGATTTGATGCTAATTCTTGTGCTGTTTTAAATGCAATTGGAAAACAATCACCCGATATTAACCAAGGTGTAGATCGTGAAGATCCTTTACAGCAAGGAGCGGGTGATCAGGGGATAATGTTTGGCTACGCAACCAATGAAATGCCAAACTTTATGCCAGCAGCAATCAGTTATGCTCATGAGCTTATGCATCGCCAAGCTGAAGTTAGAAAGAAAGGAATACTTCCATGGTTAAGACCTGATGCCAAAAGCCAAGTAACATTAATTTATGAAAATGGCATAATTAAAGGTGTTGATACGATTGTTTTATCCACTCAACATGCAGAACATATTGAACAAAATGCATTACATGAAGCGGTAATGGAGGAGATCATCAAACCAACCTTACCAGCTGAGTGGTTAACTTCCCGAACTAAATATTTCATCAATCCAACTGGGCGTTTTGTTATTGGCGGACCTATGGGGGATTGTGGGTTAACCGGACGTAAAATAATTGTGGATACTTATGGTGGAGCAGCTCGTCATGGTGGTGGGGCTTTTTCTGGTAAAGATCCATCAAAAGTTGACCGTTCGGCTGCTTATGCTGCTCGTTATGTTGCAAAAAATATTGTTGCTGCTGGATTAGCTGATAGATGTGAATTACAACTATCTTATGCAATTGGTATTGCTAATCCGACTTCAATTTATGTTAATACATTTGGCACGGAAAAAATTGCGCATGATAAAATTGTTGCATTAATTAAGGAATTTTTTGATTTAAGACCTTATGGACTGATTAAAATGCTAAATTTAATTCAACCAATTTATCAAAAAACAGCAAGTTATGGTCACTTTGGACGAGATATTTTTCCTTGGGAACAAACAGATAAAGCGGCTCAATTACGAGATGCAGCAGGACTTTAAACGTATCCCCATAAATTTGCACAACCAAGTTATAGCTTGCCTAAGAAAATACTTAGCGCAAGCTAATCAATTGCTAAATATGCAATTTAACGAACCTAAAATAATTTATAAACCTAAAGGAAGTGTGGCAGGAAGTGCTTTTCTAATGCGTTGGGAAATCCAATTGAATTCAACAATGCTTGCCGACAATGGACAAGTATTTATTGAAGAAGTTGTGCCCCATGAGTTAGCGCACCTAATTGTTTTTAAAAAATTTGGCAACGTAAAGCCTCATGGCAAAGAATGGCAATATGTTATGTCAAATATCCTAGGTAAAATGCCTAAAACAACTCATAATTTCGATGTTAAACGAGACTTTTTTTTATACTATTGTGAGTGTCAGGAGCATCAATTAACAAAGATTAGACACAATAAAGTTCAGCACAATAATATAAATTATTTATGTCGCAAATGTGGTACACAACTTAAACAAAAAATGTTGTCCTAAATGTGAGATGACGAGCACACGTTACCTATAATCTCTTGCCATATACACTTTAAGGCTACAAAGTTGAAAAAATCCCTTTCTGACTTATAATACTCATTCTCCTTATATTTAGGTTACACCGATATCGCAAAATATAGTTTATATGGCTATCAATTTCTGATGATAACATCAGTATTCAACTTTAATTGAAAATTAATGAAAATGACTTGCCTACTTTATTAAGCTTTATCTATTTCACATGCAAAATAATAAACAAATGAGGCTAAATTTTTAATGTTAAGTTATCGTCATAGCTACCATGCAGGTAATCATGCAGATGTTTTAAAACATATTGTATTAACACTATGTATTGAATCGTTAAAGGAAAAAGAAAAACCTTTTTTATATCTGGATACTCACAGTGGTGCGGGGCGATATTTATTAAAAAGTGAACATGCTGAAAAAACGGGAGAATATTTATCTGGGATTAATTTATTATGGCAACAACCGGATCTTCCAAAACAACTTGATACTTATCTATCAATTCTTAAGCGCTACAATCCATTTGATACTTTAAAGTATTATCCTGGTTCACCGCTCATTGCTAAACAGTTACTTCGGGAACAAGATAAACTTAATCTTACCGAATTACATCCAACCGACTATCCTTTGTTAAGGCAGGAATTTAATAAGGATAAACGCGCAAGAGTATTACGTGAAGATGGCTTTGCACAATTAAAATCAAAATTACCTCCCGAATCACGCCGAGGACTGATATTAATTGATCCTTCATATGAGATCAAAGATGATTATCAAAAAATTCCAACGGCGATAAATGAAGCGTATAAACGTTTTGCGACTGGTGTTTATCTTATCTGGTATCCTGTCGTATCACGAACACAGACCCAAAGGATGATTGATGGAATTGTAAATTTAGGAATTAAGCGAATTTCACAGTTTGAGCTTGCTCTAAAACCTGACAATAATCAGAAAGGAATGACAGCATCCGGTATGATTGTAATTAATCCGCCTTGGAAGCTACATGAGCAAATGCAATCGATCATGCCTTGGTTAAAAGAGCAGCTGGATACAGAAAAAACAGGCAACTTCACCATTAAAGAGCTAGTATCGGAATAAAAAAGAATGAAATGCGAGTATTTCACTCGCACTATTATCATTCAAATTGTCAATGAGTTAGAAAGAATTTAGGGAAAAAAGTGGCAGGAAAATAAGTAAATCCATAAAATTACCGTTAATAATAACGATAAAAACACGGCTGCAGATCCATAATCCTTAGCACGACCCGATAACTCGTGTCTTTCACTACCGATTCTATCTACCACACATTCAATGGCACTGTTGATAAGCTCAACAATCATCACAACACCAATAGAACCTAATAATAAAATACGTTCATATATCGTGAAATCAATTAGCATGACCACAATATAAGCCACAATCAACAACAATAATTCTTGACGAAATGCGGTTTCATATTTGATCGCTGATTTAAACCCTTTAAAAGAGTACTTTGTTGCATTAATTATACGTTTTAAACCCGTCTTTTTTTCCATAATAATAGTATTCCAATAAGGCTATCTTGCATAACCATAGTTCATAAGGCGTTGAAATCTTCTTTCAAGCAGTACGGATAAATCCATTTCTTCAAGTTCATTAAGATCATTAATTAACTGTTTTTTCAAAGAATCGGATACCGCAAAATAATCACGATGAGCACCACCTAGTGGTTCAGGAATTATTGAATCAATTAGATCTAATTTAAGTAATTTATCAGCTGTCATATTCATTGCTTCAGCAGCAACAGGAGCTTTATCAGCACTTTTCCACAAAATAGATGCACACCCTTCAGGAGAAATAACCGAATAAGTACTGTACTGCAACATGTTCACTTTATCAGCAACACCAATCGCGAGTGCTCCACCAGAACCGCCTTCACCAATAACAGTACAAATAGTTGGAACGTTAAGACGAGACATTTCGCGTAAATTTCTAGCTATTGCTTCAGCTTGTCCTCGCTCTTCGGCACCAATACCAGGATATGCTCCCGGCGTATCAATAAAAGTAATAATAGGTAATTTAAAACGTTCAGCTAATTGCATTAAACGTAATGCTTTTCGATAACCTTCAGGTGCAGGCATACCAAAGTTACGATATATTTTCTGTTTTGTTTCACGACCTTTTTGATGACCAATTACCATAACTGGTCGATCATCAATACGAGCAATACCACCGACGATTGCTTTATCATCAGCATAAGCACGATCACCTGCTAACTCATCAAAATCAGTAAAAATTTCTTTGATATAATCAAGTGTATAGGGTCTATTTGGATGTCTGGCTAATTGTGCGATTTCCCATGGAGATAAATTTGCAAATATTTTTTTTGTTAACTCTCGACTTTTTTTATTTAGTTGTTTAATCTCTTTGTCTAAATTGATATCTAATTCAACTTGTTGTGAATCAATATTCTTTAAGGAATTAATTTTTGCTTCTAATTCCGCTATCGGCTTTTCAAATTCCAAAAAATTGTTCATAACGCTTATGATTGCCTCTTAATTTATTTTGTATTTGTAATAAATACATTATTTAATATAGTATAAAGACTAATTCTTAAAATAAAATTAAGTCAATTTTACTATGTAATACTAATTAAAGTCATCTACATTTATCAGTTATCGACTGGGATATAAAAAAGAACAACTTATTTTTATCCTTAAATGTAGATTTGCTATATTCCTTTATTTTACTTAATAGGAATAATTTTATACTAATTTACTAAAATTCAAATTCAATACGATCATTACCTAGCAAGGTTTTAAGCTCTACAATCAAAGCATCCTCAGGAATAACTCGCCAAGTTGTACCGAATTGTATTCTAACGATCGAGTCATCCCTATGATAGTAAAGATTTACAGGTACACTACCATGTCGATAGGGTTCAAATAGTTGTTGTAGACGCTGCAACATTGCTCTATCAGCTTCACTGTCAGTTAATGTCACCGCCAAACCTTTAACATACTTCGCTCGGGCATCCTTCAAGTCGACCATATCACGTACCGTCATTTTGAATCCACCATTAAAATCATCATGACTGACTTGACCGGTGACTATCAAAATTTTATCTTTAACCAATAAATGCTCAAATTTTTCCAGTGCATCAGTAAAAAGCATACCGTCAATACGACCTGAGCGGTCATCCAAGGTAAATAAACCGATTTTATTTCCTTTCTTGGTAATGCGAACCCTTGCATCAACAACAATACCGGCAAAAGTAACCATTTTTCCCCAACCCGTTGGAGAAGCTTCACTTATCCGTAAACCTCCAGCATAACGATTTAACTCCTTCAGGTATTGTGTAACCGGATGCCCCGTTAAATAAAGCCCTAAAGTATCACGTTCACCATCAAGCAAAACTTGTTCTGGCAGTTCTGGAACAGCTGCATAAGCATGTTCAACTTGTTCTGGTTCTTCAGCTAATACACCAAACATATCTTCTTGACCAATATCTTGTGCTTTAGCATATTGATCCGCCGCTTGCATAGCGTCGTTAATACTATTTAAAATCGCTGCTCGATGTGGACCTAATTTATCAAAAGCGCCAGCCATGGTGAGTTTTTCTAAAACACGACGGTTAATTTTTTTCATATCTGTTCGTGCACATAATTCAAAAATATTTTTGAAATATCCACCACTATTGCGCGCTTCAACTATCGCCTCAATCGGACCTTCGCCCACACCTTTTATTGCACCAATACCGTAAACAATTTCACCTTTTTCATTCACATGAAAATGATACAACCCACTGTTAATATCCGGCGGATTAATTTTGAGTCCCATGCGTAGGCATTCATCGACCAGACCAACGATTTTATCGGTATTGTCCATATCAGCCGTCATAACTGCCGCCATAAACTCTGCAGGATAGTGTGTTTTTAGCCAGAGAGTTTGATAAGAAACAAGTGCATAAGCAGCCGAATGCGATTTGTTAAAACCATAACCTGCGAATTTTTCAACTAAATCAAAAATCCGCATAGCCAGTTCTCCATCTACGCCCTGCTTTTCAGCGCCTTCTTTAAATACAGAACGTTGCTTAGCCATTTCTTCTGGCTTTTTCTTACCCATAGCTCGACGTAATAAATCCGCACCACCTAAGGTATAACCAGATAACGTTTGTGCTATTTGCATGACCTGTTCTTGATAGAGAATAATGCCATAAGTTGGTTCTAATATAGGCTTCAAGGATTCGTGCTGATGATTAATATCGGGATAAGACACCTCTTCACGACCATGTTTACGATCGATAAAATTATCCACCATTCCTGATTGTAGAGGCCCTGGTCGGAATAATGCGACTAATGCAATCATATCTTCAAAGCAGTCGGGCTTTAAACGTCTTATGAGATCTTTCATACCACGCGATTCAAGCTGGAAAACAGCAGTCGTTTCTGCATTTAACAGTAAATCAAACGATTTCTGATCATCAAGCGGAATGCGTGTAATATCAACCGCTTCCAGACCTTCTCTTGCCTGACGCTCATTAATCATTTTGATTGCCCAATCAATAATGGTTAACGTACGTAATCCTAAAAAGTCGAATTTGACCAGTCCTGCATATTCAACATCATTTTTATCAAATTGTGTAACGGGATGATGACCTTCAGAATCACAATAGATAGGCGAAAAATCTGTAATTTTAGTTGGTGAAATCACGACCCCTCCGGCGTGTTTACCGGCGTTTCGAGTCACCCCTTCTAATTGTCTGGCAATATCAATTAATGATTTTACATCTTCATTATTGTCATAAATTTCTTGCAATTGAGGCTCGAGTTCAAACGCTTTTACAAGGGTCATTCCGGGGTCAAGAGGTATGAGCTTTGCGATACGATCAACAAATCCATAAGGGTGTCCCAGCACTCGTCCCACATCGCGTATAACGGCTTTAGCAGCCATTGTACCAAATGTAATAATTTGTGAAACTGCATCTCGACCGTACATGTCAGCAACATGATCAATCACTAAATCACGTTTTTCCATACAGAAATCAACATCAAAATCTGGCATTGATACCCGTTCAGGATTTAAAAAACGTTCAAAAAGTAAGTCAAAGGCTAACGGATCTAAATCCGTTATTTTCAGTGCATAAGCAACAAGAGAACCAGCCCCTGAACCACGACCCGGACCGACAGGAATATCATTATCTTTAGACCACTGAATAAATTCCATAACGATCAGGAAATAGCCAGGAAACCCCATTTGGTTGATTACGTTTAATTCGGTTTCTAAACGTTCATCATATTCTGGTCGTTTTTGTTGTCTAACGTTAGGATCAGGAAATAAAAGTTCTAATCTTTCTTCCAAACCTTCACGTGATTTGTGAACTAAAAAATCTTCTGTAGACATATTCCCTGTTGGGAACTTAGGTAAAAAATACTCCCCTAATCGAATCGACACATTACAACGTTTGGCTATTTCAACACTATTTTCTAATGCTTCTGGAATGTCAGAAAACAGTTCGCACATTTCTTGTTCTGAACGTAAATATTGTTCAGCTGAGTAGTGTTTGGGTCTATTAGGATCTTCAAGGGTATTACCATCGTGAATAGCAACCCGAATTTCGTGAGCTTCAAAATCAGAAGGAACCAAAAATCTTACATCATTAGTTGCCACAACAGGTAATGCATATTGTTCTGCAAGTTTAACCGCACTATGAATAAATAGTTCTTCATTAACACGTTTGGTACGTACTAATTCAAAGTAAAAATGATCTGGAAAGTTTTCACAATAAAATTGAATAGCATTATCAATAATTGATTGATTATTGCGAATGATTCCGATACCAATATCACTTTCACGACCTGCTAAAACAATTAATCCAGATCGATACTCTGTTAACCATTCTTGATCAACAACCGGAATATCACCGATGTAACCTCTTTCATAAGCTTTGGAAATCAGTAAGGTAAGATTTTTATATCCATCATTATTGGCTGCAAGTAAAGTTAACCGAAAAATATCATCTGGCATTTGTGGATTTTTTATAGCAAGATCAGCACCAATGATAGGTTTGATGCCTTTTGACATTGCTGTGCCATAAAATTTTACAAGACCACATAAATTAGTAAAATCGGTAATCGCAAAGGCTGGCATCTGTAACTTGCTCACCTCATTTACTAATGTGCCTACTTTCGCAATTCCGTCAACCATAGAAAAATCGCTATGCAAATGGAGATGAATAAATTGTGGTTCTGCCATAATTTCCAGTAATGATAATGCTTTAAAATTTATATCAGATTATAACACAAGCTATATAAATATTCTTATTCTCTTTGTCGATAAGATTTAACACATCTAAAATAATTTTCAGGAAGGCTTTCGTCGATAATAAAAATTACCGACGAATAATTTAGAATAAGAAATTAGATTTTTTTGAATAACACTGAACCATTCGTTCCACCGAAACCAAACGAGTTACACAGTGCATACTCTAAATTCTTAACTTGACGAGCTGTATGAGGAACATAATCGAGATCACATCCTTCATCAGGATTATCTAAATTAATTGTTGGCGGTACAGCTTGATCACGTAATGCAAGTACAGTAAAGATTGATTCAACAGCACCAGCTGCACCGAGTAAATGACCAATCATTGATTTTGTTGAACTGACCATAACTTTGCTTGAATTTTCTTTAAAAATACTTTTTACTGCTTGAGTTTCAGCTTTATCACCTGCAGGAGTCGATGTCCCATGCGCATTGATATAACCAACTTGATTAGGTGTAATACCTGCATCACGAATTGCACATTTCATCGCTAAAGCTGCACCACTACCATCTTCTGGAGGTGAAGTCATATGGTAAGCATCGCCGCTCATTCCAAAACCGACAACTTCAGCATAAATTTTAGCACCACGTTTTTTAGCATGCTCATACTCTTCTAAAAACATGATTCCTGCACCGTCGCCAAGTACAAAACCATCACGGTCTTTATCCCAAGGTCGACTCGCCGCTTTAGGATTGTCATTATTGGTTGATAATGCACGTGCTGCACCAAAACCACCAATACCAAGCGGTGTACTCGCTTTTTCGCCACCACCGGCAAGCATGCCGTCTGCATCACCATAAGCAATCATTCTTGCTGCATGTCCGATATTATGAACGCCAGAAGAACAAGCGGTAGCTATAGTAATACTCGGTCCTTTTAATCCATAAATAATAGATAAATGACCAGCAATCATATTAACGATGGTTGATGGAACAAAAAATGGGCTAATTTTACGTGGTCCGCCATTAATTAGCGCACTGTGATTTTCCTCAATTAATCCAAGTCCACCAATACCTGAACCAATAGCGCAGCCAATACGTTCTGAATTTTCTTCCGTAATTTCGATGCCAGCATCTTGCATTGCTT
>CALYQY010000084.1 GCA_945291235.1 uncultured Gilliamella sp.
AATTTGGCTTTTTACTTGATGCGCTAAAATATGGTACACCGCCACATGCAGGACTTGCATTTGGTTTAGACAGATTAAGTATGCTATTAACAGGTACCGATAATATCCGGGATGTTATCGCATTTCCGAAAACAACAGCGGCAACTTGTTTAATGACAGATGCACCAAGCCCGGCAAATCCTAATGCATTAGCTGAGCTTGGTATTGAAGTTAGCAAAAAATAGTGATGTCTTAATGCAAAAGTTCAAAAAGCCTGAATCTGTTTTAGTTGTTATTTACTGTCAAAAAACTTTGCGTTGTCTTATGCTACAACGCAAAGATGATCCCAATTTTTGGCAGTCAGTAACAGGTAGCATGGAAGATAACGAATTGCCGGTTGAAACTGCCATTCGTGAGGTTTTTGAAGAAACAGGCATTGATATTCTGGGTAAAAATCTTAATTTAATCGATACTAACCATACGGTTGAATTCAAGATTTTTCCACAATTTAGGCATCGATATGCACCTGAAGTTGAAATAAATAAAGAACATTGGTTTTATTTACCGCTCGAAAATGAAATAACACCAACGCTTACTGAACATTTAGCCTATCAATGGTTGACAATTAGCGATGCAGCTAAAATAACAGCATCGCCAAATAATCAAGAAGCAATTAATGAAATTATTCAATTAAACGAGATTAATTAAGGAGTAGGAAATGAAATTAAGTCAGTATGCCATTGTGTTATCAAGCTTATTGTATTTTATACCTAATAGTTATGCTGAAATTAACATTAAAACATGCCAAACCAACAAAACTGATTATATCATTTTTGATGAAATCGATTCGCAAATCGCTGAAAATATTATCGAACACAAATTACATAATCAACCTGAAATACGAGAAAATACCATCATCAAAGTTTTTGCTAATGAAAACAATGATGATAGAAACTATTGGATTGCTTCTTTTGAGTTTGAAGATCAAACGACCCAATATCTTTTTTATCAAGTAGATGAAAATAAATTTATTGATATCGACCAACAGCAATTTAAAACATTATTACCTAAAATTGTGAAATGCAATCTAAATCAACAAGTACCTATTTATAGTGAAAATTTTGACGCTGACTAGTTGATGACAAAATAACGTTAACATTTAGGATGTTAGACTACCTTAAATTAGTGTAAACAAAGGCAGATTAATAGGGAGTAATTATTTTTATGAACTTGACCAATTTTCGTGATTTTTTAAATTATCTTGAAGAACAAGGTGAATTAAAACGAATTCCCTATCCTGTTAATCCTTATTTGGAAATGACCGAAATTGCAGATCGTGTTTTACGTTCTAAAGGCCCAGCCTTATTATTCGAAAATCCTATTGGTTATGACATGCCCGTACTTTGTAACCTATTTGGAACACCCAAACGTGTTGCGATGGGAATGGGGTTAGAAGATACATCGCAATTACGTGAAATTGGTGAATTATTAGCTTTTTTACGTGAGCCAGAACCACCAAAAGGCATTAAGCAATTTTTTCATGTGTTACCCAAATATAAGCAAATATTAAATATGCCTGTTAAGCGACGATCGTCTGCGCCTTGTCAGGAATTGATTTTTAAAAATGAAGAAGTTGATTTAACTCGTCTGCCAATCATGCATTGTTGGCCCGATGATGTAGCACCACTTTTAACTTGGGGACTAACGATAACGAAAGGACCTTATAAAGAAAGGCAAAATGTCGGCGTTTATCGCTTACAATTATTGGGTAAAAATAAGTTAATTATGCGCTGGCTATCTCATCGAGGAGGAGCGCTCGATTTTGCAGAATGGCAACAAGCCCATCCTAATGAAAAGTTTCCTGTTAGCGTTGCCATTGGTGCAGATCCAGCAACCATTTTAAGTGCAGTCACTCCCGTACCAGATACCTTACCAGAATACGCCTTTGCAGGTCTGTTACGCAATAGTCGAACTGAAGTAGTAAAATCGCTATCCAATGATTTAGATGTCCCCGCTACCGCCGAAATTATCTTAGAAGGCTATATTGATCCGAATGAATTAGCGCCTGAAGGCCCATATGGTGATCATACTGGTTACTACAACGAAGTTGAAAAATTTGCTGTTTTTACGGTAACTCATCTAACTCGTCGAAAAGATGCGATTTATCACTCTACCTATACGGGTCGTCCACCCGATGAACCGGCCGTAATGGGACTCGCTTTAAATGAAGTCTTTATCCCTATTTTACAAAAACAATTTCCTGAAATTGTCGATTTTTATTTACCACCCGAAGGATGTTCCTACCGGATTGCAATTGTGACCATCAAAAAACAGTATCCAGGCCATGCTAAACGTGTCATGATGGGCGTTTGGTCTTACTTACGCCAATTTATGTATACCAAATTTGTTATTGTATGTGATGATGATATCAATGCCCGAGATTGGAAAGATGTCATGTGGGCTATTTCAACGCGCATGGATCCTCATCGTGATACCACATTTATTGACAATACGCCGATTGATTATTTAGATTTTGCTTCGCCTGTTTCTGGGTTAGGCTCAAAAATGGGATTAGATGCGACCAATAAATGGCAAGGCGAAACTCAGCGAGAATGGGGAAAAATCATCAAAAAAGATCCTAAAGTTGTGGCTTATATCGATGAAATTTGGGATAAACTTGGCTTAGAGTAAACTGACATGATAAGTTCAATTAAACACTCTACATTGGGTCAATAGCATCGATATTTATCGTTAATGACAAATAGGAATAATTAAATAGCCGTTAAAATCATAAGAAAGCTCACATTGAACGGTAGTAACTTATTGTAATATCAATGAATTTGCATTGAATATAACTTAAATTTGATAAACACTCAAAACAGATTTAATTATCATCTATAAATTTATTAGTATATAATTAGTCATAATTTATTTTTTCCAATTTTAGAAATAAGGGGTTATAGATGGACAAGGAAAAAAACGCCGCACCATCATTTCAAGATGTATTAGAATATATTCGTTTATCACGTCGTTTAAACAAATTAAAACGTGAAATATCCGATAATGAGAAAAAAATCCGAGATAACCAAAAACGAGTATTATTACTTGAAAATTTGAGTGATTATATAAAACCAGATATGACTTATGACGAACTTCAAGCGATTATTGCTAACATGAAAAGTGATTATGATGATCGTGTAGATGATTATATTATCAAAAATGCTGAAATTTCAAAAGAACGCCGTGAAATCAGCAACAAAATGCGTAGCTATCGTTCTCACTAACATATAGCAGATTTACTCCCATTCAATAATGGGAGTAAAGACAATTACCACAACTCAACCACCGGCTAGCTTTACTTTAAAGCCTTTTTCTTCCAGCAAAGATTTGAGTAAATCACGTTTATCGCCTTGAATTTCAATGCTACCATTTTTAACTGCTCCACCACAACCACAACGTTTTTTGAGTTCCGCAGCTATTTTTTGAAGTTGGGCATCATCAAAATCAAATCCTGAAATGACGCACACACCTTTGCCTTTACGTCCGGATGTTTGGCGTTGAATTCGAATAATCCCATCCCCTTTAGGTCGAGATTCTTTTACTTCAACCGATTTAATACGACCTTGATCGGTAGAATAAACAAGTGGATTATCAGACATCATGAAATTAACTCTTGCTCAAATCAAGGGTTGATAAAATAGTTTGCAATGATAAAGAAGGATCTTCTGCTTGCGTAATCGGACGACCAATAACCAGATAATCCGATCCTGCAGCTTGCGCACGTTGTGGCGTCATAATTCGACGCTGATCATCAGCATTTGAACCGGCGGGTCTGATACCAGGCGTCACTAGCTTGAAATCACTCCCTAAGCGAGTTCTAAAACTTTGCACTTCTTTAGCGGAGCATACTACGCCATCAAGCCCACAATTTTTGGCTAACAAAGCTAATTTAGTGGCTTGTTCCAAAGGCGAAACAGGGATACCGATTTCTTGAAGATCTACCGACTCCATGCTTGTTAAAACAGTTACCGCAATTAAAAGAGGCGCATCTTTACCATATGGATAGAGTGCGTCTTTCGCCGCCTGCATCATCCGAGACCCACCACTAGCATGAACATTTGTCATCCAAACACCTAAATCAGCTGCAGCAATTATCGCTTTCGCAACAGTATTTGGAATATCATGAAATTTAAGATCCAAAAAAACATCGAAACCTTTATTCATAATCTGTTTAATAAAATCGGGCCCCGCATGCGTAAAAAGCTCTTTGCCAATTTTTAAACGACAATCTTTTGGCTCAACACGATCAATAAAATTCCAAGCTGATTTAACATCAGCAAAATCAACAGCAACGATAATAGGTGAAGACATAACAGATTTATTCCTTTTATTAATAACTAATCGCTATTTTTTTTAACAAATTCATTTAAATCATTATAAAAGATTTTGGCACTTTCTTTATAGCCTTGCAAGGTTTGATGTACTAAATCTGACCGAGCCAATCCAAACTTAGACCAAAGCTTAACCGAATGACTTCCCCCCATAGCGGCCTGCCAATCCCAAAACAGTGTTTTTTCTGATTTAGCCACTTGTTTTTGAATCCTTTTTACTAAATTATAAGACTTTGGAATTTCAGTTTGATTAATCATTGTATCAGGAGGTGAAATCAATAAAATTGCAGCATTCGGCAATAATTTTCGAATTTTACGAATGTTGTAGACTAAATTTTTCCGATATTCATCTGCATCTAAAGTCTCATCGAAACTCTCGTTTGTTCCATACTCCAAAATAACCAAATCGCTTTTAGATAACAATAATTCCTGAAACCACTGAGGACGCCATTTTTGCCAAATTGTTTGCTTAGCCCCATTCGAACCAATCGCAGATACAATAACACCCGACTTGTTGGCTCGAGTTAACCAAAATCCACCAATTTCAGTGCTATCTTTACTTTTAATGGTAATAGGAAGCGTTGAAGTAAACGTTGTCGTTTGCCAACCACCAAATTTATTCTTGAAACTAAAGGCAATTTTATCTTTATTATAGATACTTAATGGATTTTTAGTTATTTTCTTAGTTTTAAAAATAAGGCTAATTTTCCATATATCTCTATCGTCTGCTTTAAATGCCAACTCAACAGAAGCTTGAGAATTAATAGGTTTAGCGATAAAACCGCCCATAGGAAAATCGAGATTACTTAATACTCGGCTACTTAACAATTCCCAATTAGAATCTTTCAAACTAACTCGAGTATGGTTTTGCCCTTTAACCCAAACAGGAGGAACCCAACCTATACCTGCATCACCATATTTATCTTGCATCAACGCTCTAAATTCGCCTGTAAAAAAATCTGCAGCGGTATGAGAATCACCAAATTGGGTGATATTAACAACTTTATGGGTGTGGTCTTGATTATTGACTAATGAATTTAAGCGTAAAACAAATTGTTTAGCATTTGGATCGCCAAAATCAACAATCACAGACTTAGACGTTGGAATACTTTCAGCCATAGTACTAAAACTGACAGTAAACACCACCAAAAAAACAGCAACCATAGTTTTAATGCATTGATTCAATGTGGGAATCCTCTGATAAAGTGGATGTGATTTGGTTCAAAATTGCTTGAGCTAAAAGCTTTTGTCCAGTTATTGTAAAATGAATACCATCGTCTATTCTCACTTTAATTTTTTGCTTATTAGTCTCAATATAGCTGTTAAATTGATCGTAAGAACAACCTAATAATGTATTGGTTTCCATAAAATGTTGATGCGCTTTTTCAACTTCGGATTCATATAAATGGCTTAAATAATTCATTCCGTCATTCAACTTTGGTTTACGCATACAAGGTGGTGAAAGCCAAAGTACTTTTACATTATGTTGATTCGCGATATCTAATATTGATGCAACACGTAAACGGTACTGTTCTTCCCACAATTGCGATTTAAACTTAGCATATTTAGCATATCCCTTAACAGGAAAATCCCACGGATCATTAGGGCCTAAAAAAATGACGATTAATTTAATGGAAGCATCAGCACTGATTGCATCATTAATTGTTTTTGGCCAATCAAAAGCTTTTGGATAAGCAAGCCCAGTACTTTGTTTACTCAAGTTAATACTTTCTATCTTATATTGTTTAAATAACATTTTTTTAACATATGGTGCAACCCCTTGCATTAATGAATCCCCTGCAAAAAGGACTTTGTCATTTTTAGTTAAAACAATCGGTGAAAGTTCAGTAAAATCGGTATCATTGCTAAGTCTCGGGTTACTTGATTCATCCAATGTTACCGTATTACCTAACGCTGTATTAGTCCGAGTACTGTTTAGTTGACTATCAGAATGAGTTTGACGTTTATTAGTAGCTTGCAGGCTATCACCCTTAATTAACGGTAATTTTTGTTTATTATTTTCAGTTGTGTGATTGGATTTTATTGTTTTGTTTTGCCGGTTATTTTGTTGTAACTGTTTATCCGCAATTGCGTTTGCAGTCACGACATTAGGATGTTTTTGATTATCCTTTTCAATATTCGTGTTTTCTAACTCCTCTGATTCATACGATTCATTAGTCCATTTTGTCTGATCATCCTCAGTGACATTAGCATCATCCACCATTAATGCCATATCAAAAAACTCAAAATGGTAAGATTGCTGGCAATAAACCAATATTGATTTATGAAACAAAACCATTAAAGCAATAGCTGTAACAACTAACACTATAACAATATAAAATGCGGATAAGGTTTTGTTAGTTGGCATTGTTAGCATATTACTTAACTTCATAAAATCCTTCAAATTACTGTTCCTTGTCAAAACTGATCTTAAAAAATTTTAAAACACAATTAAAAACTGGCATAAATAAAATCGGGCATACCTGACGGCGCAAAATAAATGACACACCACAAAATTAATATCATTATCACAGGTAAACATAATTTATTAACTTTAGATAACAGTACCGTTGCCAAATTTGGAAGATTTTTACACATTGGATAAACTAAATAAGCAACCATGATAATTAAAAAAGCCTGCCAATATTGTGGTTTTATCATCACATTATGCGTTAATGCCATTAAATAATCCAAAGCATCGGATAAATTTTCACAATAAAAAAACAACCAAGTAAAACAGACATAATGCCAAGTTAATAAACGCGCAATAAAAGGTGAGCGTTGACTAATCACATCACGACCAAAAAAGCGATCACCAATATTCAGAGCCACAATACCAATACCATGGCAAATACCCCAAATAATAAAATTGATACCTGCACCATGCCATAATCCCGATAAAAACATTGCCAACAAAACATTGATTTGTGTTCGGGTAAATCCCTTACGATTACCGCCAAGCGGAATATAAATATAATCCCGAATCCATTGAGATAAACTTATGTGCCAACGCGCCCAAAAATGCCTTAAATTTAAAGATAAATAAGGTTGGTTAAAATTAATTGGTAGACGAAACCCTAACAACAAAGCAATACCTGTCACCAAATCCGTATAGCCTGAAAAATTGAGATAAATTTGAATTGCATAAGCATATACACCCACTAATAAATCAATCACACTAAATTCTAATGGATTGGCAAAAATGGGGTTAACCCATGCATCATTTATCCAACCACCTAAACAATAAACTTTAATGATTGACATCATGATTAATATAAAAGCTCGATATGGCTCTAAAATTTGGCGGGGTTGGCAAACTGAAATTTGCGGCAAAAAATCTTTAGCTCGATTGATCGGCCCTGCAACAATACTGGGGAAAAAAGATAAAAAAAGTGCAAAATCCCAAAATTTAGCTACTTCAATCTCTTTTCTTTTAACTGAAACTAAATAACTGACAGAATGGAAAGTATAAAAGGAAATACCAATAGGGATTAGCACAGAAAATAATGGTAATAAAATAGGAATATGAAAGACGTTAAGTAAAGCTTGTAGTTCTTGTCGGAAAAAATCAAAATATTTGAATAATGCTAAATTACTAATCGATATTATTAAGCCAAAAATCAACCAACTTTTAGCATGATTTTTTGAAACCGATATCATAATGGAAATAAGATAAGTTACACTGGTATAAACACCAAGAATCAACGCAAATTGCCAACTATAACTGCTTACAATTAAATAACTTGAAACGAGTAACAAGGCATTTTGGAATTTAGGTAATAAGTTAAATGCCCAATATATAGCAAAAAAAACGATAAACAACAGACCAAATTCAATAGATAAATAACTCACTATAATCCTTCGTTAAAACATTTACATATAAAATAATATCCCTCAACACTTCCATGAAAATATTTAATCGCAAATCAACTCTGATTGAGAAAGAACATAATAAACCAGTAATTCTTTATTCAACCCAGTTATTGACAATAACTGACGTCTGGCATTCAACCATAGTTCATAAAGAGCAGTAATTTTTTCATAACTTAATGTTGCCAATAATCTTACCAATGGCACTTGATCACGATTAATAATATACCGTCCTGCTTTTTGTTTTGCTTTTAAAGCATCACTTAATAAAGCACAAAACCAACTAATGCGATCAATAAAATGGTCATGCTCAAATGTTACGCCAAGCGTCCAAAAATCATTATTAGGAATAACACTCAATAAATTTTCACAAAATACTTTACGTTGTTGCCATTTTGTAGGATCCAACAAAGTTTTTGCTGTTAATGGCGCATTTTCGCTTAATAACAAAGCTGACGCAAGTTCATTATCACTATAATGTAAACCCTGTATATTTTTCAACCAATCCATAGACTGTTCAAGCTTAGGTATCGGTAAAAAATAAGAAAAACAACGACTATAAATAGTTGGTAATAAATGACTATTATGATCGTCACTTAAAATAAAATAAGTATTTGCAGGTGGCTCTTCTAACGTTTTCAATAATGCATTTGCGGCGGCTTCGGTCATTAAGGCAGCATGTTTAATCCAAATCACTTTATTACCGCCTTGCTGTGATTTTTCGTAAATTTTAGCGGTAATACTTCGAATCTGATCGATACCGATCGATTGCTTACCCTGTTCGTTAGTTATCTGATAATAATCAGGATGATAATGAGACAAAAATAACTGGCAGCTATGACATTTTAAACAAGGGGCTAGATCGCTTGATGCTTGGCATAATAAACGATTTGCTAATTGCTCAATTAGCTCATTTTCACCACTACCTTGAATATAATTAATTAATAAAGCATGATGGGCTCGATCATGTAAAATACTTGTCGCTAATTGCTGATATGGCTGCGTGAGCCAACTATATCCATTTTTGATCATGCATTATTAACCTGTATTAATGATAACCATGCAGTTAACACGTCTTCAATTTGCTGTGTTACCACATTCATTGATTGACTGGCATCAATAGTCACAATAGTATCATCTTGCATAGCAAGCTCTAAATAGCGTTGACGAGTACGTTCAAAAAAAAGGGTAGATTGCTGCTCAATCCTATCTAGCTGACCACGAGATTTTGCTCGCATTAATCCTATTTTTGGATCAACATCCAAATACAAAGTTAAATCGGGTTTAAAATCACCTAACACTTGCTTTTGTAACGTTTCAATCAATACGCTATCAAGTTGGCGTCCCCCACCTTGATATGCCTGCGTGGATAAATCATGACGATCACCTATTACCCATTTTCCTATTTTAAGAGCGGGTTTTATAACATTATCAATAAGTTGAATTCGAGCCGCATATAACATCAATAATTCAGCTTTATCCGTTAACGGCTCATGTTCTAAACCATTTTTGATAATATTACGTAACGCTTCAGCAATCGGTGTTCCACCCGGCTCACGAGTAAATTGTAAATCTTCAATATTAGATTGCTTTAAAATACGCGCAACAGTATTAATTGCTGTGGTTTTTCCTGCACCTTCAAGTCCTTCAATGACAATAAATTTGCCGGTCATACTTATTTCCTAAATTAATTAAGCTGATGTACAAGTAAACATTGCGCTATTGTACGCTATTTTTACCGATTATTTTAGTTCGTATCGTAAATACCATGTTAATACTTATCAAATATGA
>CALYQY010000085.1 GCA_945291235.1 uncultured Gilliamella sp.
AATTAGTTAGTAGCGAACCGGGTAAAATCTTTTTGCTGTTGATGATATGCTTACCGATTTGGTGTGGATTATTACAAATTTTGAGTATGTTGCATCATTTTAAAATTTATCCTAAACGTGGGAAACTCATTATTGTTGGATTAGCACTAGCTTGGACTATTCACGCCATATTTATTTTGTTTATCAAATAGTATTTCGATTCTTCTACAGCTAATATTAACATTAGCGTTATATGAAATAACGCTAATTTAATGTAAAAATTAATAATATGTAATTTTTCTAACAATAGTTGATTGTTTGTTTTCTTGAAATTTATTAACTTTACTTGCTGAAAGCCAATCGTGTTTATCATTGAAAGTTAACAATTGAATCAGATAATTAGCCGATTCTTTACCATTGGTAAACTCATTAGATTGTATCGTAGTAAGTTGATTATTATCATATTGGTATGAGTAATTATTTTCTTTTTGCAACCCATTACTAAATTGAGAAATCATTTTAGCAAGTTTTTGATCTTGATACTCAAAAACAAATGATGATGCTCCACTCAAGTCTTTACCAGTATATTGACTATTTTTATCCGTTTCTTTCAATTGCCATTGAACACGCTTATTAATCAAGCAATTATTATTGTCGTATTGATAGCTATCATTTTGAATAAAGATAAAATCAACCGCTTTTTTAACTTGATGAGACTGAATAATTTTACCTTCTTTATCCGTCGTAAACTGCGTAATACTATTGGTTTTATCTTCAAAATCTTCAATAATGTTTTCCCAACCAGTATTTATTTTTTGAAGATGTTCAGAGTACAACTGCTTATTTTGATCCGAATAAAGTTCATAATGGCTTAGCTGGATTAATCCTTCAGGATCATAGTCTAAAGTGTGATGAGCTGTCGTTTGATAAGCTGGCTCGTCTGTTTTAGTATTCACTATCGTTCTAATTTCTTGTTTGACACCTTTTGCTGAAGTTTCAATATAATCATAAAGTTGAAAAATATAATTATTGGCTTCAACTTGATTTTGTGTGATATTATCACCACAATTTAATGCTAAAGTATTAGTTGAAATCAATGCTATCAACGGCATTGCTATAAAAGGTAACTTTATTTTTTGCATAATTTATTAATAAACTCTTTGTTTAAATAAGTTATAAATATTGCTAGTGACAATTTTATTAATCTTTTCGCATTAATAAGGCATCACCCCAATCGACTTTATTTTTGAACTTTTGATCATCTTTTTCTTCTTGCTCATTCATTTTTTCAGAATAAAGCAATGTTTTATTTTTAGACTTTAACCTAGCAGGTTTATCCCAAAAAGATAATAAAGTTTTAGTATATTCGTTTTCTGGTTCAAAGAAGATTTTTTCTCTTGCGCCTTGTTCTATAACTCGACCATCTTGCATTACAACCACTTGATGGCACATTGAATAAATGACACCGAGGTCATGACTGATAAACAGATAACTTAATTGATATTTTTCTTGTAATGATTTGAGTAAATTTATAATTTGTTGTTGAGTGGTATGATCTAACGACGAAGTCGGTTCATCAAGAATCAGTAATTCAGGTTGTAAAATCAATGCTCTAGCAATAGCAATTCGTTGACGTTGTCCGCCTGAAAACTCCATTGGATTTCGAAAGCGCATATTAGGTTCTAAACCAACTTCAGACATAATATCAATAACGGCTTGTTCACATTCTTTTTTACTGAGTTTTTTATGTGTTAGTAAACCTTCACTTATAATTTGTTCAACATTGAAACGTGGGTTAAGAGAAGAAAAAGGGTCTTGAAATACGACTTGAATTCGGCTACGAAATGGTAGTAATTTTTTACCCGATAAGTTATGTATTGGATGACTATCGAATAAAATATCACCTTGTGATTTAATCAGGCGTAAAATAGCTAGTGCTGTTGTACTTTTGCCAGATCCAGATTCACCAACAATCCCGACTGTTTCTCCTTGATGAAGAGTAAAACCAACATTATCCACAATTTTTTTCTTTTTACTGCTAAATAATCTTTTTTGAGTTATGACTTCAACATTTAGACGATTGACATTGAGCAGGATACCTGGAATCTCAGGTAATGGCATTGGCTCACCACTAGGTTCAGCATTTAATAGTGTTTGGGTATAGTTATGTTGTGGACGTAAAAAAATACGCTGTTTATTATTATATTCAACAATTTTACCTTGTTGCATCACCGCCACTTTGTCAGCTAATTTTTTCACAATAGCTAAATTATGCGAAATAAACAACATACTCATATTTAATTCTGTCTTTAACTCCTTGAGTAATTGAATAATTTGCGCTTGAACTGACACATCTAAAGCTGTAGTTGGCTCGTCAGCAATTAATAATTTAGGATGTGTTAATATTGCCATAGCAATCATAACACGTTGTCTTTCACCACCAGATAATTGATGAGGATAGGCTGACAATCTATTTTTAGGTTCTTTTATTCCGACCCGATCAAGATATTGCAATATTTCGCTTCTGGCCTCGTTACGTCGCATGCCTCGATGTAATGACAAAACTTCATACAGTTGTTTTTCAACCGTATGCAGAGGATTAAGTGATACCATGGGTTCTTGGAAAATCATGCTGATCTGATTTCCACGAATTTTTCTTAACTGTTTTTCTGGTGCATGTAGTAATGATTTTCCTTCAAAAAGGATATCTCCAGTTGGATATATCACTTGTTCTTTGCGTAGCAAACGTAATATTGATAATGAAGTAATACTTTTGCCAGAACCTGATTCCCCCACTAATGCCAGTGTCTCTTGTTCATCGATATCAAAATTAATATTGCTAACCACTTGCGAAATTGATTGAGCATAACCTTTAAAAGCAATACTCAAATCCTGTACAGATAATAAAGTGGAACTCATTGATACACTCCTTTGTTTGGATCAAATGCATCCCTTACTGCTTCACCAATAAAAATTAACAGTGAAAGCAGAGTTGCAATAATTAAAAATGAACTAATTCCTAGCCAAGGGGCTTGTAAATTATTTTTACCTTGTAACAATAAACGCCCTAAAGATGGTGAGTCAATGGGTAAACCAAAACCTAAAAAATCGAGCGATGTTAATGTTGTAATTGAGCCACAAAGAATGAAAGGTAAAAAAGTTAATGTTGCCACCATTGCATTAGGTAATATATGACGGAACATTATTTTACTATCACTAATACCCATTGCTTTTGCTGCTCGAATATAATCAAAATTACGTGTTCGTAAATATTCCGTTCTCACAATACCAGCTAAACCCATCCAACCAAATAATACAGTTATACCAAGTAACCACCAAAAATCGAGAGGTAGAATACTGGCTAATAAGATAATCACAAATAACTCAGGTAAACCACACCAAATTTCAATAAATCGTTGACCTATTAAATCTACCTTACCACCGTAAAAACCTTGGATTGCACCAATTATTATTCCAATAATAGTGGTAAATAAAGTTAACAGAATGGCAAAAAACATCGATATGCGAAATCCATATAGAATATTGGCTAATACATCAAATCCTGCATCGGTAGTACCTAACCAATGCGATGCAGAAGGTGGCGTTGGAAAAGTACTTTGAGTATCATAGATTAACGTATTATATGTATATCGGAATAGTGGCCATAAAATCCAACCATCTTGTTCTATTTGATTTTGTACCTGAGGATCTAAGTAATTAGTTTGAGTGTCCAATTGTCCACCGAACTCTGTTTCAGGATAAAAATGGAAGATAGGTGAATAATAATTATCCTGATATTTAATGAAAATCGGTCTGTCATTCACAATAAAATCAGAAAACAAACTAATAATAAAGAAAATTAAAAAAACCCAAAGCGAATAGTAACCACGACGATTATGTTTGAATCGCTGCCAGCGTTGTTGATTGATAGAATAATGCATGGTCATTAGTTACGAGCCTCAAAGTCAATACGTGGATCAATCATCATATAAGATAAATCGCATAACAATTTGGTGATGAGTCCAATTAGAGTAAATATATAAAGTGAACCAAAGATTACCGGGTAGTCGCGTTGTATAATCGCTTCATAACCTAATAATCCAAGGCCATTAAGTGAAAAAATAATTTCAGTTAATAACGAGCCAGTAAACAAAATACCAATAAATGCCGCAGGAAAGCCTGAAACAATAAGTAACGTGGCATTGCGAAAAACGTGTTTGTATAAGATTGCACTTTCAGTTAATCCTTTTGCTCGAGCAGTAATGACATACTGTTTACGGATCTCGTCTAAAAATGAGTTTTTAGTCAACATTGTCAGTGATGCAAATCCGCTGATCACCATAGCAATAGTTGGCAAACAAATATGCCAAGCATAATCTTTTACTTTTCCCCAAAAATCTAATTGGGCAAAATCATTCGAAATCAATCCTCGCAACGGAAAGATATCCCAATAACTCCCCCCAGCAAATAAAACTATTAATAAAATTGCTAGCAAAAAAGCAGGTATTGCATATCCAATAATAATTAAGGTACTAGACCAAAAGTCAAAAGCTGAACCATCTTTTACAGCTTTGCGTATACCTAACGGAATCGAGATAATATAAATAATTAACGTACTCCACAGCCCCAATGAAATAGAGACAGGTAGACTTTTGCCAATTAACCCTAAAACAGATTCACTCTTGAAAAAACTATTACCAAAATCAAATAAAACGTATTTTTTTAATGTTTCAAAATAACGTTCAAATATTGGTTTATCAAAACCAAACTGTTTTTCAATCATGGCAACAACTTGGGGATCAAGTCCTCGTGCACCTCGATAATTTGATTCACTTTTTTGATGCAGCGATAATGAAGACGAACTATCTCCGCCAGGCAATAAACTTTGACCTGCATTTGGACCACTTTCAAGCATAGCTAAAGCTTGATCAACCGGCCCTCCAGGAGCTACTTGTACAATAAAAAAATTGATAGTCAAAATAACAAACAACGTAGGAATGATAAGTAACAAACGTCGGATTAAGTAATTTAACATATTAACGTTCCTTATTTTTAGACAAATTAGCTACTTTGTCTGCATCATACCACCAACTGTCAACACCAACGGCATAAGTTGGCTGTTTGGTAGGTTGTCCAAATTTATTCCAATATGCATAATAAGTGTTAGCGTTATACCACATAGGAATCATGGGATATTCATGTGTAAGAATACGATCTAGTGCACGACCTAAAGGAATTAATGCATCTTGATTATCTACATTTTTGGTAATTTCACCAATAATTCCATCAATTGCTTTATTATGCAAACCAGAACCATTCCATGATGAATTAAGATATTCACTTCCCCAAAGGATCATAAGATCCGAGGAAGGATACTCAACAGCATTATAGTTACGAGGCATCATGTCATAATCACGCTCACGCATTCGACGTAAATATTGAGCTGAATCTAATGTAACAATATTCATCTTAATACCTAAACGAGCTAAATTTTGCTGAAAAGGGATCGCATATTTTATATCATCACCAAGAAAGGTCACCAATTCAAATTCAAAAGGTTGTTGGGTTTTAGCATTAAGCAGCTTTCCATTTTCTATCTTCCAGCCTGCTTGTTTCAATAGAGCTGTCGCTTTTAATAAATTATTGCGGTTGAAACCGAGTCCATCACTTTTAGGCAACGAATAAGCATTTCCAAACGCACTTTCAGGGATAATATCTTTAAAATTTGTAAGCCATTTCAATTCTTGCTCAGTAGGAACGCCATGTGCAGCATAAATGGTATTTTCAAAAAAACTAAAAGGTCTTTTATAACTATTATAATAATATGCGTGATTTAACCATTCAAAATCGAACGCTAATGTAATTGCCTCACGGACTTTAACATCTTGAAATAGATCTTTTTGCAAATTAAATGCTAACCATCTGGTATCTGTTGCTGTTTGTACTGGTTTTTCCTGTTTGATAATATCATTCGAATCAAAATATTTACCTTGATATTGCGTAAACCAATTTTTGGGTTGTGACTCTCCCCGAAAATCATACTCACCTGCTTTAAAGGCTTCTAATGCAATACTGCTATCCATATAGTACTCAATACGTTTTTCATCAAAATTATCTAACCCTTTATTAACAGGTAAATCTTTTGCCCAATAGTTAGGATTTCGCTGATAAATTACATACTGCCCCATTTTATAATCGCTAATATAGTAAGGCCCACTACCAATCGGTGGTGTTGTTAATGGTTCAGAAAAATTAAGATTTTGCCAAAAATGCTTAGGAATAACTCTCATACTGCCGACAAACGAAAATAATTTTTCGCGATCTGATTTAGGTAACTCAATACGAACTCGATAAGTATCTAGAGCCTTCACGGTAACGCCTTGATTATAGACTTTATATTGAGGCACACCTTCAGTCATAAATTTATGAAAGGTAAACTCAACATCTTCGGCAGTTATAGGTTTACCATCTTGAAAAAGCGCTTTGGGATTAATGGAAACTTCAGCCCAACGATAGCTATCTGAATAAGTTATCGATGTTGCAATCAAGGGATAAAAACTGGTGATATCATCCGCTGTATTGGTAAAAAGGGAATCATATAAAGCGCCTGAACTTTTTTCAGGAGCACCACGACTAGCATAGCGATTAAAGTTATCAAACGATCCTATTTCAGCAAGTTTAATTACTCCACCTTTTGGTGCATCAGGATTAACATAATCTAAATGTTCAAAATTATCAGGATATTTAGGTTCACCTAACAGAGAAAAAACAGATTTATGATAAATCTGTTCACCGTTTTGATTTGAGCTATCCACATTTGCTTGGTTATCATGATCAGATAATTTACTAGACGAACTGATATCCTTGGGTTGTTCAGCTTGCTTTGATATTGTTTGTTTTTGGTCGGCATAAACAGATGAGGGAATAATTACAAATCCCATCATACAAGTAGATATGAGGATGGCGTATATGTTTTGTTTGATTTGGTTAATCATCCTAATTTGATTCCTGTATTTATCAACTTTGTTTTATTTATTTTGTCAGCCTTAATTTTACCGACCTTAATTGAATTTTACCTTTTTAATTTTATATTTCCATTTTGCCAAACTTCAATAAAATGAGCAAAACCTAATTAATCAACTCTTAATACAGCTTTACCGAACTTTAAACTTAATCCGTTTTTTTAAGTTAACTAAAAATTATTCGATATTATAATCTATATTTATCAGATCATAACAATACTATGCAAATATTTGACAAAAGTCTTGTTCATAATGGTTTTAAAGCATAAAAATAATTTTATACTAGATTGGTTATATTAATTCATTTATTAAGTATAATTATTGTCAATGAAAAATAAGATTTTTTAAAATTGAATCAATAACAAATAATTAATTTATATCATGCCACAACAGTTTCATAAAGGATTAATATTCAGTGACTCAGCAGTTTTACCGGTATTGGGGAAAATGCCGACAAAATCCCGACAATAATAGTTATCACTTACTTGTTTACCATAATTTAGATGTCGCTGCGTGTGGTTATCAAATAGTTAAACAAAATTTATTTAATTCATCACAATTATTTGAACAAATTGGCTTTTCTGCAAAAGATGTCGATCAAGCAGCGCTTTGGTTTGCTTATTTTTTGGCTTGGCATGATATTGGTAAATTTGCGAATGGATTCCAAGCATTATTTAAACACAATCATCCGCAGCTTGTCAGCGTCGATCCATCTAAAAGCTATAATTCCAGACATGATTCGCTTGGTTTTTGGTTATGGAATAACTCACTTAAACACCAACCAAATGTTAAGCTTGAACAACATAGTGAAGATATTGATGATTTATTTGACACATGGCTGCTTATTATGACGGGACATCATGGCAAGCCACCAGAACGAGAAGCTTATGGTAATTTATCATTTAATGAACAAGATAAACAAGCGGCTTTAGACTATATTATCGCACTGAATCAATTGTTTATTGTCGATAACAATCTAGCACACCATGCTTGTCATTTTTTTGATATAAATTATCATAAAAAATTAAAACAAATAAGTTGGTTAATTGCGGGTTTAACCGTAATCAGTGATTGGCTTGGTTCAAATGAACAATTTTTTCCGTTTTGTTCACAGCCCATGCCTCTTGATGAATATTGGCACAATCATGCGATGTTGAAAGCAGAAAAAGCCATTGCCACTTTACCAACAGCCTCACCAATCACTCCTTTTAGTGATATTAAAAATTTGTTTCCTTTCATTGAAAAACCAACACCACTACAGCAACAAGCGTTAACCTGTCAACTTTCTGATAATGGTGCAGAGCTTTTTATTATGGAGGATGTGACGGGTGCAGGAAAAACGGAAGCGTCAATGATTTTAGCACATCGGCTTATGACAGCTAAAAAAGCACAGGGTATCTATATCGGCTTACCAACGCAAGCAACAGCTAATGCTATTTATCAGCGTACCGCTCAAGTCTACGAACAATTATATCAAGCTGATAGCCATCCTTCGCTGGTACTGGCTCATGGCTCTAGCTATATGAATCCGCATTTTACTCAAACAATTTTAAATCACGATGAAATTAGCCAGCAAAAATACCCCAAGGGTGAACAATCAGTGAGTGGAGAATGTAATGAATGGTTTGTTGATACTCGAAAAAAATCGTTATTAGCTGAAGTTGGGGTTGGCACGTTAGATCAAGCGTTAATGGCAATTATGCCTTTCAAACATCAATCGTTACGTTTATTAGGATTACGCCATAAATTACTGATATTAGACGAAGTTCATGCTTATGACAGTTACATGGTAAAATTACTCGAAAACCTATTACATTACCATGCGTTACAAGGTGGCAGTGCTATTATTTTGACAGCAACATTACCTTTTTTTCTGCGTCAAAAACTACTCGATGCCTTTTATAAAGGCTTAACTGGCAACAAACAAGTTTTAGAATTAGAACAGTCATTACCTTTTCCACTTATGACACAGCTTAATCATAACGGCTTAGTTGAACAAGCGATTGAAACCCGACCAGAAGTTAAACGCCAAGTAAATATCGAATGGATTAACCATATTGAAGCAGGTATAGACAAAATCAGCAAAGCTATACAACAAGGTAAAATTATTTGTTGGATCAAAAACAGTGTACAAGATGCAATTAGTCTATATCAACAAATTCAACTCAATTTACAACTGGATCATACACAAATCCTACTTTTTCATAGCCGTTTTGCCTATTGTGACCGTTTGGACATTGAAGAAAAAACATTACAATGGGCTGGAAAAACATCGAATCATCAAATTCGTGCAGGAAAAGTCATTATAGCAACACAAGTGATTGAACAATCCTTGGATCTTGATTTTGATGAAATGATCAGCGATATTGCCCCGATAGATTTATTGATACAACGAGCTGGACGTTTACAACGACATGTTCGCGATAAACAGGGTAATATCAAGCCATATGATGAAAAAAATCAATCGTTAGATGAACGCCATCCCCCTACCCTAACAGTGCTTGCCCCGGATTGGCAAGCTGAACCTAACGCGAATTGGCTTGACGAACCAGCCTTTCGAAATACCAGTTATGTTTACGCTAATCCGGCTCATTTATGGTATACCCAAAA
>CALYQY010000086.1 GCA_945291235.1 uncultured Gilliamella sp.
TTCAATGGAAAATCGGTCGAAAAGGACAAGACAATGGTATTTTATTACTTATTGTAAAAGATGATAAACGTATGCGAATTGAGGTTGGCTATGGGCTTGAAGGAACTATTACTGACTTATTTGCCAGTAAAATTATTCGTGAACAATTAGCGCCACAATTTCGGCAAAATAACTATTATCAAGGTATTAATAATGCCTTATCTGTGCTGAAACAAGAAATCGATAATCCTTCCCCGAAAAGTGAAGATAACGAACAAGGCTCTAACCTTAACATTGGATGGTTATTTACAGAAAACTTTGCTTATTATGCACTGGTGTCATTTTTTATTTGTCTTATACTTGCTAACTTATTTTATCGTAAAGATAAAACCAAACAATGTTTATGTGCAAGTTTATTTAATGCACTATCTGTTGGTGGACTCACCTTTTGGCATGTGCGCAATCTACATATTATAATAGTATATATCATGTTTGTGGTATTTATTTTGAGTGCCATTGCTAGCCACTATGTAATTCGCAGAGCTGGCAGAAGAAGAGGGCGAAGAAATAATCGCGGAAGAAGTGACTATTTTGGTGGTTCTAGCGGAGGCGACAGAAGCAGTGGAGGCGGCAGAAGAGGCGGCGGAGGCGGCGGCTTTAGTGGCGGCGGTGGTGGCCGCAGTGGTGGCGGTGGCGCTTCCGGTAGCTGGTAAATGGGATAAAAAAATAAGGCGCTAGATGCGCCTTAATTATATCGATTAATGGTAGTTTATTTTTTACCATCCTTCCCTATTTAAAAATTTAGCCACAACATATCTCGCTGCAATCAGCGATAACATTTTCTGATTTATGTAGCCTTTAATTTTGGTTAAAACAGTGTTGATATGCCCATTGATTCATCGTCTTTTTTAGAAAAATCGTGTTAATTTTTATGATCTAACTCACAAAATTAACAATCATTTATTTATCAAAATTGACCTATCAAGCAAGATTAAGTCTGCTTGTCCCACGATAGAACCCCCATAATAAAAAATTTCCTATTGTTGAAGGAAAAACTCTCTATCCACATTGCTTATGGTTTGATTTAGGCTTTATTCATTCTCAAAACAGACAATGCTAGTGGTTATGACTCAAATAAAATTTCGCATGATCGAAGATGATCTGACGCTTGAAGAGGTGACAGAAAACACAATCAACATTATTAATACTTGGTTAGCTGAGCATCAAATTGTACAAAATGAGGTGCAAAAATTGATGCTCTATTCCCATATTAAATCCATGGTTCAACGGGCTAAAACTTTAGAACAATTACCTGAACTCGATCTCACTTTATTTGACCAACTATCTGAAGAGTCCTTAGCGTTAGCGCAAAAAACAGTAAATTTATTCGATAATTTACCAATAGAAGAAGCATATTTATTGGCTATTCACTATGACGTAGCCAAAGCAAATGAATCGATAAACAAAAATTAAAAAAATAAATGGAAAGGAGAAACATTATGGCTCAAGTGATCATTGTAATAGGCGATCGAATGGGAAAAGGACAAAAAATTGCCCAAGGCATTAATTCGGTAGAAGGCTGCCAAGCAATTGTGATCCCCGGTATGGCAGCCGATATGAAATTGGGAGATGTGATGAATCAAGAAAATGCCGATTTAGGTCTTTCATTTTGTGGTAGTGGTGGGGCAGGCGCAATTACCGCCCAAAATAAATATGGTTATACCCAACGTCATGGAATGCGTTCGATTGAAGAAGGAGAAACGGCAATCAATGATGGCTGTAAAGTGCTGGGTTTTGGTTTTATGGATACCGAAGAATTAGGGCAACGTATCGCCAAAGCATTTTTGAAAAAAAATCCTCGTGAGTAAAAGGGCGCATCAGCATGAAACAAAATCAACAGCAAATAGTAAGAGTAAGTGGTCAAGGTGATTCTAAGCAACGTGCATTTGCTAATGCATTAAGTCAGGTACAAAAACAGGTGCTTAAAAATTCATCCAATATGATGTTGCGTATAGAGCCGCTGAATATTCAAATCGTATCAGCAATAAAGAATATCACCACAGAACGATTTTTATTTATCTTTTTACCCAGAAAAAAGGCCATTTATGACATTACACTCGATGTGGCTGTTGATGTTTGTTTTGTTGATTTAAGTCATATTGAATTTACTTCTCAATAACAAAAAAAGGAAAGTTATGGAAATTCTCATCATTGCATTTAAGTCAATCATTATTGGTGGACTTTGTGGTTTAGGGGTTGGAGCCGGGGCGGCAAGGATGTTTCACGCCCCAACTTATCAAGGTATGGGGGCATTTCGGACATTGGGTGAGCTCAACGCTTGTGAAGGCGATCCGGCTGCGCATTTTTCATTTGGTTTAGGGTTCTTTTTTAATGCCTGGGCATCATCCGTTGCCGCAGGTTCGTTTACCCAAGATGTTGATCATCGCATTATTCCAAACTGGGGCGCCGCTTTATTGATGATTAAAAATCGTAATCTTGCCGAAACGTTGCATGATCCTAAAAAAATGGCCATTGCCTGCGCAATCATCGGCATGATAGTGGTGCTGTTTTTAAATACAACAACATCGGTTATTCCCGATTCGTTAAAGATAACTGCCACAAAAGTTCTTGTGCCTGCTGCCAATTTGCTAGTTGCAACAGTGATGCCGGTTATTTTCTGGCTGGCAGCTTTAGATGCAGGGCGACGTAGTGGATTTTGGGGAACATTATTTGGTGGTCTGGCACAGTTAATTATGGGCAATGCCGTTCCCGGTCTGGTGTTAGGCATACTTATCGGTAAAGGTGTCGATGATAGTGGTTGGAATCGAATGATGAAAATTATGTTAATTGCTGTCATTTTGCTATTTGTGATGAGTGGCTACTTCCGGGGCTTTGATATGAAGATGATAAACGCATTTAGCGACGGTTTATCTTATTGGTTTAAATAATATAGGAAATGATTATGAATACACAAACAGCACTAAATAAAAGTTTCTGGTATGCCGATTGGTCGTTTCCTATTCTTTGTGGATTATTATCCGCCGGAATTTTTGCCGGGACACATACCTTTTATGTTTATGGTATCGGCGCTTTTAACGAAATTGCCTTTGTTGCCATGCTCAAATCGGGTATGAGCACCGGGGATTATGGTGCAGTGGCCGCATTTGGGGCAAGTTTTTTATTTGCTCGTGTGATTGAAAGCTCTTTAGTTGGCATACTCGATATAGGTGGCGCTTTACAAACCGGTATTGGGCTTGGCGTACCCGCCTTATTATTGGCCGGTGGTTATACACTACCCATTGAAAACTTCTTTATCGCTTTAGTAACTGGCTTCGTGTTAGGCGCCTTAATTGGTTTAGTTATCATTTTGATCCGAAAATTCACCATTAACAGCGCTGGTGGTTCAACTTTTGGCGCTGATGTCATGATGGGGGCGGGTAATGCTTCGGGGCGTTTTTTAGGACCAATGATTATTTTATCTGCAATGGCTGCTTCTATTCCAATTGGCATAGGGTCTTTACTAGGCGCACTCATTTTCTATATTTGGAAAAAGCCAATTACTGGTGGCGCAATTTTAGGTGCGATGATTTTCGGTGGAATATTTCCTATTGTCTGATGTTAACTCTCCGCTGTCGTTGGTTAAATTACAGCGGATTTGGAACAACGTATGTATGATTTAATAATAAAAAATGCCAAACTCATTGATGAGACGTGTGTCGATATCGCTATAGAACAAAGTCAAATTGCTGAGATTGCAAATTCGATTTTAGCTCGATCAAAACGGGTGTTGGATCTACGCAATAAACACTATATCAGTGCCGGTTGGATCGATTCACATACGCATTGCTTTGCGCATTCACCTATCTATTATGACGAACCTGATTTAATTGGTATAAAAGCCGGCGTGACATCGGTCATTGATGCCGGGAGTGTCGGCGCGCTTGATGTGGCTGAATTTTATCAATTAGCCAGACAAGCACATACCCATGTTTACTCATTTTTGAATATATCCAAAATTGGCTTAATAACGCAAAGTGAACTTGCCAATATGGATAATATTGATGCGCTTTTATTTGAACAAGCATTAATAAAATATCCTGATTTTGTGGTCGGAATCAAAGTAAGGATGAGCCGGAGTGTGGTGGATGAAAATGGTATTGAACCTTTAATTAAAGCCAAAAAGATCCAAAAAAAATGTAGCTTACCGTTGATGATTCATATTGGCAACAATCCACCCGATCTGGATGAGATCGCCGATTTATTGACGGAAGGTGACATTATTACTCACTGTTTTAATGGTAAGCCTAATCAAATCCTTGATAAGAACAATAATTTACGGGGTTCGATTAAATCCGCTATTAAACGTGGCGTGATTTTAGATATTGGTCATGGTGGCGAAAGTTTTAGTTTTGCCGTTGCTGAGCGGGCGAAAAGTTTAGGTATTTACCCTAATACCATAAGTTCAGATATCTATGCGAAAAATCGCTTACATGGCCCGGTAGTGAGTTTGGCAAATATTATGACCAAATTTATCGCGCTAAATTACAGTAAAAAACGAATTATTGATAGTGTAACGGTAAATCCAGCGCAGATCTTACATCTCAAAAATAAAGGTCTTATCGCGGTGGGATATGATGCTGATTTAACTATTTTTGATATTAAACAGCAAGCAACCTCATTATCAGATGCACATGGTGAGGTACGACAAAGTCAAGAACAGTTTGTTCCGTTAGCTTCCATTGTTGCTGATGTTGCAAAAGATGATATACATATACAAATCACGCAAGAAGGTAGTAAAAATGAGCTTAGAATCTCCAGCTAAAAAAGATGTTTATGGTCAATATCACTTAAAAAAAGTGATTAATGCTTCAGGACGTATGACAATATTGGGTGTTTCAACACCAAGACCGGAAGTGGTCGAAACTGTCTCGCAAGGATTAAATGAATATTTTGAAATTAAAGATTTGATTGATAAAACAGGGCAATATATTGCGTGTTTACTCAATGTTGAAAATGCAGTTGTGGTATCTTGTGCGTCTGCCGGTATTGCACAGGCTGTTGCCGGTTTGATTGTGAAAGATGATCGTGATCTGTTATTTAATTTACATTCATCGACTAAAAATGTTCCTCGTGAAATCATTGTAGCAAAAGGGCATAACGTTAATTTTGGTGCACCGATTGGCACCATGGTTGCATTAGGTGGGGGAGTGGTCGTTGAAGCCGGTTATGCTAATGAGTGTGATGCTGACCATATTGCCTCACTGATTAATGTTAATACTGCTGCTATTTTATATGTTAAATCACATCACTGCGTCCAAAAAAGTATGCTGTCAGTTACGCAGGCGGCAGCTGTAGCCCAAAAATATCAGATCCCTTTAATTGTTGATGCCGCAGCTGAGGAAGATTTAGTGACCTATTATCAGCAAGGCGCTGATATTGTGATTTATAGCGGAGCTAAAGCAATTGAGGGGCCAACTAGTGGATTGGCCATTGGTCGGTATCAAGCTATCGAATGGTTAAAGCGTCAGTCAGAAGGCATCGGCCGACCAATGAAAGTGGGTAAAGAAGGTATTTTGGGCTTAACTCGAGCCATTGAGCTTTATATTAACGACCCCAAACATGAAACCGGGCAGCAAATGGTTAGCAAAATGCAGCCTTTTATTGAAAAACTCAATGCGCTTAATGGAATATCGGCCAAAGTGGTTTGGGATAGTGCCGGCCGGGATATTGCCAGAGCCGAAATCGCTTTTGATGCTAAAGTGATAGGCAAAACAGCAATTGAAATGGTTGATTTAATGAAACAAGGTGATATTGCCGTCTATTTCAGACAATACAAAGCCAATGAAGGCAAAGTTGATGCTGATGTAAGAAGTGTAACATCCGCGCAACTCGATACGATTTACCACAAAATTAAAAATATTATTCAAGGAGTAGAATAATGAAGCTAATGCCGAATTATTATCATGACCGAGTTTGTTTGAATGTGTTGGCTAATTCAATTGACAATGCCAAAGCTATTTATGAAGCAGCACAAACGCATGTAGTAGTTGGTATCTTATCTAAAAACTATAAAGATAACCAATCAGCGATCGATGATATGAAACAATATGCCAAAGCTATCGATAACGCGATTTCTATCGGCCTTGGTGCCGGTGATCCTAACCAATCAACCATGGTTTCACAACTATCAGCGGCGCTACAGCCACAACATGTAAATCAAGTGTTTACAGGTGTGGCAACGAGTCGAGCATTATTAGGTCAACAGCAGACCGTGATTAATGGTTTAGTGTCGCCAACCGGTCAAGTCGGGCTGATGAATATCGCAACCGGCCCATTAAGCTGCCACTCACCAGCGGCAATTGTGCCTGTTGAAACAGCGATTGCTTTATTAAAAGATATGGGCGGAAGTTCAATTAAATACTTTCCTATGGGAGGCTTAAAGCATCAGGATGAATTTGAATATGTGGCAAAATGTTGTGCTGAACACAATTTCTATCTTGAACCAACCGGCGGTATTGACTTAAACAATTATGAAGCGATCATGAAAATAGCATTAAATGCCGGCGTGAAAAAAATCATCCCGCATATTTATAGCGCAATTATCGACAAAACCATAGGTGCCACCCGTACCGATGATGTCAAACAACTGTTGGCGATGACGCAAAAATTAGTAGGATAGGTGATGACATCTAACATGATGTTTTCTTATCAACGATTAGTCTATTTGTTTGATACGATAAAAAATGAGACGCTACCTCAAAAAGAGTTAGCGAATCGTTTTTCGGTATCAACGCGTACTATTCGAACCGATATTGCAGCGCTTAATGATATATTAGCTAACTATGGTGCTCAAATTCAGTACACCAAAAATCTGGGTTATCAACTTGTTGTATCAGATCCTGTTTGTTATGCAACGCTTCCGATAGTGCCTTCAACAAAACAGCTACCACGTACCAGTAAAGAAAGATTTTCAGCCCTGCTTATTGCCTTTTTAACTCAACCTCACGCAGTAAAATTGGATGATATTGCAGATAAATGGTTTTTAAGCCGCAGCACGTTACAAAATGACATTCTTGAAATAAAACAGTATTTAGATAAGTATAATCTATCACTCGAAAATCGCCCGTATTACGGATTGCGTTTGGTTGGCGATGAGTCATCAATACGTGCATGTTTAACCGACATTATATGGCAACGCCATTTGGCGCAAGACCTCATCACTGTTGAAAGGCTTAAACAAATAATTTTAAATGATATTGATTTAAACTATCTGGAAAAAGTGTTACAAAATCAGTTTGAGCGTTTTGAATTAAAGTTAACGGCGGAAGGTCAGAGCTATTTACTCTATAGTTGTGCGGTATCGATAACTCGTATCACACAAATGCATGAGTTAATTGAATATCAGGTCGATAAGATTAATTCAACCGTGATTGGCGCAGCCAGAGAAATATCAGAAGAGTTCTCCCATTTTTTAGGCAACCCACTCGGTGAAGCGGAGTTTAATTATCTGTGTGTTCAAATTATTTCACGCACCATGACCGAATCACCCAATCAAGCCAAAAGTTTAGCGCTGGTTGAACATATCTTATCTTATATCAATGATTGTTATCACTATAATTTACGGGAGGACAACAAGTTACGGCAAGATCTCCTTATTCATATCTCCTCAATGTTATCAAGGATACAGTATCAAATAAGAGCGACCAATCCCTTATTGGATGAAATTAAACAGTATTATCCTTTTGCTTATGATATTACGCTTTCAGCATTGGCAAATACTAAAAACTATACTCAAGCAAAAATGACCGAAGATGAAATAAGTTATCTAGCGGTACATATTGGCGTGGCTTTAGAGCGTAATTACAGTGCCGGGCATGCACGATTTGCGCAAATTTTGCTGGTCAGCGAGCTTGGTAATGCCACTTTGCGGATGATTGAATCAAAAATTAAGCGGGATTTTCCCCATATTCAAATTAGTCGCACGCTTTCATATCGTGAATATGAGCAACTGACAAAGGTAGAAGAAGACTTCGTTGTATCCACCGTTCGTTTGACCGAAAAAGATAAACCGATTGTTAAAATTGCGCCTTTCCCAACGGCTTACCAACTTGAACAGCTCGGGCGGTTGGCGATGATTGATCGCACTATGCCTTATATCATAGAGCGATTTTTCGATGAAAAATTCTTTTTTATTATCGATGAGCCAATGACACAAAAAACACTGTTTGACCAAGTATGCGCAAAATTAGTTCAACAAGGGTATGTTGATAGCGATTTTTATCCGTCGGTTGTTGAACGTGAAAAAATTGTTTCAACTCTATTGGGAGAAAACATCGCCATACCTCACTCAGTAGGATTACTGGCCAGAAAAACCGTTGTCACAACGATTTTGGCGCCACAAGGCATTGTCTGGAATAAAAACGAAGTAGCGCATGTCATTTTTTTATTGGCGATCAGCAAAGATGAGTATGAAGATGCGATGCGCATTTATAATCTATTTGTTAACTTTGTAAAAGAGAAAGCGACTAAGCGCTTGCTAGATAGTCAAAACTTTGACGATTTTACGGCAATTGTAAAAGATAGTTTTGGACGATTATCATAATAAATAGGCAAATATAAAAAGTTTTATACTTAAACGTATATATTTTCTGAAAGTTCTTGACAAGCGTAAAATAGTCGCAAAAAAGTAAATATTAAGGTAATAATCAACAACTAAAACAAATTATATTATCGATGCCCATTGACGAAATCTTGATTTAAAGGTAAGATGCGCGCCTTACGGCATTGTGCAGATTTTAGCTGCACTAAACAAAATTTTAAGGTAGTATGCATATCTTATGCAAAATAAATTACCATTAACAATTGACCCTATCAAAGCGGCACAAAAACGGCTTGATTACGTTGGATATTATCCAATGCAAGCTATAACGCGCTTGGAGAGTCCAAAAAGTGATATCGAATGTCGTTTATCTTTTGGTTACGATGAACAAAAACTTTGCGTTATCACAATTGATGCAAAAATAACGTTAGAACAGATTTGTCAACGTTGTTTTAAGCCTTTTATCACAGAAGTTCATGTGATGAATAAATTTAGTCCTGTTAAGAGCGATGCTCAAGCAGAGA
>CALYQY010000087.1 GCA_945291235.1 uncultured Gilliamella sp.
CTTATCTAGTCGGTCAAATTGATTCTGAAATCAATGAAGATGATTTGAGTGATTTTACTTTATAATTTACGCTGTCATTAAAACTTCCTATCCTGACTTGCACAGGTTTAGTACTAAAGCCTGTGCATGTTTTGTCTTTAGCGGTTAACCAAATCCAAGTAATTACAATCCAATTTCTTTTTTTAATTTATATTACATTTCTTAATGTTTGATTAATAATCTTTTTAATTGTATTATTTAACCGATATTAGTTAAATAAATCAAAAGGAAGTAAGAAGTAAAATGAATAAATTCATGGTAAGTTTAATTGCTATTACGTTACTATCAGGTTGTAAAGTTGAATTAGCACCGACAGTAAACCTTAGCGACGTGCAAAGTGAAACAGCAAAAACCGTACAGTCAAAAATATTGATTGAAGTTTCATCATGTACTGACTTTAAAGATTCACGACAAGAATCATCCACGTTAATAAAAGCAAAAAATGAAATTCAAAAAATTTTTGCGGATGCAAAATATATTGAATGTTATCGAGAAAAAATGGATTCTAAAGCAGTATTTGAAATACCGATTATGGTAGGAGGAAAAACGGGTAATGGCGATATCCAAATACGCAATAACGAGTCAGGTGGTATGGTTGTTGAAATGTCAAAAAAATTAGAACAAAAGATCAGTAATCACCAAAATTCGACATTTCGCAAAATCAATACATCAATCAGTATTAACGTCAATAATGATTTGAATCAAGCACAACAAATTATTGGTTATGCTATCTATCTTGATAACAATGCGATTCCTGTATCTAAGTATGATTTAAAACCAGGTCAGCATACGATAAAATTATCTGATGTTTCGGTATCTGCAATATTAACTAAGGGTTCCGCTTTAGTTTATGAAAATGCTAATGATTCAATCGATACAAAAAATTAGCTATAACTAAAATAAAAGCCTATCAACGCTTTTATTTAGTTTATGATATTTAAAATGTAAGGTAAAAACTATCGAATTGCTATTTAGCTTGACGAAATTATGTTGTTTTTTTGGGGTATAAATCATAATAGATAACAGTAAATGTTTTCGTGTTAATTACTATCAATATTTGAAGCATAATTAAATAAAACTGTGTTATATTGTAGTTGCACTAACGTTTGAAACAGTACTATTCATCGATCTTGAAAAAACTTACTTCATTTTTACTTACATTAATTATAGGTTTTAATATGAAAAAACTTTTATTGAGTAGTCTTGTCGGTTTAGTTTTGGTTGGTTGTGGTGAAAAAAAAGTAACTGAAGAAATGCTTATTGGTGAGTGGGATTGCACATTTTCAGGGCAAGAGGCAAAATGGGAAAATGGTAAATTTTCTGACTATGCACCACTCAAACAAGATAAAGGGATGATTAGGTATTTTATGAAGGACAATACCTTATTTTTCAATTTTGGTACAGATACATCTTATCCATATAATTTAAAAGCTTATTATAATGATTCAATGGATATAAAATCCAATAATGGTGTTACATCAAAAACGCAAAAGACCATGAACTATTTATCACCAGACAAATTCAAAACAACGGAAGTAACTGAAATTCTTATCGATAATGCTCCAAACGCAAATCGAAAAATGAATGTAGAAATAAATTGTGACCGTGTAAAAAATTAAAACAAAAGTTCAAGCAACAAACTAAACTGTTGCTTGACAGTCTGTGAAAATCAGGTGACGATATGATTATTGAATGGTCTTAATTTTATTCCCATGACGCAAGTGCATTTAATTTATCCTATTTCACCACTTGATTTTAGTGATGCTGAGATAAATATTAACTTTCTCAAACAACACCTTGACCAATTTCAACAATGGTCGATGAAGCAATTTAAACAAAATGCAGATATTGATGAATTAGTGCATCTACGCAGTCAATTTATCGATAAATTACTTGCACGATTATGGTGTTATTTTCAAATTCCCGATCAAACTTCATCAACTTTAAAAAATAATCGTATTGCATTAATCGCTGTCGGGGGGTATGGGCGAGCAGAGCTACACCCTTTGTCAGATATTGATATTTTGATATTAAGTGATTACCCGCTTAATTATGACATCGAAAAACAAATCGGCAAGTTAGTACGGCTGCTTTGGGATCTTCATTTGGATATAGGTCATAGTGTCAGAACGCTAAAAACGTGTTTGCAAGAAGCTAAAAACGATATTACTATCATGACCAATTTAATTGAATCAAGATGGGTTGCGGGTAATAATCCATTATTACAAACCCTTCGACAACACATTTTTAGTGATAAAATTTGGCCTTCTCCTGCTTTTTATCGTGCTAAAATTGCCGAACAACAAGCCCGGCATCAGCAATATCACAGTACAACTTATAATCTTGAACCTGATTTAAAAAATAGTCCGGGCGGTCTACGGGATATGCAAATTATTCAATGGATTGCGATTCGTCACTTTGGCGATGAATTTTTGCAAAAAATTGCTGATTTTCATTACCTCACTCCCGAAGAGGTAGACGAATTTAGAACTTGTCGTAAATTTTTATGGCGTATTCGTTTTGCGCTTCATAGTGTCATTACTCGCTATGACAACCGCTTGCTTTTTGATCGTCAATTAAGTATCGCCAAGCTGTTAGGCTATCAAGGTCAAGGAAACGCACCTGTTGAACAAATGATGCATGATTACTATCGAATTGCACATAACGTTACCGAACTAAATCAGATGTTACTGCAATTATTTGATGAGTCTATTCTTGAAGTTAATCCAAGCAATAAACCCTATGCTATCGATGAGCACTTTCAAATCCGAGAAAAATTAATTGATGTAAAAGATGATAGTATCTTTAAAAAAGATCCGACAATGATATTACAGCTGTTTTACACCATTTTGCTCAATCCTCAAATCATCGGTCTCTATTCTAATACCATTCGTCAGTTACGCTCTGCAAGGCGAAAACTTACCACATTATTATGTGAACACCCTAAAGCCAGAACACTATTTATGTTAATCATTAAGCATCCGGATGCCATTGCAAAAGCAATTTTACCCATGCATCGTTATGGTATTTTAGCGGTCTATATACCTGGTTGGAAACATATCGCTGGTATGATGCAATTTGATCTATTTCATACCTATACAGTTGATGAACATACGGTACGATTATTAATAGAGCTTGATAGTTTAAAATCAGAACAAGGGAAACAAAAGCATCCTAATAGCTCAAACGTTTTTGCTAAATTATCCAAACCTGAACTGTTAATTATTACGGGTTTATTTCATGATATCGGTAAAGGTCGACATGGTGATCATTCTGAAATTGGTGCTAAATTAGTTGAAAAATTTTGTCAATTACATGAGCTTGAAACAAAAGATACTGATCTGATTATTTGGTTAGTACGCTATCATTTACTGATGTCAGTCACGGCACAAAATCGAGACTTACAAGATCCTGCTGTGATTCAAGAATTTGTTCAACAAGTTAAAAGTCGGCGTCGCCTTCAATATTTACTCTGCTTAACCGTTGCTGATGTGTGTGCGACGAACGAAACACTTTGGAACAGTTGGAAACAAAGCTTAATACGTCAACTGTATTTTAATGCCGAACACTTATTTGATATTGGAATAAACCAAATACCGGAACAGCGGAGTATTGCTCGTCAACACAAGCAAGAAGCACTATCCATCTTAATCGCTCAAAATTATGATGAGCAACACATCAAAAACTTTTGGCTAAACTATCGGGTGGATTACTTTTTGCGCTACACTACCGAACAGATTGTGTGGCATGCTCAAAATTTGTTAAACCACGACTTAACGCAAACACTAGTTATGATCAATCCGACGCCGTATCATGGTGGTACAGAAATCGTTATTTACTCACCAGACCGACCTTATTTGTTTGCTACCGTCTGCAACAACTTAAGTATGCACAATTTAAATATACTTGAAGCGCTTATCATCACCAATAAACAAGGATTTGCGCTTGATACCTTTATTGTACTGGAACCTAACGGCAATACCGTTCAATCTGATCGCCATGAAGGTATAATAAATGCACTTGAAAAAACATTACAACAACCGACTTATAAAGGTGTTACGGTAAAACCGCCTAAACAACGATTACGCTATTTTTCAGTGCCGACACAAATTAACTTTTTATCATCCTTTAACGAAAGTCAAACCTATATGGAATTGATTGCTTTAGACAGACCAGGACTTTTAGCTTGTGTTGGAGAAGTTTTTGCTAACTTAGAAATATCTTTAAGGAGTGCCAAAATTGCCACTATCGGCGAACATATCGAGGATCTGTTTATTTTGACCGACAAACATAACCATGCCCTTGATGATGATACTTGTCATAAACTAAAACAATCCATCATTGTTGCGCTCGATGCAATGAATTAATCACATAAATTAAAGATAATAACTATGCAATTTTTTACTATTTTGTTTCCTATTTTTTGTATTTTCGTGGTGGGATTTATTGCGCAGAAAAAATTACATTTTGATGTGGCAAACCTGTCCAAAATGTCACTGTATGTGCTTTCACCCTTTTTGGCATTTAAAACATTTTATACACATACCTTAACAACAGAATACTTATTCTATATTTGCTATATTTTTGGTCTCTGTTTTGCTTTAGTCATCATTATTTCGATTTGGTCTATTTTGATGAAATACTCAAGCAAAGAACGCTGTGCAATGATTTTAAGCGCTTGCTTTATGAACAATGGTAATTATGGCACACCCGTATTGCTTGTCTTTTTTGGCACAATAGGATTTGATCTGGGCGTAATTATGATGGTGCTACAACAATTTGTCATGAGTACTGTTGGTATCTATTATGCGGCAAAAGGTAGCGCACGAGATGATATCGTTACGCAAAAAGATGTCATTAACAAAGTTATTCGCATGCCTGTGGCGTATGGAGCGTTTTTAGGTATCCTTTTTCAACTTTGTAACATTCCCTTATCTAAATCGATTATGACGTCCATTGGGATGATTGGTGACGCATCCATCGTGGTGATTATGATTATATTAGGTATGCAATTAGCGAAAATAAAAATCACCCAACTGGATTATCCTAAATTATCTTTTGCACTCCTTACAAGGATGATTCTATCGCCAATTGTTGCTTGTGCCATGGTCTACTTCATGCCTATTGCGCCAGTATATAAGCAAGTGCTAATCGTACTAGCGGCGATGCCAAGTGCAGCAAACACGACATTAATGTCGGTACAATTTGACACGCACCCTGAACTTGTATCAAGTGCCACTTTTTTCAGTACTTTAATCAGTTTAATTACCCTACCGATTGTTCTATCCTTAATTGGGGCGCCCATTCCTTACTGATTCATGATCTCTCGATAAGAGAGATCTTATCTTTCACCATCAAAAACCATTTTTTTGATAAACGTTATCTGGATTCGGCCCTACGCGTTGATTTTGGTTAAGTCCATTAATCGCTTGTATTTCATCTGAAGTGAGTTCGAAATCAAAAATATTAGCATTCTGCATAATTCGATCCGGATGTGCTGATTTAGGGATCACAATGTAACCATTTTGAATATGCCAGCGTAATGTCACTTGTGATGCTGATTTCTGATATTTATTACCAATTTTAATAAGAAGCGGATCATTAATGACTTTGTTACGAGCCAACGGTGACCAAGCTTCAATAGCAATCTTTTGTTGTCGTAAATATTCCACTAATTCGATTTGAGTTAAATAAGGATGAATCTCGATTTGATTAAGCATGGGTTTAATGTTTGCTTTGGTTGAGAGTAATTCTAAATGCGAGATTTGAAAATTACAAACGCCGATTGCCCGCACACGCTTTTCTTCATACAGTTTTTCGAATGCCTTCCATGTATCAAAAAAAGTGTCACTTAATGGCCAGTGAACTAAAAAAAGATCGAGGTAATCAAGCTGTAAATCTTTTAGCGACTGATCAAAACCCGCTAATGTTTTATCATAACCTTGATTGCTATTATTGATTTTAGTGGTAATAAACAATTTATCACGTGCGACATGGCAATCTTTAAGAATTTGCCCGAGTTGCTTTTCGTTCTGGTAAAGCTGAGCGGTATCAAACGCTCGATACCCCGCATTAATAGCCGCATTTACTGCACATGATAATTCATCAAAATCAGTTAATTGATAAGTGCCAAAACCGAGTTGCTGCATTGCTACATGATGACTAAGCATTACTTTACTGTTGATCGAAATCGTCATGATAACCCCTTCTATTTTATTCAGATTATTGATCAATTATATCGATCATACCGATATTATCAATTAATTTAGAGTATTATCTCTTCTTTATCACCATCCCACTCTTTTTCGAATTGCTTCACAAACTCAACCAATATAGCGTGACGTTTTAATGCGATTTTTTTAGCAATTTGTGTATTCATCCTATCTTTGAGTAAAAAGAGTTTTTCATAAAAATGGTTTATCACTGTATTAGGTTGTTTATAGTTTTCTTCATTTAATGATGTTCTGGGTAATATAGTGGGATCATACATAATATTGTGCTTGTTACCCCCATAGTAAAACGTCCGAGCGATACCAATAGCACCAATGGCATCCAATCGATCTGCATCTTGTACAATTTGCCCTTCTAACGACAATTCTTTTTTTTGAGTGAGATTTTTTCGATATGACATATTTTCAATAATGTCAAAAATGTGTTTAATTTCGCTTTGACTGATAGTTTGCTGAATTAAAAAATCGTGTAACTCACTCATGGCGTGATTCACATCTGATACCACTTTTTCATCGATAACATCATGAAGATAGGCACTTAAAATCACGATAAAGTAATTGGCTGTTGACTCATGTTTTAAAATTTGTTTTGCCAATTTAACCACTCTTTCAATATGCGCCATATCATGACCAGAAAAATCGTCAGCAAGTTTTTGTTTAACAAAAGTTTGAACATTATTGATAATTTTTTGTTGATCGACCATTTTCTTTGATTCCTGACTCATTCGATTTATCACTTCCTTAATGTGGGACACTATTTTGAGATATGATTAACATTTAGGTCAAATTATGCTTGATGCCATTGATAAGCGAATAAACTAAGATGACCTAAAATTTTAGTTAGCAAAAAAAAGAGGCGATTTTTTCTACTTTTTTGATTTGGTAGAATGATATAAATCAAACTATCTTTTTAATTTAACTTTTCGCTCGGATAATAACACACCACAGAGCGTAAATAATGTGCCAAACGCAGCAAGCCAAGTAAACGGTTCATTCAACATAAGCACTGCCCCAATAATTGTTAAAATAGGAACCAGATAAAGATAAATACTAATTTTCACAGCCCCCACTAATTTCACCGCATAATTCCAAGATGCAAAACAAATTGCAGATGCCCCTACGCCTAAAAACAGGATATTAAATAGATTGGTTGTATTGCTAAATCGGGTTAAATTTAGTTTAAAATCGAATAAATAAAGTGCTGGAAGCATGAGCAATAAACCATAAAAAAAGAATCGTCGGGTTAATAAAATCGTGTTATACCCTCGATGACTACTTTTTTTAGTTAAAATCGAATAACATGCCCAAAATAAACAGGCTAACATAGCGAGCAGATCACCAAGCGGATTCATGGCAAGCACATATTTGCCATTAAAGCAGATTAATCCAACGCCAATCGAGGCAAATAAACAACCAACGTAAAAACGCTTAGGTGGTGTTTCAGCCTTGAGAAAAAACATAGCTAATAGCGCAGTAAATATGGGGGCTAATGTTGTGATAATTCCTACATTTGAAGCAGTAGTATAGGTTAATGCAATATTTTCACATAAAAAATAACAGGTAATCCCACATAATCCAGCACATAAAAACATGAACTCTTGTTTTACTCCTTGCCAAACTAACAAACGAGGGCATAGAATCCAGAGCGTTACATAACCCAGTAAAAAACGAAAAAATAAAATCTCTATCGGTTTAAACTCAATTAATAATGTTTTGGTGGAAATAAACGTCGTTCCCCAAAAAAACACAGTCATTAATGCAATTAAATGCCCCTGTGTTCTTTTTGTTAATAACATAAAGACCTCAATCTTACAGCAATGTAGCCCTTTCTGAGTAAATTTTTACTCACTTTTTAAAGGCATTGATAAATATATTAGGAATAATACAAAAATTATGTCTAGTGCTTACTTGATTTTGTTAAAAATAATGCTATTTAAGAATATGCACTTATACTAACGCTATGCTCTTTTGTGTGCAAACAATTTCAAGTCGTTATAATGATAGGTAAATATAAAGAAGAAAGATGACAGATAAAAAAAATCCACCCGAAATTCGAGTGGAGGGCAAAAAATGAAAAAACGTAATCTGTTAATATAGACAAGCAAAAACCCAAAAAGTTCAATTTAATTTCAGATATTTTTGAAATTTTATTAAAATAATTTTTAATTATTTGATTTATCTTTATTTGTTTAATTAAATTTTTTTCAAAAAAAGTAAAATTTTTTACTTTTTCAACATCCACTAATTAATCATGTCAGCTTTGTAACCCATCCCCTCTAACGCTAGTTATAAAGTCACATTTACAAATGAAACTATTTAACGCTTTTAATAAGAGCAAAACTATCATAAAACAAACATTTGATTGCCTAACCAAAACTAAGCTAACTTGTATTCATGCTTGATTTCACCTATAATGCCCCGATATTGTATTACGTTACTTATCACAATTGGGGCTGATTCTGGATTCGACGGGATTTGCGAAACCCAAGGTGCATGCCGAGGTGCGGTAGGCCTCGTAAATAAACCGCAAAAAAATAGTCGCAAACGACGAAAACTACGCACTAGCAGCTTAATAACCTGCATAGAGCCTTCTCTCCCTAGCCTCCGCTCGTAGGACGGGGATAAAGAGGAGTCAAACCCAAACGAGATCGTGTGGAAGCCTTGCTTGGGGCGGAAGCATTAAACTTAATCAAGCTAGTCTATCGGTAGCGTGTTTGTCCGCAGCAGGTAGGCGAAATCTAAAGACAAACTACGCATGTAGTACCAAGGATGTAGAAATTTCGGACG
>CALYQY010000088.1 GCA_945291235.1 uncultured Gilliamella sp.
TAAAAGTGGGTAACCTCTTTTCAGCTGATCTTTTTTATAGTGTTGAACCCGAACTGTTTGATGTAATGGAAAAATACAACATTTTAGGGGTTGAAATGGAAGCAGCAGGAATTTATGGGGTTGCCGCGGAATATGGTGCCAAAGCATTAACCATTTGTACGGTATCTGATCATATACGTAAAGGCGAAGCCATGACAGCTGAACAGCGTCAACTTGGTTTTAAAGAAATGATCACCGTTGCGTTAGAATCGGTTTTATTAAACCAAAACTAAAATGGCAGAATGACTGCCATTTTTTTTAATTACTCAAAATTGTTAATGACTGAACTACATCATCAAAAGTGTTCAGTCAAAAAAAATTTTTTCGGTTTCACGCAATATCGCTGTACAACAGGTTAAAGTTGCAATCAATTTATTGATTATATTTTAGGTAAGAAGTTATGAAAAAGATCGCATTGAATAAGGAATTGAAATGAATACTAAGTTACAACTAAAAGTTATATTTTTTATGCAATTTTTTATTTGGGGATGTTGGTTAATCACCTTCGGTTCTTACATGAATGATGTTTTATCCTTTTCAAGAACAGATATTGGATTAGTGTATGGTTCAATGGGGTTAGCATCGCTATTTATGCCGGGTTTATTAGGTGTAGTTGCAGATAGATGGATCCCTGCTAATCGCTTATACATGCTTTGTCATTTAATTGGTGCAATTACATTATGCATTGCTGCATTAATTACTTCACCCTCTATGATGATGATTGTCATGCTTATTCATTGTTTAGCTTTCATGCCTACCATTGCGATATCAAACTCAATAGCTTATTCATGTATCGAATCTAAAGGGCTTGATGTCATCGCTGAATTTCCCGGCATTCGAATATTTGGCACAATTGGCTTTATTGTTGCCATGTGGTTAGTTAGCTTTTTAAAATTTGATCTTAGTAACATGCAACTATACACAGCGGCAGCCGGTTCAGTCGTATTATGTCTGGTGTCGTTAACACTCCCTTTGATTCCGACATCAAAAAATGCAATCAAAGAAAAATCGCTTATCAGTTCGTTAGGATTAGATGCACTTGTCTTATTTAAGCAACCAAGAATGGCAATATTCTTCCTGTTTGCGGTCTTATTAGGTGGAATTTTACAAATTACCAATACTTTTGGTGACCAATTCCTACGAGACTTTAGAAACATTCCGATCTATGAAACGAGTTTAGTTGTGAAATACCCGTCAGTCTTATTGTCGATTTCACAAATATCGGAAGTCGTATTTATCTTATTTGTACCTTTCTTTATGAAAAGATTAGGCATCAAATATGTAATGTTGATTAGTATTCTAGCTTGGGTTGCGCGTTTTGGTCTTTTTGCCTATGGCGACCCATCACCAATTGGCTTTGTATTACTGTTACTTTCGATGATAGTTTATGGTTGTGCATTTGATTTCTATAATATTTCTGGCTCCATGTATGTCGAAAAATCGGTATCGCCAAGTATACGTAACAGTGCTCAAGGTCTATTTATGATAATGACTAATGGTATTGGTGCTTATTTAGGTTCGGTGATTAGCGGAATTGTCGCCGAACACTATACGCAAATCATTGATGAAAAACAGATCACAGATTGGCATACCGTATGGCTCATTTTTGCTGGCTATGCGCTGGTGCTGGCTGTCATATTTATGGTCATATTTAAAAATGACACCAATGAACAAAAAACAGCCGAGGCCGTTAGTTAATTGTTATTAAGAAGTATCATTCAATCACAGAAGGATAATGATCATTGTCCTTCTGATTGAATCAAAAACAAGCATATTGATTAAGCTAACGTTTAAAATTACCCTTTTTAACCTTGAGATAATGTGATTAATCAGGGTGATACTGTTTAAAATGAAACGATACCTATCTCACAAAATAAAAATTGGTCACACAAAAAGTATGGAAATAAGATACCTGATCAAGGTAAAATAGATAACAACGCAATTAGCAAAGCTAAAATGCCATTAATCTATCACTATTTGTGTTAAGCGACCTAATAGTGGGAGCCGAGAAAGCATATTAAAAAGATAACTTATCAAATGAATAAACCATTGCTTCCTAAAGTGATATTACATGAACATGTTGAAGGTAGTATTACCCCTTTTATGGCTAAAAAGTTAGCTGATAAAAATCATATTACCTTCCCATCTTCGTTATGCTATCAATCGGGTGAATATGATGCTAACGAATATAAAAATGGGCGATATCGATATGATGAAACTGATTTTGTTCAGTTTATTCAAACCTATGATACTGTCTCAAATTTTGTAAAAACCCCCGAAGATTATTACCTTATTACTTATGATTTTCTTTATCGAAATGCCAAACAAGGGCTAATCTATTGCGAACTCTTTCTTTCTCCTTATCACATTTGCGCAACAGAAGAACAGGGGGAAATAATCTGGGATGAAGAGCGATTTCATCAAACCTTACAGCAAATGGATGCCGCCATAACTGACGTACAAAAAGAATTTAATCTTACCGTAAGATATCATGTGATTGGTGTTAGGCATTTAGGGGCGAAAACAGTACATAATACCCTATTATTTATTGAAAAAAACCCTCACCCATTTATTACCGGTTTTAATATTGCTGGTAATGAAAAAGCCGGTCACTTCGATGATTTTCAAACCTCACACCAATTAGCCCAAAAACTCAATTTAAAAAAATCTTATCATGCTGGCGAAATAGAATCCGCAGCAAGCATTATTCAAGCCCTTAAACATGGTGCAGATAGGATTGGGCATGGCATTCGAGCGATTGAAGATCAGGAATTAATCAACGAATTAGTTCGACGCAACATAACATTAGAAGTTGCGTTAACCAGCAACCGCATTTTAGTCAATGAGTTACATGGGGATATCCATCATCACCCAGTAAGACAGCTTTATGATCAGGGTGTACGAATTACCTTAAATACCGATGACGCAGGCATTTTTGGTACTGACATCGAAAAAGAATATTGTTTAGCCCAATCTATCTTTCACTTTACTCGTTTAGAATTGCTCGATATTACACTGTGTGGAATTGATGCGGCGTTTGTTGAAGATTTGCAAAAAGCACGGTTGACGGATTATGTACTATCCTGTTTCACCACCGATGATCAGCTATCATTACAAACAGCAATCAATGAAAATAATTATCACCCAGCCATTATTAAACGATTTATTCATTACCAACATTTATTATTAAAACGGATGAAAAATAGCATTACCGGAAATAAATAGGAGATTCATATGATAAAAAATAAACTCACTTTACCCCTTTTAACCCTATTGATTTCTGGCACGCTCCATGCAGCAACAGTAGATTTAAGAATTATCGAAACAACCGATCTGCATGGCAATATGATGAATTTTGACTATTTTAAAGATCAATCTGTCGATACCTTTGGATTCGCTAAAACCGCCAATTTAATTCATCAAGCTCGCAATGAAGTCAAAAACAGTGTACTGGTTGATAATGGCGATTTAATTCAAGGAAGTCCTATGGCAGATTATACTGTCAATAAAGGGCTTAAAAATGGTGAAACCCACCCTGTCTATAAAGCCATGAACACGTTAAATTATACCGTTGGTAACATAGGTAATCACGAGTTTAACTTTGGTTTAGACTTCCTGCAAAAAAGCCTTGCCGGTGCTAAATTTCCTTATATTAATGCCAATGTCTATGATGCAACGACCGGGCAGCCCTTTTTTAAACAATATATTATTGTCGACACGCCGGTTATTGATCGAGAAGGTAATCAACACACTATTAAAATTGGTTATATAGGATTTGTTCCACCTCAAATTATGCAATGGGATAAATTAAATTTGGATGGGAAAGTCGAAGTTAAAGACATCACAGAAACAGCCAAACAGTTAGTCCCGCAAATGAAAAAAGAAGGGGCTAATATCGTTATCGCTATTCCGCATTCGGGTGTTTCTGCTGAACCTTATAAAGCATTAGCCGAAAACTCGGTATACTATTTAAGTCAAGTAGAGGGTATCAATGCTATTATGTTTGGTCATTCACATGGCGTGTTTCCAAGCGACGATTTTAAATCATTACCTAATACTAATATTGAAACCGGCAATATAAATCATGTGCCTGCCGTTATGCCCGGACAATGGGGAAGCCATTTGGGCGTTGTTGATTTAGTCCTAAATGGTGACAATTCAAATTGGCAAGTGACTTCAGGTAAATCTCAAGCTCGCCCAATTTATGACGTGAAAACCAAAAAAGCACTGGTTGATGCCGATCAACATATTACTCACGTACTAAAAGAAGATCACCAAGGTACACGTGAATTTGTCGGAAAACCGATTGGGAAAATTGATAGTGATATCACCAGTTATTTGGCTTTAGTTCAAGATACCACGGCATTACAAATTATAAGTGATGCGCAAATTGCATATGTAAAACAGTTTATTCAAGGTGACCCAGATCTTGATGGTTTACCGGTTTTATCGGCTATTGCCCCGTTCAAGGCTGGCGGTAGAAAAAACGATCCAACTGCTTTTGTTGATGTAAAAAAAGGCGATCTTACATTTAGAAATGCAGCGGATATCTACTTATACCCTAACCTGTTATCAGTCGTCCAAGTGACCGGCAAAGAGGTCAAAGAGTGGCTTGAATGTTCGGCAGGGGTATATAATCAAATTGATACGAAAGTCACGACACCGCAGTACTTAATAGATTGGGATCATTTCAGAACGTATAATTTCGATACGATTGATGGCGTAAATTACCAAATTGATATTACTCAGCCTGCTCGCTACGATGGCAATTGCCAACTAATCAATGCGCAGTCTGAACGAATTAAAAATTTAACCTATCAACAAAAACCAATTGATCCTAATCAAACCTTCTTGATAGCAACAAATAATTATCGTGCTTATACCGGTGCGTTTCCGGGAACGGGAAGCAAAAATGTTAAATTTAATTCACCCGATGATTTAAGAGTGATTTTATCGGCTTATATCACTAACACCACCCATAAAAATGGGGAGGTAAAGGTGGCAGTCGATAATAACTGGCAAATTGCCCCGATAACCAGTAATACCAAATTAGATATTCGTTTTGAATCATCACCAACTGAAGAAGCCAAAGCAGTTATCAAAAAACATTCGTTATATCCAACAAGCTATGTGGAAAAAGATAATCTAGGATTTGGGGTTTATCGTCTGGATTTACAATCACCGATGAATGTGCAATCTAAACATCAATAGAACAAGGTATAACTAACAGGATTATCATGATGAAAATTGAAAAACTAATCGAACTGGCTAAAACCGCACGTTCAAACGCTTACGTACCTTATTCTAAATTTCAAGTTGGTGCAGTACTCATTACTGAAGATGACGAGGTCATTTTAGGTTGCAATGTTGAAAATGCATCGTACGGATTGGCTAACTGTGCCGAACGAACCGCTATTTTCAAAGCCGTTTCAGAAGGCAAACGCAAATTTAAAAAATTAGTTGTCATTGGCGATACCCACGAACCTATTTCACCCTGTGGAGCCTGTCGCCAAGTAATAAGTGAATTTTGCGCTAAAGATATGCCCGTAATTTTGACAAATATGCAAGGAAAAATACAAGAAACAACCGTTGGTGAGTTATTACCTTGGTCATTTTCACCCAGTGATTTAGACTAGAAACATTCTTATAATAAAAAATTATCACTAAAAATGAGTAAAAATGACAATGTCATGTCGTATTAAATTATACAATTTATGCGCAAAAATGTTGACTGATTTAAACGTCGTTTAACATCAAATAAACAGACCAAGGTAATATTAACCTAATATATTGACATTAAGAGAGAAGATTAATGAGATTTGTAGATATTATTGAAAAAAAACGTGATGGTCATCCACTAACAACTGAAGAAATCCAATTTTTTATTACCAATTATACTAATGGCACAATCCCTGATTATCAAGTGAGTGCTCTATTAATGGCTATCTACTATCAAGGCATGACGTCAAAAGAGTGTGCTGATTTAACCACAGCGATGATGCATTCGGGTGATACTGTCGATCTCTCTTCAATTCAAGGTATCAAAGTTGATAAACATTCAACAGGTGGCGTTGGCGATACCACTACCCTTGTGCTTGCCCCATTAGTGGCAGCCGTTGGTGTACCGGTTGCTAAAATGTCCGGGCGAGGACTTGGTTACACAGGGGGTACCAATGACAAATTTGAGTCAATCCCTGGATTTAAAATGGAATTAGATAAGCAAGAATTTATTGATCAAGTCAATCAAAAAGGTGTGTCAGTTATTGGACAATCGGGTAATTTAACGCCTGCTGATAAAAAACTTTATTCACTTCGTGATGTTACCGGTACGGTCAATTCAATTCCACTTATTGCTAGTTCGATTATGAGCAAAAAGTTAGCTGCAGGTGCCGATGCAATTGTTTTAGATGTGAAAACCGGTGATGGCGCATTGATGCGAGAGATGGCAGATTCAGAAAAATTAGCTTATGAAATGGTCAAGATCGGCAATCAAATTGGACGAAGAACCATGGCGATAATTTCGGATATGTCACAACCGCTTGGATTTGCAATTGGTAATGCGCTAGAAGTAAAAGAAGCCATTGATACCTTAAAAGGTCAAGGTCCTTCAGATTTAACTGAATTAGTACTGACATTGGGCAGCCAAATGGTAGTGTTAGCGAATAAAGCGAAAACGCTTGATGAAGCACGAGTAAAACTTCAAGAGACAATAAACAATGGCAAAGCGATTGAAAAATTCAAAACCTTAATTGAAGCGCAAGGTGGTGATAGCTCAGTGGTTGATCACCCTGAAAAATTAGCAAGTGCCCCTTACCAAATCGCCTTGCCAGCACTTAAATCGGGTTATGTTTCTCGTATTGTTGCCGATCAAATCGGAATCGCAGCGATGCAATTAGGTGCAGGACGTGCAACGAAGGACGATATCATCGATCCTGCGGTAGGTATTGTGTTACATAAAAAAGTCGGCGATAAAGTGGAACAAGGCGAAGCTTTACTTACCATCCACGCTAGCACTGACAAACTTGATGCGATCAAACAAAAACTGTATGACAATATCACTATTAGTGATAATGCGCACGTGCCAACATTAATTTATAAGGTCATTACGGAGTAGTGATTGTCTATAAGGAATTAGGAGACACCATGTATTATTTAAATATAACTAAAAAACTATCACTAGTCCTTGCTTTGGGACTATTTTCGGCCAATTCAATAGCAGATGCTATCACGCAACAGCCAATAGCCCATTCTTGGAAAGAGAATCAACCCTATCAATTCACCATTTTACATACGAACGATCATCATGGTCGTTTTTGGCAAAATGAAATTGGTGAATATGGGCTTGCCGCTCAAAAAACGGTGGTAGATGACATCAGAAGAGAAGTTACCGCCAAAGGTGGAACATTATTACTTTTGTCAGGTGGTGATATTAATACAGGTGTGCCCGAATCTGATGTACTTCAAGCTAAACCGGATTTTATTGGCATGAACGAAATAGGCTATGATGCTATGGCTGTTGGTAATCATGAATTTGATCATCCGTTATCTATCATTCGTGAACAGCAACAATTGGCACATTTTCCTTTTTTGTCTGCTAATACTTACTTCAAAGGCACGGATAATCGTGTCTTTGATGCCTATAAAATGTTTGACTTAAATGGTATCCGAGTTGCCGTTTTTGGTCTTACCACTGATGATACCATTTATCTCGCTTCACCCATGAATACGCAAGGTGTTGAGTTTCGCCAAACATTACCTGAAGCACAAAAAGTGATTGCTCAAATTCAACAAAACGAACACCCAGATATGATTATCGCCGTGACCCATATGGGACACTACGAAAATGGTGAACACGGTTCAATGGCGCCGGGTGATGTAGAATTAGCCCGAGGCTTAAAATCGGGCGAATTAAATATGATTGTAGGCGGACATTCTCAAAATCCGGTTTGTATGGCAAGTGCAAATAAACGAGTCACTGAATATGTTCCCGGTACACCTTGCGCACCTGATCAACAAAATGGGACTTGGATAGTACAGGCTCACGAATGGGGAAAATACGTAGGTAGAGCAGATTTTGAATTTCTAAATGGAAAATTGACACTTAAAAATTATCAATTAATTCCTATTAACCTTAAAAAAGAAGTGGATAATGGCAACGACACTAAACGCCTTGAGTTTTACACCACTGAGATCCCTCAAGATCCACAACTATTGCAGATATTGCAACCTTATCAAGAACAAGGCAGAAAAAAACTGTCAATTAAAAGCGGCGAATTAGTCGGTCGACTTGAAGGCGATCGCCATATTGTCCGATATCAGCAAAGTAATTTAGGACAATTATTACTCAGTGCTTTTATTGAAAAGACAGGTGCAGACTTGGGTATCTTATCGGGTGGGATGATTCGAGATTCATTGATTGAAGGCGATATTGCTTATCGAGATATTCTTAAAGTTGAACCTTTTGGCAATAGTGTGGTTTATGTCGAGTTAACCGGACGTGAATTGATTGACTACCTTAACGTTGCATTGAGCAAAAAGCAAGGATCGGGTGGCTTTACTCATCTAAGAAATATTACCTTAACGCGCTCAGGTGAAAATATTGAAAATGTCAAAATCAATCAACAACCCATTGACTTACAAAAGAAGTATCGTCTGGTGACATTGGATTTTTTAGCGATGGGCGGAGACGGCTATCCGATAATCAACACATTACCTACTTATGTGGATACTGGTTATCGTGATGCGGATGTTGTAAAACAGTATTTTGAAACACATTCGCCAATTAATGCTGCTGATTATGAACCAATACGCATGATTATCGAAAAATAATCATTAGGTTCACCATTTAAATTAAATAAATTTGCTTTTTAGTATCGAGGTTAATATGCACATGACAGAGTTTC
>CALYQY010000089.1 GCA_945291235.1 uncultured Gilliamella sp.
AGCGTCGATTTCAATATCTACGCTTGTCGATTACCGAGCAGTGTAATTTTCAGTGTCAATACTGTTTGCCTGACGGTTATCGCCCCAACAAAGAACATCAGTTTTTATCGCTTAATGAGATCGGTAATGTTGTCTCAACATTTACCGAACTTGGCGTGCATAAAATTCGCTTAACTGGTGGCGAGCCGACCTTACGTCGTGATTTTATTGATATTCTATCGCTGATAGCCACTTATCCGAGTGTGACTGAACTGGCAATAACCACCAATGGATCACGTTTATTAAAAAATGTTGCGCATTGGCAGCAAGCCGGTCTGAACGCTATTAATCTGAGTATTGATAGTTTTTCGCCACACGTGTTTAAGCTCATCACCGGGCAAGATAAATTAACTTCATTAATTTTAGGTGTTGAAAAAGCGTTAGAAGTCGGCATTAAAAAAGTTAAAATTAATACTGTATTGATGAAAAATCTTAACGATAACCTGTCTGATTACCTGATTTGGCTTAAAGATAGACCGGTTGAATTACGCTTTATTGAACTAATGGAAACTGCTGAAAGTCAGCCTTTTTTTCAACGTTATCACTTTTCCGGTCAAATGATTGAGCGGCAATTAATTGAGCAAGGTTGGCAGTTACAGCCCAAAGCGCCGTTATCCGGCCCGGCTAAGGTTTATGCGCATAGCGACTATCAAGGCAAGATCGGGCTGATTATGCCGTATTCAAAAGATTTTTGTAAAAGTTGTAACCGTTTGCGAGTCTCATCATTGGGTCAGTTGCATTACTGTCTATTTGGGCAAGCGGCGGTTGATTTGCGTGACTTATTGGTTAGTCCAGCGCAAAAAGCCCAACTTAAAGCTCGAATCCTCGCTTCATTAATGATAAAACCGGAAAAACATTTACTGCAAGAGCATCAGATCGGTATGTTACCAAATCTATCCTATATTGGCGGGTGATAGGCGATTTTGTTGTGGCACATCGGTTAACTGCCAGTGTTCAATCGCCCATTGCAGCAGTTCGGTTTGGCTGGCATCTCGCCAATCCGGCAAGATAGGTTGCCCTAAAAATTGTAGAGCTTGAACGGTTAACGCTGTTAAATTGTTTAAATCAATCGGTTTAGCGTGATTTTGCTTGGAAAGTTTATTTCCGTGATTATCCAACACGAGCGGTAAATGGCAGTAAGTTGGCACCGGATAGCCAAACAACTGATAAAGCGAAATTTGTTGAGCGGTAACCGGCAATAGATCCGCACCTCGCACAATTTCGCTAATGCCTTGATAATGATCATCTAACACCACAACCAAATTATAGGCAAATAGCCCGTCTTTTCGATGAATAATAAAATCTTCCCTTGCCTTAGCTGGTTCAACTGTTTGTAAACCTTGAATTTTATCTTCAAACTGAAAAATCGGATGATGTTGTGCTAAGCGAATCGCTAAAGGTTGCCCCTGACCAATGGTTAAATATCGCTGGCGACAATAATTATCATAAATACCATTTTCAAGTTGGTGAATGCGCGCACGGGTGCAGTTGCAATAATAAGCTTGCTGCTTAGCTAATAGTGAATGCAGTATATCTAAATAGCGCTCGCTACAAGCTGATTGATACAATACATTGTCATCCCAATGTAAGCCAACGGCTTCAAGTGTTTTTAATATAAGGGATGATGCCCCTTTCGCCTCACGGGGCGGGTCGATATCTTCAATCCGAACTAACCATTTACCTTGGTTAGATTTGGCTTGAAGATAGCTACCCAGAGCCGTCACCAATGAACCAAAATGAAGTGGCCCTGAAGGCGACGGGGCAAAACGACCAATATAGCGTTTAGGCATATCGGATTAATGAAGATAATTTATTGATTAAATGGGAATTATATACCCATTTGTTTTTCGCGGAGTTCTGCAAGCGTTTTACAGTCGATACATAAATCCGCTGTTGGTCTTGCTTCTAAACGACGAATACCGATTTCAATACCACAAGAGTCACAATAACCAAAATCATCGGATTCGATTTTCTTTAATGTTTTTTCAATCTTTTTGATAAGTTTTCGTTCTCTATCACGAGCACGTAATTCTAAACTGAACTCTTCTTCTTGTGTTGCCCGGTCAGCTGGATCTGGAAAATTAGCAGCCTCATCTTGCATGTGAGACACAGTTTTCCCCATTTCACCTTGAAGTTGTGAAAGCCATGCTTCTAAGATAAGTTTGAAATGTTTCAATTGCTTAGGATTCATATACTCCTCATCTTTTGCCTCTTTATAAGGCTCTAGCCCAGCAATTGAAAGTAGGCTAAGAGAAGATGTATTTAATTTTTGTTCCTTTTTCACAGCAATCCCCTTAAGTACAGATTATTTGCAAGCGCTAAACTATAGCAATAAATTAGCCTTTGGCAAATTTTTTTTAATATTTTTTTGCTGAAAAATAAATCAAAAACGACAACTATCTGTTATTAATAAAGATAATTACTTATTCCACTTTTTTATTCCATTTTCACAACATTTGGAAACTAAATCAGACAAGTTATCGTTATCAGGTAGAATAAGATCGGGTGCGATATCAAACAGCGGGTAAAGCACAAATTCTCGGTTTTTCATATGATAATGTGGAATAGTTAATCTTTCACTGTCGATGATTAAATCATCATAAAGTAAAATATCGAGATCTAACGTTCTTGCGCCCCAACGATTATCTTTACGAACTCGCCCTTGCGATTTTTCAATTGCTTGCAGATGATCGAGTAAGTCAATGGGTGATAGCGTGGTGGTCAGTTTGATAACTGCATTAAGATAATCATTTTGATCTTGCGGTCCTAAAGGTTTACTGCGATAAAAAGGTGATACCGCAGACACGCTGGAATTAGGTAACTGTTTTAACGCTGCAATAGCACGATTAGCTTGAGCAAAAGGATCATCAAGGTTGCTACCTAAAGCAATATAACAAATTGACATAATAACCGGTGACTTTATCAGATTATGATTAACGAAGGTCGAGCATTTTAACATAGAAAATAGTGATCAAACATATTTATCTAAACCGATTAAGTGATATGATTCATTAAACCTAGCCAAATAGCGTTTATTAAAAATATAAGCAGCCATTAACCCATGACGAGAACAGTCCATGAATTTAGCTCAACAATTAGCGCAGATTATCCAACAGACACCAGTAATCAGTGATCGCATTGTTATCCGTCGAGCCATTGCCGGCGTTACTGACTATTTTGCCAGTAGCTTACAAGCGCATAATGATGCAGATGCGCAAAAATTGCTGGCGTGGTTAACCGATGAAGGCGGGCACCAACGAGCATGGCTGGTTGGTCGCAAGCAGTTAGCGACCGCTCGTCAAGCGGCGCTATTTAATGGTTTTCAAGCACACTGTCTGGATTATGATGATGTCCACGCCGATGTACGAGGTCACCCTTCAGCCGTCATTTTATCTGCACTGTTTGCCAGTGTACGGTTAGATAAACCACCAACAAATATTGACGGCCGGCGCTTTTTAACCGCCTATGTGATCGGGATTGAAGTTATGGCATTGTTGGGAAAAAGTGTCAATCCCTACCATTATGAAAAAGGTTGGCATGCGACGGCCACTTTAGGCGGCATTGCCGCAACAGTCGCCATTTGCTACTTATATCAAGAACCTTTTTTAACCGAAGCTTTTGCTTTAGCGGCGACTCAAGCCGCCGGCATGCGCTTGTTAATGGGGACACCGATTAAGTTTTTACATGCCGGGCTAGCCGCTCAACAAGCATTGCAAACCGTTGAATGGTTAAGAGCGGGTTTGACTGCCGATCAAAATTTTTTAGATGAAAACCTCGGTTTTTTAGCTATTTATGGGCAGAATAATGAGCAATTAACCTTACAACAATGGGCAAAACCGTGGAAAATCGTTGAGCCTGGGCTATGGTTTAAAACCTACTCTTATTGTTCAGCGGCTGCTTACATTGCCGATGCTGGGCAATTACTTTATCAGCAGCAAAAATTTAAGCCGGATAACATTGCCAACATTACCCTCTGTTTTGCGCCACCGAAAAGCGATGCGGCGTTAATTTACCAATCCCCGACAACCGGTGAGCAGGGGCGGTTTTCCGCGGAATATATTTTAGCCTTGACGCTGCTGGGTTATCCACTTGATTTTGAACGTTTTTCCCCTGAGCCGATTGCTGACAATATTGTGTCGTTAATGCAAAAAATGCAACGCCATTATCAAACGGCCAATACCTGTCATAAGCCGTCAAATCGCTATGTGGTTGTTGAAATCGAATTTTTGTGCGGTAATAAGCTTTCACAGCGGATTGATTTTCCTAAAGGATCACCACAAAATCCTTATACCAATGAGCAGATGCGCTTAAAACTACTGCAAGCAGTCGGGGATGAGCAAAAAACCGATAATTTATTGGCCGATATTGAACAACTGGCAAACGGGTTAAGTTTAGATCAATTTTTACAGCGCCATTGGTTGACGCTGTAATCAAGCTCGGTTTTTACCTCAGTTGGCGGTTAATTAACTGCGGTTAAACAGTTAACTAAATTTGAAAATCGATATCATCCGTTAATTGCCGTAAAAAGCGTTGGGTTAAGGCATTTTGGGGATTGTCGATAATTGATTTTGCTAAGCCTTCCTCAACAATAATGCCGTTAGCCATAAAGATAATCCGATCGGCTACATATTTAGCAAACTCCATTTCGTGCGTCACAATAATCATTGTGATATTTTCTTTAGCAAGTTGCAGCATCACTTGTAACACCTCGTGCACCCGCTCCGGATCGAGTGCGGAGGTTGGCTCATCAAATAACAACACTTTCGGTCTGACTGCCAGCGCTCTGGCGATAGCAATGCGTTGTTGTTGCCCGCCGGATAACGTGATCGGATATTGATTGGCATAATCAACCATGCCCACCCTTTCAAGTAACCACAGCCCTCGTTGCAACGCCTGTTTCTTATCCATTTTTTGGCCAACGATTAACGGATAAGTAATGTTTTCTAACGCCGTTTTATTTTTAAACAAGTTATAGTGTTGAAACACCATTGCCGACTGTTTACGCAATTCGGTCTCTTGCCTGTGATTATAGTGCTGACAATCAAGCGTCACCTCGCCAATTTGGATAATGCCGCTGTCGGGTTTTTCTAATAAATTTAAGCAACGCAATAAGGTGGATTTTCCCGAACCTGACGGACCAATAATTGCCACCACTTCACCTTGTTTTACATTTAGGTTAATTTCTTTTAATACTGGATTATTGGCAAACCTTTTTGATAGCTCTAATACCTTAATCATAATCCGCCTCCTTTAACGATGATATGGCTTAGTCAGTTTTCGTTCTAACTGCTTTTGTAGCCACGAATAAGCGACCACAGTAAGCCAATAGACAATACCCACCGCTAAATAGGTTTCAAAATAGAGAAAAGAGTTGGCCGTTAACATCTTCCCTGCGGCAAGTAACTCTTGCACACCGACAAAAAAAGCTACTGATGAATCTTTAAGTAACGAGATAAACATATTACCGGTATTGGGCAGGGCGTTAACCATTGCTTGTGGTAATATTATGCCTCGATAAACTTGAAAGATAGTTAAACCCGATGTCAACCCCGCCTCTTTCTGACCGATATCGACCGATGCCAAACCCGCCCGAAAGATTTCGGCTAAATAGGCTGCATATTTTAGGCTAAAGCAGATAATGGCCGCCGTAGTTGCGCCCATTTGCTTTAATACCGGAAAGATTTGCGGTAATCCGTAATAGATAATAAACAGTAACACGACCGACGGTATACCACGAAATAGCGAAATAAACAGCGAAAAAATCGCGTCAACAATTATTATCTTGTTATTACGCAACAGGGCGATAGCCAATCCTAAAACAATGGCAAATGATATTGAGACTATCGCAATAAAAAGCGTGACCGGCAAATACGGTAATATCTGTCCAAACACGCCAAAAAAATAGTCTATATTAAAATTCATGAGGTAATATCTTCGCCAAAATATTTAATCGATAGATTTTTCAAGGTGCCATTAGCACGTAACTTTTCTAAAGCTTGATTAAATTTTTCACGCAGCGCCTGACCTTTCTCATCTTTACTAAATGGGAACGCCACTTGTTCGATAGTGATTGGATCACCGACTAATTTAAACGGTAAATTTTTGCGTTTGATTTCGGCCAGTAAAATCGGTTTAGAATTCACATAACCGTCAACACGCTGATATTCCGTATCATACATCGCTCCGTCCCTTGTTTCGTAAGTTTTAATGGTGATCTCATTATTCGGGAAGGCTTTTTTCAGATTGTTAATATGATTTGACCCTAAAACGCCGGCAATAGTTTTGCCGTTAAAGTCGGGCAGAGTGTTAATGGTTTGATTATCTTTATGTGTCACAATTTGGCTACCATAAAAGCTGTAAGCATTGGAAAAATCATACTTAGCTTGACGGGCTGGCGTAATGGCAACGGCATTGGCAATGGTATCTAATCGCCCCGAATCAAACTGCCCCATTAAGCCACCAAATTCAGCAATCACCCATTCAACTTGATAACCTAACTCGTTGGCAATGGCTTGTGTTACTTCCACATCAAAACCGACTAATTTATCATCCTGCTTATAACCATTAGGATAACTTTGACCGGTTGAACCGACTTTAATAACGGTCTTTTCGGGGGCTTGAGTTTTCGATTGGTTATCGCATGCCGTTAATAAGGTTAAGCTAGCGATTAACGCTGCTGAACATAGGGTTTTTATGGTTTGCATACTTTGGTACTCCTGTTTTGCCATTCGCTGTAGCTTTGATGATTAAATATTTTTTCAAAATAGATAGTGGTGTGATCAGCGGTTAAATCGGCTTGACCAATTTCATGGTAGCCTTTTTTAATATAAATCTGCGCTAACCATGGGTGATTTGCCGCTGTGCCGAGGGTGACGGCGGGTAACTTTAGCTGGTTAATTAAAATCTGCTTTTCAACAAATTCCCATAACGCATTGCCAAAACCTTGTCCTTTATAGTGCTGACAAGTTGCAAACCAACCTAAATGCGGTAACCCATAAGGCCCGGGATTATTGCCCCACGGAAAACGGATGCTTAACGTTGAAACTAATTGCCCCTGTTTTTCAAAAACATAAACAGCATTTGAATCAATATGCCGGGCGATTTGTTCTGGCGTGACCGTTGCGGCAGCGAAATGGATCCCTAATTGCGTGGTAGCTTGATAGGCATCATGTAACAGCCGTTGATAAGCAGGAATATCGGCGTGGGTGATCAGGCGAACGCTCATGCTAGTACTCCACTTTGCTCAGCATAATCGATAACCTGATCGACTTTTTCCGGTGCCAAACCAAGATAGTTAATTGGGTCGAGCCAGCTATCAAGTTCGGCTTCGCTAAATTCTTGATTTAAATTTGGATCGGCCAGTAACACGGTTTTAAACGGTTGATTTTGCTCAAACGCTCGCATCGCACATTGATAAACCAAATGATGTGCAGTCTGCTTGCCTAGCCGTTTACCTATTTCAAACATCACTTTTTCTGACAGCAGTAAGCCATTTTGTAGAGATAAATTGGCTAACATACGATCGGCATTGACTTTCAAACCTTTAAGCACCGCTAACGCTGTTTGTAATTGTGCTGAAATATAGAGGTTAATTTCCGGCAGGGCGATCCACTCCGCTCGCCAGCTCATGGCGTCACGTTCATGTTCAACTTTCATCGATTCATGGATCAATGCCACACTTTTTAATAAAGGCGCAGTTAAACTGGCAAGGCCTTCTAAAGCTGCGGGATTGCGTTTATGAGGCATGGTGGTTGAACCGATTTTACCGTCAGAAAACGGCTCTTCCACTTCATTAATTTCAGTGCGCATTAAGTTATAAAACTCATTGCCAATTTTGCCTAAACTGCCGCTGATAAGTGCAATGACTGAGGCATATTCGGAAAAGCGATCACGTGCTGCTTGCCAGCCAATATTAGGGGTATTAAGTCCTAGTCGAGATAAAGCACGTTCTTCAACTTGCGATCCCAGTTTACCGATTGAGGCATAAGTACAAATTGCACCACTGATATTCCCCACCAGCACCCGTTGTTTGATTTCGTTTAACCGCTGTAGATGACGGACAAACTCATCAAGCCAGACTGCCAGCTTAAAACCAAAGGTCGTCGGTAACGCTTGCATACCATGGGTGCGCCCAACCATTGGTAAATATTGATACTGTTTGGCTAAACGTTTTAACTCAAGAGCGACCAGCTTGGTATCACGTTCAATAATGGAAAAAGATTGTTTTAACTGCAACACCGTTGCGGTATCGACAATATCTTGGGTGGTTGCACCATAATGAATAAATTGACCGGCTTGACCAACTTGCTGTTGAAGGGCGTTAATGGTAGACATTAACGAGTGCTTAGCTTTAGCTGCTTGTTCGGCAATTTCTTCAAGGGATAATTGAGCGGCATTGGCTTTACTCACAATGGTTTTTGCTACATCGGCAGGAATAACACCTAATTCACCTTGCGCTTGTGCTAACGCAACTTCCACCTCAACTTGCTTTTCTAAGCGATTTTGTTCCGACCAAACCGCTCGCATTTCACTGGTGCCAAAGTTATTACCTAAAACTAAAAAATCTAAAATATGTGAAGCCACCCAACAATCCTCAATAATTCTTGTTATCCTTTTGCACAATTATTAATAATTATCGAGGTATCGTCTAATAACCAGTTTGCCTATGGATATAACTAAATGGAATATTCTAAACATTAACGAAGGGATCTGTTTAAAAAGCCAACTAATCCCTGGCGGAAAGCTTAAAAAAGTTAGTGTCTGTCAAAAAGTTTCAGAAAATATAGGTGTTTAAGCAAAAAA